>JBAYVN010000128.1:0-2570 GCA_041674525.1 Dehalococcoidia bacterium | reverse complement strand
GGCGGTCTTCCGCGGCGTGGGCTGGAACGTGATCAAGGTGCTGTGGGGGACGGACTGGGATCCCCTGCTGGCACAGGATCGCGAGGGCCTGCTGGCGCGTCGCATGGGCGAGGTCGTGGACGGTGAGTACCAGAAGTACACCGTCGCCGGCGGCGCCTACATCCGCGAGCACTTCTGGGGCGTGGACGAGCGTCTGAAGCGCATGGTCGCGGACAAGACGGACGACCAGCTATGGGCGATGCGCCTGGGCGGGCACGACCCGCTGAAGGTGTACGCCGCGTACCACGCCGCCGTGACGCACCGCGGGCAGCCGACGGTTATCCTCGCGCGCACCATCAAGGGCTACGGCCTGGGCGAGGCGGGCGAGGGCCGCAACATCACGCACCAGCAGAAGCATCTGAACGAGACGGAGCTGATGAGCTTCCGCGACCGCTTCCAGATCCCGCTGTCGGACGAGGAGGTCATCGGCGCGCCGCTCTACCGCCCGGCGCCGGACAGCGCCGAGATGCTGTACATGAAGGAGCGGCGCCGCGTCCTGGGCGGGCCGCTGCCGGAGCGGCGCGTGCGCAACACGCCGATCACCGCGCCGGACGAGACGCTGTTCAAGGAGTTCTACGCCGGCAGCGGGGGGCGCGAGGCCTCCACGACCATGGTGCTCGTCCGCATGCTCGCCGCGCTGATGCGCGACAAGGAGCAGGGCAAGCGCATCGTCCCGATCATCCCGGACGAGGCGCGGACGTTCGGCATGGAGACATTCTTCCGCGAGTTCGGCATCAACTCCAGCGCGGGCCAGAACTACGAGCCCGTCGACCGTGAGAGCCTGCTCTACTACAAGGAGACGCAGGACGGCCAGGTCATCGAAGAGGGGATCACGGAGGCGGGGTCGTTCTCCTCGTTCCTCGCGGCGGGGACCTCGAACGCGACGTACGGGTCGACGACGATCCCGTTCTTCATCTTCTACTCGATGTTCGGCATGCAGCGCGTGGGCGACCTGGTGTGGGCGGCTGCCGATGCACGCGCGCGGGGCTTCCTGATCGGCGGCACCGCCGGGCGTACGACCCTGAACGGCGAGGGACTCCAGCACGCGGACGGGCACAGCCACGTGCTGGCCTCCGTGGTCCCCGCGTTGCGCTCCTACGACCCGGCGTATGCCTACGAGATCGCCGAGCTGCTCCGCGATGGCATCAAGCGCATGTACGTCGACAACGAAGACTGCATGTACTACATCACGGTGGGCAACGAGAACTACGCTCAGCCGCCGATGCCCGAGGGCGACGGCGTGCGCGAGGGCATTGTGCGCGGCATCTACCGGTTCCGCTCCATGGGCCCGGAGGGCGCGCCACGCGTCCACCTGCTGGGCAGCGGATCGATTCTGAACGAGGCGGTCGAGGCGCAGCGCATGCTCGCGGAGGACTTCGGCGTGGCGTCGGACGTCTGGTCCGTCACCTCCTACACCGAGTTGCGCCGCGACGCGCTGGAAGTGGACCGCTGGAACCGCCTGCACCCGGGCGAGCCACCGCGCGTGCCGTACGTGGTGCAACAGCTGGGCACGGAGACGCCGCCCGTGGTTGCCGCGTCGGATTACCTGAAGGCGCTGCCGGACGCGATCGCGAAGTGGATCGACGCCTCGTTCACCTCGCTGGGCACGGACGGCTTCGGCCGCAGCGCCTCGCGCGAGGAGCTGCGCGACTTCTTCGAGGTGGACGCGCGGCACATCGCCTTCGCGGCGCTGTCCGCACTGGTGCGCGAGGAGGCGCTGCCGGCGAGCGTGGCGCAGCGCGCGATCGAGCAACTGGGCATCGAGGTCGAGCGGATGAACCCGGCAACGTCGGTCTGACAGCAACCAAGGAGAAAGTCGCACGATGGCGGACTTCGCGCTCCCCAACCTCGGCGAGAACATCGACGAGGCCGACGTCCTGAAGATCCTCGTCGCCGAGGGTGACGTGATCGCGGTGGACCAGCCGCTGCTGGAGATCGAGACCGAGAAGGCCACGCTGGATGTGCCCTCGGAACTCGCCGGGCGCGTGACGAAGATCCACGTCGCGCCGGGGGACGTGGTGAAGCCCGGACAGGTGCTGATCACGGTGGAGTCCGGCGCTCCCTCGGCCGCCGCGCCGGCAGCATCCCCGGCGCTGCCAGCCGCCCGGGCTGCAGCGGCGACGGCGCCCATGCCGCCGCCTGCATCGCCATCGGAGCCCGCGCCCGTGGCGCCACCTTCCCCACCCGCAGCGCCCGCGGCGATTGCGCCGCCCGCGCCCCCTGCGCGAGTTGCGCCGCCCGCGCCGCCGGCGAGCACCCTCGGGCGGCAGCCGGTGGAGCCGGTGACGAGCACCACCGCGGCGCCCGCGGACGTACCGGTCTTCGCCGCACCCTCGGTCCGGCACTTCGCGCGCGAGGTGGGCGTGGACCTGCGCGGCATCGTGGGCAGTGGCCCGGCGGGACGCATCACCGAGGACGACGTCAAGCGCCACGCGCGCGAGCAGACCTCGCGACCGATCATCGTGCAGATGTCCGCCGAGCCCGCCGAGGCCGCGCGAGAGCGCCTGCCGCTCCCCGACTTCGCGCAGTGG
>JBAYVN010000127.1:0-2579 GCA_041674525.1 Dehalococcoidia bacterium | reverse complement strand
TCGACCATCGCGGACACGGCCGGTCGGAGGGCGCGCGCGTGCAGGTGAACGACGTGCAGGAGTACGTGGACGACCTGAAGACGTTCTTCGACCTCGTGCGCGCGGAGCGGCCCGACCGCAAGATCTTTCTCGTGGGGCACAGCATGGGTGCGAGTATCAGCACCGCCTATGTCCTGCAGTACCAGCACGAACTCGACGGCCTGGTGCTGTCCGGCGGGGGCATCAACAGCCCGGACGCGAAGCCTCGGCCCGCCAACCTCGAACTGGCGGACACGCTGAGCCGCGACCCGAAAGTGGCGGAGGACTACCGCAACGATCCGCTCGTCTACCTCGGCCCGCCGCCGGACCGTTCGGCGATGACCGCGCTGCGCGACCGGCTTCCGCGCGAGGTGCCGGGGATCCGCCTCCCGATCATCGTCATGGCCGGGGAGGACTCGCCGCTGGGCGACGGCCCGCGCAGCCGCGCGCTGTTCGAGGCGGTGAGTTCGCCGGACAAGACGCTGCGCCTCTACCCGGAGTTGCTGCACGAGATCTTCAACGAGCCGGAGCACCCGCAGGTCCTGGGTGACCTGGAAGCGTGGCTGACTGCGCACCTGTGACGCCGGACGTCGACTACGCGGTCATCGGCGCGGGTGTCGTGGGGCTAGCGATCGCGGAGCGGCTCGCCTCGCGCGGGTCGGTGATGCTGATCGAACGGCGGGAGGGGTGCGCACGGGAGACCTCCGCGCACAACACCGGCATCGTCCACGCCGGCATGTTCTACGAGACCGGCAGCCTGAAGCACCGGCTGTGCATCGAGGGCGCGCGCCTGCTCCACGAGTGGTGTGACGCCCGAAACGTGCCGCTCCGCCGCACCGGCAAGCTCATCGTCGCCGTCGAACCAGCCGACCTCGATGGCCTCGAGCGGGTGTGGATGCGCGCAGAGGTGAATGGCGTGCCCGGGATGCGCCGCCTGGCGCGCACCGAAGCGCAGGCGATGGAACCGGCGGTCCGCTTCGCCGAGGCGATCGCGTGCGACGTCTCGTCGGTCGTGGATCAGGCGGCGTACGCACGCAGCCTGGAGTCCGCCGCACGCGCGGCCGGCGTGCTCATCGCCTACCAGCACACGGTCACCGGCGCGGAGCGGGGTGGCGAGGGCTTCACGCTCGCCCTCGAAGACGCGGGCGGTGCGGCGTCCACGCTGCGATGCGGGGTGCTCGTGAACGCCGCCGGCCACGGTGCGCCTCGACTCGCCGAGGCGGCCGGGTACCCCCTTGATGGCGACGCGCAGACGCCCGCCGTCCGCCAGCGGGTGAACCGCGGGCGCTACTACGACTTCGCGACGCCGGACCTCACACGGGTGGTGTCCAGGCCGGTCTACCCGGTGCCGCCGGGCGCGGCCGACGTGCAGCGTCACCAGGCGTCTGCCGGGGGCCTCGGCCTCCACCTCAGCGTGGACATCGACGGCGTCGCGCACCTCGGGCCGGACACTTCCTGGCTCCCGGACGATGCCGTGCTGGACTATCGCGCCGAGGACGACGCGCGCGAGGCGTTCCTGGTGGCGGGCCGGCGGCTGCTCCCCGCCCTGAGGCTGGAAGACCTGGTGCCCGGGCAGGTGGGATACCGTCCGAAACTCGTCTCGGCGGACGGGACGCCGCCGGACTTCTCGGTCTGGCGGGACGGCGCGTACGTCCACCTCGGCGGGATCGAGTCGCCCGGGCTCACCGCCAGCCTCGCCCTCGCTCAGCACGTGGAGTCGCTGCTCGTCTGAGCCGGCTGAGGGCGGCTCGGTATCATCACCACGCTTCGCCGGGACGGCGGTCAGGAGGCCAGGTGCCGCGCTTCATCCTCGCGCTCGACCAGGGCACCACCTCCTCGCGCGCGATGCTGTTCGACGAGGCGGGGCGTGCCGTCGCGATCGAGCAGCGCGAGTTCCCGCA
Source organism: Dehalococcoidia bacterium (assembly GCA_041674525.1). Taxonomy (GTDB): domain Bacteria; phylum Chloroflexota; class Dehalococcoidia; order UBA2979; family UBA2979; genus SHYQ01. Next base: position 660 of record JBAYVN010000127.1, on the reverse strand, counting down.
GTCGTTCCCGCATCCCGGCTGGGTGGAGCACGACCCTGAGGCGATCTGGTCGAGCCAGGTCGAGGCGGCACGCGGGGTTCTCCGCCGGCACGGCGTGGCCGCCTCGGAGGTCATCGCGATCGGGATCACGAACCAGCGCGAGACGGCGCTTGTCTGGGACCGCGCGACGGGCGAGCCGATCTACCCGGCGGTGGTCTGGCAGTCTCGCCAGACCACCGCCATCTGTGACGACCTGCGTGCGATGGGCCTCGAGGCGCTCGTCCGAGAGCGAACCGGCCTCCGCATCGACGCGTACTTCTCCGCGACGAAGGTGCGGTTCATCCTGGATGCGGTGCCGGGCGCGCAGGCGCGCGCCGAGCGTGGCGAACTGGCCTTCGGGACGGTCGACACGTGGCTGCTGCACCGCCTCACCCACGGCCGCGTGCACGCCACCGACGAGACCAACGCATCCCGCACGATGCTGTACGACATCCGCGCGCACCGCTGGGATGACGCGCTGCTCGCCGCGCTTGAGATCCCGCGAGCGATGCTGCCCGAGGTGCGCCGCTCCGCCGACGACTTCGGCGAGGCGGACGCCTCGTGGTTCGGCACGCCGGTCCCGATCCGTGGCGTCGCCGGCGACCAGCAGTCCGCGCTCTTCGGGCAGGGCTGCATCGAGGA
>JBAYVN010000126.1:0-2597 GCA_041674525.1 Dehalococcoidia bacterium | reverse complement strand
TGCTGGCGTTCGTGTTCCAGGGCATCTTCTCCGGGTTCGTGCCGGCGGCGACGGCGCTGACCAGCGTGTCCGTGCCGGACTCAAGGATGAACAGCAGCCTCAGCACCGTGACCGGCGCCGTGTACATCGGCAACACCATTGGCCCGGCGATCGGCGCCGGCTTCGCGCTGCTGACCGGGTACCGGGGCGCGATCCTCGCCGGCGCGGCGCTGCCTGCGCTCGCGGCGATTCTCGCGGCCGTCACCGTCCCGCGGGACCGGGTTGCGTCCGTGCGGGCCGAGGCGGACGGCACGCCCGCGCCGAGGATCTCGACGCGGGCACTGCTGACGACGCAGTTCGTGCTGGTGCTGCTCGTGTTCTTCATCTCCATCTCGCTGAACCAGGTGCTACGCCTCGCCACGCCGGTCGCGCTGGAGCGGATTGCGGGCGGCGAGGCGGGTGCGAAGGGGGCCTCCGGCGTCGCGTTCACCCTCGCCGGTCTTGCGAGCGTGGCCGGGGTGGTGCTGGCGCAACGCGTGGTGAAGAGCGGCCAGCTCACGCGGATGTTGGTGGTCGCCTGCATCGTCGCGGGTGGCGCGCATCTCGTACTGCCATTCGCGGGGACCGCTGCCATGTTCATCGGTGCGTTCGCCGTCATCTCGCTGCTGCAGGCGGCGATGCTCCCGGCGACGAACACCTTGATCGCGGCGAACGCGCCGCGTGAGCGTCGAGGCACGGCATTCGGCATCGCGAGCGGGGTGCAGGCAGTCGGGTTCATGGCCGGACCGATGGCGGCGGCCGGCTTCGCGGCGGTCTCGCTTGACCTCGTGTTCGTCGTGCTCGCCGGGATCTTCCTCGCGCTCGCCGTGCTGATCTTTGGCGCGATCCGCGAGCCGCGGCTGTAGGCGCGCCGCGTCTCAGTCGCCGAGTTCAGCGTCCGTCAGCACGTGGCCGTCCGAGGCGTCGCGGATCGTGGCGCCCAGGCCGTCCGGGGCGGGCGCGGCGAGTTTGCGGAAGAAGTCCGGGAAGGTCTTGGAAACGCAGGCCGGCCCCAGGATCACGATCCCCGGCACGAACAGCCCGAGCATGGCGAAGCACATCGCGACGCGGTGGTCCTCGAACGTCTCGATCTCCGCGCCGTGCAGCGTGGAGGGGTGGACGACCAGGTCGTCACCCTCCATGTCCACGCGCGCGCCGCAGCGGGTCAGGCCCTGGTGCAGCGCCATTACGCGGTCGCACTCCTGCACGCGCAGCCGTTCGAGGCCGGTGAACCGCACCGGCTTCGAGAGGAACGGCGCGACGACGATCGCAGTCATGATGCTGTCGGCCAGGTCGGTCGTGCGGGAGACCTCGGCGGGGATGCGGCCGGCGCGAGCGTCCGCGCAGAACGCCTGGAAGCGCTGGTCGAACTGCCAGCCGGACGTCGGCCAGTTCGCGACCTCCACGAACTCGCCACCCTCGCCCCAGCGCAACTGCTCGAGGAGGTTCGCGCCGACCAGGTAGGAGGCGCTCGACGCGTCGCCCTCGATCTGGTGGTCGATCGGCGTGCGGTAGGTGGGGATCATCTGCTCGGTCATCACCACGTAGGGCGACTCGTCCGCGTTCGCGTCGATCACCTCGACCTCCCAGCCGCCGTGGTCGGCGCACATGAGCAGCGCGGAGGCGAACTGGGATGAGTCGCGGATGCTCACCTGGCAGCGCCCGGGGCGGCGACCGCCGCCGTGCACCACGGCCGGCAGCGAATCACCCGGCGCGTCGATGCGATAGCCCAACTGTCGGAGCGCCTGGATGAGGGCGGCCTGTGGTCGCTCGTGCATGCGGGGCACGCCGCTGAGGCGGTAGGCGCCGGAGCCGAGGGCGACGAACGCCAGCAGGAAGCGCGTCGCCGTGCCGGCGTTGCCGACGAACAGCTCGACCGGGTGCTCGTCGGTGCCGCCCGGCGCGAGGACGCCGCCGGTGCCGTGCACGACGAGCGTGCGGTTGGAGGGCTCCGTGGGGTCGGGGGAGATCTCGATCGCCACGCCCAGCGTGCGGAGGCACTCCACCATGACCTGCGTGTCGTCCGACCAGAGCGCGCCGTGGAGGGTGATGGTGCCGTCACCGAGTGCGCCGAGGATCAGCGCGCGGTTCGTCTCGCTCTTGGAGCCGGGCACGTTGATGCGCGCGCGGATGGGCGCGGGCGGCGGGACAACCTCGAGCGCAGCGGGGAGGGCCATGCCGCGATTCTAGCGGGGAGCCGGGCTCGTCCGCCTCGGGGAGGAGACGGCGAGCCCGGCGGTGGCGCGGTTATTCGAAGGCGGAGGCCGGGATGATGCCGAGGCGGCCAGCGCGGTAGTCCTCGAACGCCTGCACCAGTTGCTCACGGCTGTTCATCACGAACGGGCCGTACCAGGCGACCGGCTCGCGGATCGGCTGACCGCCAAGGATGAGCACGTCCAGGTTCGGGCTGCGGCTCTCCTGCTCGCGATCCGCCTCGATCGTCAGGCCGCCCTCACCCGCCTCGAACACGGCGAGCTGGCCGCTCTTCACCGGGCGCCGCTCCGGTCCGGCGGCGCCGAAGCCGTTGAGGACGTACGCCAGCGCGTTGAACTCCGCGTTCCACGGCAGGCGCAGGCGTG
>JBAYVN010000125.1:0-2603 GCA_041674525.1 Dehalococcoidia bacterium | reverse complement strand
CAGGTCTATAGGGTAGGGACGGAAGCGTCCCCGAGGCTCGGGTTCCAGCAAATCCGGTCGCGGATTGAGAATGAGGAAGTCGTTCCTCGCTTGGTCGCCCGTGGGCGCGGGGCGCGCGGGATCGCGATTGATGCGGATCGCGGGCGCGAACGGTTCGGGCCAGCGGGTGCGTGTTTGGGTGCGTATGGTTTTCATGGCGGTTGTTTTTTTAACCGCCCCCTGCGGGTGCTTACCGGACAGGGCCACAAAAAAGCCCCCTCCGGTTGGCACCGGAGGGGGCGAAAGTTTTTAAACGATCAAGCCCCTCTCGGCGCGGTGGTAACGGACACGACGGAGACTGCGACCACGGAAATGTGGGCGAGGGCTTTGGCGGAGGTCGTGTTGCCGTGGAGGGTCATTGAAGCGAGCGAAACGAAAGTGAAAGCGGGCGATGGGTCAAGCGCGGCGTTGGGGTAGGCCGCCTGCTTGCAGGCGCATGTTGTGTGCTCGCGCGAGCAAGCTCGCGGCCAGTTGTGTTCGGCAGAAGATGTGCTGGGGAGCGAAAGAGGGGAAAAGGCGAGGAGAAGAGAGCGCGCGCATGGGGCGCCTGAGTTTTGTCACCTGATCGTAACTGTACTTCCGGGGGATGATCGGTTAAAACCAAGGTGTGCCCGCCGCCGCCGCCGCCAACACCCCTGCATTCAAGGGAAAAGACCTCAAGCAATGGCGTTTGATCGAACGGTTCCGTGAGGCGCTGGCAGAGGAGATCGCCGCCGGGGGAGGACTGCAAGGCACGTGGGCGGAGCCGCAGCGAGAGCTGCAACTCGACGAGTATTTGAGTCTGTATTTGTTCGGGCTGTTTAATCCGGTGGTCGAAACCATGCGGGGTTTGTGCGCGGCGAGCACGCTGGAGCGGGTGCAGCGGGAGGTGTGCAAGCGGAAGGTCAGCCTGGGCAGTTTCAGCGAGGCGCAGGCGGTGGTGGAGCCGGAGTTGCTCAAGAGGGTTTTGGAGCGGCTGGGCGCGGATGCGGCGACGCCCGGGCTGCCGAAGGGCCTGAGCGGATGGCAACGGGTGATCGACAGCACGGTCTGGCAGGTGTTGCCGCGCATGGGCTGGGCGTTCTGGCGGCGGCAGGGCGGCTTGGACAACGCGGTGCGGCTGCACGTGGTCTTCGATCTGGCGAAAGGCCGGGTGGCCGACGCGAAACTGACGCCGGCGAAGGTATGTGAACGCGCGCAATGGCGCAAACTGGCCCGGCCGGGCGCCTGCGACATCGCCGACCGGTATTACGGGTATGATTACACGCAGTTGGCCGAGTTGCAGGCCGCGGGCGCGGACTTTGTGGTGCGGCTGCGCGTGGACGTCCGATGGGTGGAGGAGAACTCCGAACTGCTCACCCCGGCCGACCGGGCTGCGGGCGTGACCTGGGCCGGCGCGGTGCGGCTGGGCAAGCACGGCGACGGCCCCCTCGTGCGTGTCGTGCAAATCCTTGCCGAGGAGGAAAGCCTCCTGATCGCGACCACGCTATCCGCGCAGGACGCCCCTCCGGAAACCATCGGGCTGTGCTACAAGCACCGCTGGCAGGTGGAGATGTTTTTCCGCTGGCTCAAATGCATCCTGGGCTGCCGGCATTGGCTGGCGGAGAGCGAGCGGGGCGTGGCGCTGCAAGTCTATCTGGCGCTCATCGCCGCCCAACTGCTGGTGCTTTATCGCGGCGAGCGGCCCAATCGCCGCCAGATGGAGGCCATCCAGTTTTATCTGATGGGCTGGGCCAGTGTGGACGAACTCATGGCGATATTGCGGCCACGCACCGTCAAAAAAAAGCCGGCCCGGACGAAAAACGGCTGAACCGACCGATCAGATCCGGTGTGTTGAGCTCCCCGGACGGGCTGGGCATGCCCGCATCGCTCGCTTGCCCCTGCCTCAGGTTGCCCGCCCGCCCCGACCTTCACGTTCCACCGCCCAAATCAGGCGGTTTTTTGTCTCTGTCCGCCCCTGCACCAACCATGCCGAACACAACTGGGCTGGCGCTTGCGCCATGCCTCGCAGGCCGGACAACATCGAACCGGCACGGCGCAAGCGCCGGCCCTACAAACCCTATCTCGGACAGATTTTAGGACCCCCCTTTATTCGCAATGGGTCCAATACCCCGGACTACCGATACCCGAAGCAAGCTTCGGCTTGGTTGGCGGCGGGAGGGACGACCTCCGTGTCGGCCGCGCCGATCCGGTCCACACGGAGGTGGACCCTCCCAATGCCCGATACGAAGATTGATCCGGGGATGTTTACTTGAAATGGCCTATGCCTTCGGTTGACGCACCCCCGACATGAGCCCGCTGCGCAGGAAGGCCTCGTGCAAATGATCGGGCCTGATGGGCTTGGTGACGTAGTCGTTCATCCCCGCCTGAAGGCATTTCAGCCGGTCGTCGGCCATCGCGTAGGCTGTCAGCGCGATGACGGGAATGTCCCGGTTGATACCCTCGATCTTGCCCGCGCGGATTTGCCGGGTCGCCTCGTAGCCGTCCATCCCCGGCATCTGGCAGTCCATGAGCACGGCGTCATAGGGCTGCCGAGGGAGGCGGATGAGCAACTCGAGGCCGTTCTCCACCACGTCCACCGTGTG
>JBAYVN010000124.1:0-2639 GCA_041674525.1 Dehalococcoidia bacterium | reverse complement strand
CGCCATCGCCGCGTGGCACGACATGCTCGTCGACGTGCTGATCCTGACCGGGACCGCGCTCACCTTCGCGGGCCTGGCCCTCGGGTATGGCATGGCGCGCACGGACTGGCTGGCGGCAGCCGGTTGGATGGGTCTGGTCACCGTCGCGCTCGCGGCGTACACGGTGCTGGCGGATCTGCTCAACTACAACCTGCGCCGGAACGTCCTGCCGGTGATGCCGCTGGGTCACCCGGCGATCCCGTAGCCGCGCACACCTCGCACAGCACGGTCGAGGCAGCGCGTCTCCGCGGGCGCAAGCTCGGCCGGGCCCTCTCCGCAGGGACGGCGTGTGTTCCCCACGCGCCGCCCCTGCTCTGCACTGCGTGGCACCGCGCCCCATGTGCGCTGGACGCTTCCGGCTGGTGCGCCCGCAGCGTCCGCAGGCTGCTGCGCGCCCTGACTGTCCGACTAGCCCTTGATCACGCCGATCGGTCGCGTGCGCACCACCTTGCGCGCGATGCCGGTGGCCTCCAGCACGTCGACCACGTTCGACACGTCCTTGTAGGCTTCGCTCGCCTCCTCGGCGAGCAGGCGCCGGTTGTGCGCGCGCACGAGGATGCCGCGCTCGGCGAGGCGCTCCACGAGGTTCACGCCCTGGAGGAGCCTCACCGCCTGGTGGCGGCTCTCCACGCGCCCCGCGCCGTGACACGCCGAGCCCCACGTCTCGGTCATCGCGGACGGCAGCCCGACCGCCACGTACGAGTACCGCCCCATGTCGCCCGGCACGAAGACCGGCTGTCCGACATCCTGGTATCGGGCCGGGAGGTCCGGGTGGTGCGCCGGGAACGCCCGGGTCGCTCCCTTGCGGTGCACGCACACGTCGATCTCGTTCCCCTCGAAGACGTGGCGCTCGATCTTCGCGCTGTTGTGCGCGACGTCGTACACCACGGACATGCCGTAGCGCTCCCACGATCCGCCGAACACGCGCGCGACGGCGCTGCGCGTGAGTCCCGTGATCACCTGCCGGTTGGTCCACGCGAAGTTGCTGGCCGCTGCCATGGCGCCCAGGTACCGCCGGCCCTCGAGGGAGCCGATCGGAGCGCAGGCCAGCTGGCGGTCGGGCAGGACGATGCCGTAGCGCTCCTGGGCCTCCTCCATTACCTCCAGGAAGTCCTGGCAGACCTGGTGCCCCAGCCCGCGCGAGCCGGTGTGCAGGAAGAACACCACCTGGCCCGGCTCGCCGAACCCGAACGCCGTCGCCACCTCGCGGTCCAGTACCTGCTCCAGCACCTGCACCTCGAGGAAGTGGTTCCCGGCGCCGAGCGTCCCGAGTTGGTTGCGCCCGCGCGCTCGGGCCCGCTGGCTCACCTGGGCGGGGTCCGCTCCGGCCATGGCGCCGTTGCTTTCGATGACTTCGAGGTCAGCAGCCACGCCGTAATGCCGCTCCACGGCCCACGCCGCGCCGCGCACGAAGATGTCGTCGAGCTCGGCGTCGGACGCGACGACGTCGCCTCGCCCGCCGAGCCCTGCAGGGATGTCGCGGAAGAGCTGATCCACGAGCTGCTTGAGCCGCGGCCGCACGTCCGCCTCGGTGAGGTTGGTCAGGATGATGCGCGTGCCGCAGTTGATGTCGAAGCCGACGCCCCCGGGGGACACGACGCCGTCCTCGACCCGCGTGGCGGCGACGCCGCCGATCGGGAACCCGTACCCCCAGTGAATGTCGGGCATGGCGAGGGATCGCCAGACGATCCCGGGCAGGAATGCGACGTTCGCGGCCTGCTCCAGCGCGCGATCGGTCGCCGCCATCTCGAGCAGTGCCCACGAGGCGTAGATCCGGGCCGGCACGCGCATCCCGAGCTTGAAGGAGACAGGCAGCTCCCACCGGTTCTCGTCGATGCGCTGGATGGCTTCGCGCCAGTCGCCCATCATTCCGCCTCACACGTCGAAGATTACCTGGACCCGCCACCCGGCCGGGGTTTCCACGACCTGCAGGCCGTGATAGGTGACCGCTTTGACGTCGTATCGCGCGTCATGACGCGTCACATCGAGCGGCTCTCCGCGCGCGATGCCATGCAGCACGCCGCGCGCCGGATCGATCTCGACCTCGAACGACGAGAAGACGATGCGCTCGGAGTCCGTGAGGTACAGGAGCTCGGCGAGCCACCGGGCGAGGAGGCGATCGAGGCCGGCGGCCTCGATGTCGATCGCGCGGGCCTCGCGTGGCGCGACCCGATCCACGTCCACCATCAGTGCATACATGCCGCGTGCGGCTTGGGCGAACGCCTCCGGCGCCGTGGCACCCCGCGCCACGATTCCGGCGTCCGCCGTGTGCTCGAGGATCTCGAACCCCGCCTCCGCCGTCATCGCCGGGTCCGGCGCATGGCGCTCAACGCTCGCCGGATGGGGGCGCGGTTCCCACGTGCTCCCGATGTCCCCCGACCACCGACTCCGGTGGCTCGGCGACGAACTCGTGTGCATCGCCACACGATTCGCAGGTGGTGAGGCGGATCGTTCGTCCCGCTTCCTCGATCTCCCGGTCGGCATGCTCGCTCTCACCGTGCCCGCAGACGGCGCAGCCGGGTTCGACGGCCGCTTCGGTGTCTGGATCGCGGATCGGCTCGGTCATCATCGGCGGCTCCTTTGGCCGGGCGATCGTAGGT
>JBAYVN010000123.1:0-2694 GCA_041674525.1 Dehalococcoidia bacterium | reverse complement strand
GTCGCTCCGGTCCCGCACGACGCTTGAAAGCTCCTACTCACCCGTGTATCCCGAATCGCATGGGTACTACAGACGTCCGCTCCCTGGTTGAACGCATCGGGCTCCCCCACGAGCTGCCGCGCGAGGTCTCGCACGTCGAGACGCTGGCCGCCGCTGACATGAGCGCCGGGACGGACACCGCCCGCGAGATCATCCTGCGCCCCGTGGTCACCGGCGCGGACGACAAGACCCAGCGGGTGATCCTGACCCGGATCCAGGCGCAGAGCATTCGCCCGGAGAACCTCCGCATCCTGGGCAACGACATCAACCACCGGGACTTCGAGCTCCCGCTCCCCCCCGAACTGGTCATCAGCGACATCCCCATGATTGGCGACCCCAACGAGGGCGTGCGCCTGGTGGTCCGCAACCGCGCCGCGCGCACGGTCCGGCTGACCCTGCACGCCGTGGTCCCCGGCTCCGGGCTCCAGGTGAGCACACGCGACCTGCCGGCGGAGGCGTTGTCCGGCGGCGGCTCCGGCAACAGCCTCTATGACGCCACCCCCGGCGATAAGACCTGGGCGACCGCGCCCGCCGCCGGCACCCCGGACACCTACTCGGTGCCGTTCACCACGGCCAGCAGCCTGGCGCTGATGGTCCAAGGCACGGGCGCGGCGGTCAGCGTCCGCATCAGCAGCGACGGCGGCGCGAACTACGGCAAGTGGATCGTGTTGGCGTCGGGTATCCACGCCTTGAGCCTGGACGCCACGGACGTGCAGATCGAACTGCAGGCCGGCGCGCCCGAGTACCAGATTCTCGCGTTCGCGTAGGAGACCCCATGCACGGACTGATCAGCGCCCTGGCCGCACCCGCCAGCGCGGCGAGTTACGCCCCGTTCCCCGGCCCGTTCCCCCACAACCGCGGCTCCGTCACCGACGTGACGATCGCCACGCCCACCACCTGGACGGAAGCCACCTACCCCGGGCGCATCGTGTGCCTGGACCGCCTGGACGTTGACGACGTGCTGACGCTCCAGGGCGGGCCGTGGTTCATCTTCGTTGAGACGCTGGACTTCGGCGCCAGCGGCTCCATCAACGGCGACGGCCCCAGCGGCGCGGCAGCGGGCACGTTCAACGCTGACTACGCGCGCGGCGGCCTGGCGTCCAACACCGGACGCGCCCAGGGCGGCTGCGGCGGCGTGATGATCTTCATCGCCGCCACCACGATCAGCGGAACGGCAGGCCGTCCGATCTCCGCAGACGGCGGGGATGCGTACACCAACGCCACCAATGCCGGGGCCGCTGCAGGGCGCGGCGGACAGGGCGCGTTCTCTCCCACGCTGGACAACTCTGGCTCCGCGGAGGAATGGGACGGGACGGCCCTCAACACCGATACTCTCAAGACCGCGCTTCACCCGTTCGCGCAGCACATGGGGCGCGGCGGCGGCAACAGCTCTGGCGAGTACGGTCGCGGCGGCGGTTCAGGGGCGGGCTCGACCTCAGCCAACCTCGGCGGTGGCGGCAGCGGCATCGGCGGCGGCGGCGGATACGGCGGCGGCGGCAACCTCCCGACGGTATCCGAGCCTTCCATCGTTGCTCTCATCAACCTCGCGCTCGCAGGCTGTCTCGGCGGCGGCGGCGGTGGCGCGGCAATCTCCACCAGCGGCGTGAACAACGGAGGCGGCGGCGGCGGCGGCGGAGCCGTCGTCGTATGGGTCAAGACGCTCACCGCCACCCCGACACTCTCCGCAAACGGTGGTGCAGCCGCCGCGGTCGGCGGCGCGGGCGCGGCCGGCGTCACCTACCTCATCGACATCCCGTAGGAGGCCGCCGTGGAAGTCCGCTCTCACACGTTCAGCACCGCCCAGGTCAACCGCCTGGTCCACGATCCAGCGTGCCAACGCACCGCGCACTCCGCCGCCTGCTACGTCCGCGAGACGGACAAGCACGAAGAGACGATCGCGTACGGCGTCGAGAACATCGGCGGGCGCGAGTACGTGGTCACCGGCACCTACAAGCGCGTTGAGGACGTGCCGGCGCAGCCGGAGCGCGACATCCGCGCGGAGCTCGCCGCGCAGCGTGACGCCCTGGACACGCGCATCGCCGCGATCGACGCCGCGCGCGCCTAGAACAGCAACAGCGGCATCAGGCGCAACAGGTCCGGGATGATCGGCTCACACGCCGCCCCGAACCGCGGCGTCCCGATCGCCGCCAGGCACGCGTACCAGCCGCTGTCTCCCGCCGCGGCCGACGTGACAGGGGCCGGCGCGTTCCACCGCTCGAGCAGATCATCCAGCGAAATGCAGGAGCCGTCCGCCCGCCGGGTGGCGGCGCAGGCCGGATCGACCATGGCCGCCGTGGTGTCCTCCCACTGGTCGCGCTCGCGCTCCAGCGCGTCGATCCGCGCGTCGCGGTCGCGCACTTCCGCCTCCGCCGAAGCGAGCGCCGCGCGCGCGTCGCGGAGCTCAAGCGCGATACGCGCACGGTCCGCCTCCGCGCTGTCGCGCTCGCTCACCGCCCGGTCGCGCTCGCGCTCGACTGCGGAGGCATCGCACGCCACCGTCGCCAGCGCGAACACGGCCACCAGCGCCATCGTCGCGGCGCGCGTCACCCCAGCCCCACCATCGCCAGCGCCGCGCGCACGCCGAGGTACGCGAGTGCCGCCACCATCACCAGGCGGAAGCCGGCGCGGAAGCCCCACGTGCTCTTCGCCGGCGCG
>JBAYVN010000122.1:0-2713 GCA_041674525.1 Dehalococcoidia bacterium | reverse complement strand
TGCCGGGCTTCTTCGTGCCCGCTGTGAGCCTGAGTTCGTATAGCTCTGCTTCCGGTTCCTGAGTAAGGGGCGAAGCCCTTTCCGATCTCACCCCTCCCGCGCCGGGAGGGGGCAGGGGGTGGGCCGCTCCACGCCGGCACCTCGACGACACTCGCGGCCCTGCCGGGTCGAGGCGCGCGCCGCGGTGCGCGGCTCTGCGCTCGAGGTTCCCGAGGAAGGGGCGAAGCCCCTTCCGATCTCACCCCCTCCCGCGCCGGGAGGGGGCAGGGGGTGGGCCGCCCCAACGCCGGCACCTCGACGACACTCGCGGCCCTGCCGGGTCGAGGCGCGCCCGCGACGCCGCCGATCTAGACTGCGGAGAACGGTTCGCGGCCCGCATCGAAGGTCGCGAGGACAGGGGAATTCGATGATCCGCGTTGCGATCTGCGGCACCGGCACCATGGGCCAGCTGGTCCTGGAAACCATCGAGGCGCAGGACGACCTGCAGCCCGTCGGCTTCGTCGAACCCCTCGCGGAGGCCGACGTAGAGCACCGCGCCAGCAGCGGCACCACCTACGGCGTCCACTCCGACCCCGCCGCACTCTTCGAGCGCACCCACCCGGACGTGGTGGTGGACTTCACCAACGCCCAGTTCACCCCCGATCTCGTCGAGGCGGCGCTGAAGTTCGGCGTCCGCCCCGTCATCGGCACGTCGGGCGTGGACGACGCCACGCTGGTGCGGCTGCGCGACGGATCGGCGGCGGCGGGCCGCGGCGCGGTCTACGCCGCGAACTTCGCCATTGGCGCCGTGCTACAGATGTACATGGCGGCGCTCGCCTCGAGGTTCTTCGACGCTGCCGAGATCGTGGAGCTCCACCACGACCGCAAGGTGGACTCCCCCAGCGGCACCGCGCTCACCACCGCGCGCCTGATGCGCGCCGCGCGCGACAGCGACTTCGCGATGAACGTCCCCTCGCTGGAGCACGTGGAACACGCGAGGGGCGGCGCGGTGGGTGGCATCCCCATCCACTCCGTGCGCCTGCCCGGCTTCGTCGCCTCGCAGGAGGTCATCTTCGGCGGCTTCGGCCAGACCCTGACCCTCCGCCACGACACCACCGGCCGCGAGGCGTTCATGCCCGGCGTCGTCATCGCCATCCGCGAAGTCATGACCCGCACCGCCCTCGTCGAGGGCCTCGACGCGCTCGTGGGGCTCGGGGGGTAGGAGAAGCGGGAGGCGATGAGAGTGCGCGCCATTCTGACGACTAACTTCGCTCGCGCGATGTTCATCGTGATCCTCGTCTTGTTCCTAATGCCGTGGCTTTCTGTGAGTTGTGGCACCGTGAAGGTCGAGGTCACAGGGGTCGAGATGGTGCTAGGATCGAACGTCAGCGCGAGCGGGGCGTCACAGAATCAGGCTCCTGAACCGCTCGCGATCCTTGCTGGCGTTCTCGCGATCGCGGGTCTCGTTTCGGCGTTCGCCAATCTCCAACTGATGGCCGCGATCAACGCTTTTGGCACCGCAGGGTTGCTACTGGCTCTGAAGTTCAAGGTCGACAGGGACCTGAATGCCATGCTTCTAGCAAGCAAGACCGGCACCTCTCGTCCAACAGGGGCAGATCTCGTCGGCCTTGTGCAGGTCCACTGGGAACCGGGCTATTGGGCCGCAATCCTGGCGTGCCTGGTAGTGGGCGTTGTCGTACTCACACTGCGGATGCCCCCAGATCCCGGAGATCCAAGACGCTGGCGTTAGCCCCTCCCGCCCCCCACCGTTATCCTGATCGCCACGCCGCCTGCGGGGGGTGGCGAGCCGGCGCGCGCCCGGGAGCGGCGAGCGCGCCACCACCCTTCGAGGAGCAGACCGTGGAGCCAATCGTAGCCGTCATCGGGGCGACCGGGGCCGTGGGGGATGTCTTCCTCCGCGTCGCCGAGCAGCGCGAGTTCCCGATGAAGCAGCTCAAGCTCCTCGCCAGCCCTCGATCCGCCGGGAAGCGCCTCGCCTTCCGCGGCCAGCAGATCACCGTGGAGGAGACGACCGAGCGCACCCTCGAGGGCGCGGACATCGTCTTCTGCTCCGCCACCAGCGCCGTCTCGAAGCAGTGGGGCCCGTGGCTCCGCGCTCGCAACGCCGTGATGATCGACGATGGCTCCGCGTACCGCATGGACGCGGACGTCCCGCTGGTCGTCCCGGAGGTCAACGGTGACGACCTCGAGTGGCACAGGGGCATCGTCTCGATCCCCAACTGCACCACCACGCCCCTCGTCATGGCGCTGCATGCCATGCGCCAGGTCGCGCCGCTCCGCCGCGTGACCGCGGCCAGCTACCAGGCGGTCACCGGCACCGGCGCGGCAGCCGCCGCCGAGCTGCAGGCGCAGGTGGAAGCCATCGGCCGGCACGAGGCCGTGCCCGCGCCCACCGTGTACCCCGTGCAGATCGCGATGAACGTCCTCCCGCAGGTAGACGACTTCGATGAGGCCGACTACACGAAGGAGGAGCTGAAGATGCGCAACGAGACGCGCAAGATCCTCCACCTGGACGCGCTGCCCTTCGCCGCCACCTGCGTGCGCGTGCCGGTGGTCGTCTCGCACTCGGAGGCGGTGCACGTGGAGTTCACCAGCGCCGCGCCGATCCCGAGGATCATCGACGCCCTGCGTGCGCAGGCGGGCGTGGTCGTCTCGGAGGACCCGAAGACGTACGTCACGCCGCTGCAGGCGGCGGGGAACGATCTCGTGTACG
>JBAYVN010000121.1:0-2846 GCA_041674525.1 Dehalococcoidia bacterium | reverse complement strand
TCACCGTGGCCTGGCCGCCCGGCCCGTCCGCGATCCAGTACCGCGCCCACGCCAGCAGTTCCGGCTCGAGATGCCCGAGGGCGTACGCCGAGAACGCCCGGTCGTCCGAGAGCCGCGCCTCCAGCGCGCGCCGCTCGCGCACCTCACGGATGCGGTAGAGCGTCTGCTCGCGGGCGGATTCACGACGGATCGCGTCGGTCACGGGGTCACCCCCCAGTACCGCTCCACGATCAGACCGAGGCGGCGACGGGTCTCGACCGGCACGAGTTCCGGCGCGGTGACCAGCGCGTTCGCGAGCGCATCGCCACAGGCGCACCGCCCGAGGTCATCGATCTGCCTCACGATCCCGGCGACGGCAGCGCGGCCTCGGTCCGCGTTGCGGTGGAGGTTCTGCAGGACGAGGTCCGCGGTCACGTCACCCTCGGACTCATGCCAGACGTCGTAGTCCGTGGCGAAGCAGAGCGCGCTGTAGCAGAGCTCCGCTTCGCGGGCGAGTTTCGCCTCCGGCAGCGCGGTCATCCCGACGATGTCACCACCCCATGACTGGTAGAGGCGGGACTCCGCGCGCGTGGAGAACGCCGGCCCATCGATCACGACCAGCGTGCCGCCTCGGTGAGTGGTCACGCCGGCAGCCTCGCTCTGCTCTGCGACGAGCGAGGCGAGCGAGGGGCAGAAGGGGTCGGCGAGGCCCACGTGCGCGACGGCGCCGTCGCCGAAGAAAGTGGATGGCCGGCCGTTGGTACGGTCGATCAGCTGATCCGGCACCACTGCGTGGAGCGGCTCGATCGTGCGACGCAGCGATCCGACGGCGGAGACAGAGATGACGCGGCGCACGCCGAGCGACTTCAGCGCGTAGATGTTCGCGCGCGCGTTCAGTTCAGCGGGCGGAATGCGGTGGCCCTGGCCGTGGCGCGGGAGGAAGGCGACCCGTCGTCCGTGGAGACGTCCGATGGTGATGACGTCGCTCGGCGCGCCGTAGGGGGTGGGCACGTGGACACGTTCGACCTCGGTGAGTCCGGGCATCTCGTAGAACCCGGACCCGCCGATGACGCCGACCTCGGCTGTCGCCTGATCCCCGGCCACCACGCCTCCGTGTGCCCGGTGTGCGCTCGACACCCGCCGGGTCGGGACAGCCACCGTAAGGATCGAGATTAAGCCGTAGGAGGGGTGGGCGCGACGCCGGGACGGCATTCCGTGCCAGCTCAGGCGATGGAGTCGCTCTTGAGGCGGTTGCAGTCCGCGCAGAGGACCTGGATGTTCTCCGCGGCCACCCCGCCACCCTTCGCGACCGGGATGACGTGGTCGAACTGCAGCGACTCCTCCGCACCGCAGCGGACGCAGCGCCCCTCGTCACGGTGCCAGACGAAGGCGCGCACCTCGTCCGGGATGCGGGCGCGGCGGCTGCCCTCCACGGCCTCCTCCGCGGCCCGGATCTTGCGCAGGCGGTCGAGGCGCGCATCCTGCCGTCGCTGGCGATCCCAGACCAGCAGCGCGACCGCGTCCGCGTCCAGCCCGTCGTCCTCCCAGTAGCAGCCGTCCGCCGTCCACCAGAGGGTGCGCCCTGCCTCGGCAGCCAGCGCGACGGCGCCGCCGTCCGTGATCGTCGCCAGGTGGCGTTCGTGGGTGCGGCGGTCCAGGCGGACCGAGAGCCGGCCGGCGCGCACCTCGTGCCGCGCGAAGATGCCAAAGCCGGTGCGGACCACCTCCGCGCCCACGGCACGTTTCAGGCTCACGGGGCGTGCTCTCCGTGCAGCGCCCGCGCGATGGCGAGGCCGAAGGGTGGGCGCAGGACGCCGGCCTCGGTCACGAACGCGGTCACGAGGTGGGCCGGGGTCACATCGAACGCCGGGTTCAGCGCGGAGGCGCCGGGGGCCGCGATTCGCCGGCCGCCCGCGTCCAGCACCTCCGTCGGGTCGCGTTCCTCGATCGGGATCGCCTCGCCGGAGGGTGTCGCGGGATCGAAGGTGGAGAGCGGCGCCGCGACGTAGAACGGGATACCGGCGGCACGCGCGGCAAGCGCCACGCCCAGCGTCCCCACCTTGTTCGCGGTATCGCCGTTCGCGGCGATCCGGTCCGCGCCGACGATGGCGGCGGTCACCCGGCCGCCGAGGATCAGCGAGGCGGCCGCGCCGTCCGCGATCACGTCGAACGGGACGCCGTGCTGCTGGAGTTCCCACGCCGTCAGCCGCGCACCCTGCAGGCGGGGCCGCGTCTCGTCCGCGATGACGTGACGGACGAGGCCCTGCCGGTACGCCTCGATCACCACGCCCAGCGCGGAACCGAGGCCGGCGGTGGCGAGCGGGCCGGTGTTGCAGTGCGTGAGCACCACGCTCCCGGAGGGGAGCAACGCCGCTCCGGCGAGCGCGGCGGACCGGTCCGCCTCACGCTGCGCGTCGTGAATCGCGAGGGCGGTGGTGAGCGCGGTCGCCGCGGCATCGGCGTCGGGGACGCCGGCGACGGCCGCGCGCACCCGGTCGAGCGCCCAGCGCAGGTTCACGGCGGTCGGGCGCGTCCGGCCCAGCGTGTCCGCAGCCGCCTCGATCGCCGCGTGGACGTCGCCGGGCGGGGCGAGCGAGGCGGCGAGCGCGAGCCCGTAGGCGGCAGTCACGCCGATCGCCGGTGCGCCGCGCACGCGCATCGTGGTGATCGCCTCGGCAACCTCGTCCACGGTGCCGAGGTCGAGGGTGAGCGACTCCTCGGGCAGCCGCGTCTGGTCGATCAAGCGCACGCGGCCCTGGTGCCAGGCGACGGGGACGTACGGCGGGCCGGGCGGGTGCGCGCTCATGGCGGACAGGGTAGGACGGATGTTCGGACTGCGCAGCACCGGTCCGGCACGGCGCGGGGCC
>JBAYVN010000120.1:0-2854 GCA_041674525.1 Dehalococcoidia bacterium | reverse complement strand
CCCGAACTACGAGGCGTCCACGGCGAAGCTGTTCAACTCGGAGCTCAACCAGAAGCTGGCGCGCACGGGCACGAAGATCTTCGGCCTGTACTCCCACATCTGGGACGAGAAGCACCCGCAGGCTCCGATGGGCGCGCGGTTCACCCGCTCGTACGTCTCCTCCGTGTCCAGCACGATTGCTGCCGGCACCTCGGAGATCCAGCGCAACATCATCGCCACCCGCGGCCTCGGGCTTCCTCGCGGATAGTGCGGCTACGCCGCGGGCTCGCGGCTAGTCCGCACGGCGGCCCGGATCGCCTGAGGCGAGACGAGCGAACACACGAGAGGGGACGTCGCAAGACGTCCCCTCTCTGTTCGTCCGGCCGAGCGGGGTTGTCCCCCTACGCGAACGGCGCCTCCGCGGCCGCGATCAGGTACATCACGCGGGCGGCGTCGCCATACGTAGCGATGCTGCCTGAGGCGTAGTCCGACACGATGCGGTCGACCCGGGTGCGGAGCTTCTCGCGGTCGTTGATCGCCGGACGGAGCGAGGCGAGCAACCGCTCGATCGCCCAGTGGTTATGCCCCATGCGGGCAAACGTGACCGCCGATCGGATCGCGCCGCCGCGTGGCTCGCTCAGGAGCGGCAGCGCGGCGTACAGCCCGCCGCCGGGCCGCAGGTCGTCCGCGGACACCTCGGACGGCATGGTCAGCGCGCCCCACTGCCGGGCGCCCGCGTGGTCAAACGGGTGCCGGGCCGTGAACGCGCTGCAGAAGGGGCACGGGCAGCCCCATTCAGCTGTTGGGTCGGTCGCGAGGCGGAGCGCCACCTTGCGGGTGCGCACCTTCTGGTGGGTCGGCTTCGTCACGTACAGCGTGCCCTCGGCCGCGTCGCGCATCGGGCTGGTCGCGTCGAAGGTGAGTTCGCGGACGCCCCACAGCGCGAGTGCGGCGGCGGCCATCATCTTGGGGGTGCCCAGCCCGAGGCAGTGGAAGCCCGTCGGCGCGCGCCCGGCGACGGATGCGTACCCCTCGGCAAACCCGCGCGCCACGCCCGCCGTGCGGACGTTGCGTCGCGGGATGCGGCCCCCGAGGCTGATGGTGCGCCGGCCCATCTGCAGATAGTCCGTGTACTGCTGGTCCACCATGTAGGCGCCGAAGCCCATGGCCACGCGCTGGATCCCGGCCTTCGCGAACGTGCGTCCGGCGTCGAACGCCGTGTCGTAGGAAACCGCGGACGCCACCGTGTAGGCGTCATCCGGCACGTCCAGCCCGGCCGCCGTCCGGGCGACGCGCTCGTTCAGGCCTCGGTAGAGCGCGCGGGTCCAGCCCAGGAACTCGGGCTCGATGTCCAGCGACATCCACGACGCCATCACGAGCGACTCGACGCCAATGGCGTGCGTGGGGTTGAGTTCGCGCTGGCGCTGGCGCATCTGCGTGGGGTCGGGCGCGATCGCTTCCGCCCGCGCCCGTACCCGCGTGGCCAGGTCGCGATAGCGTTCGCGCAGCGGCCCGTCGATGTCGGTTGGGCGCGCACTGCGCTTCAGCCGCTTCTCAAGCGCCACCACCTCCAGTCGTAGCGCCTCCGCCTCCTGCTTGAAGTCGGCGGCGACGCGCGAGATGAGCACGAAGTTGCCGTTATCCGCCAGCAGCAGCCGACGGTCAGAGCGTGCTGCGGCAGCCAGCCGGCGGTTCGCCGGCGTCGCGTTGTTGGGGGCCAGGAGGTACGAGCGGGGCCGAAGCCCCGCTCGAAACGCATCCTGCCAGGTGGGTGTCTGGAGGTTGTAGACGAAGCCCAGTCGCTGCATCCGCTACGGCGCAGCTTCCGGGTCGTAGAAGGACATCGACTCGGCGTCGTCAGCCTCGTCCGACTCGCTGAAGTCCTCCATCTCGTCGGCGGGGTCGCCCTCCTCGCACTCGCACTCCTCTGGCTCCTCGTCTTCCTCTTCCTCGTCCATTGGGTCTTCGACGTCCTCGCAGACCTCGTCTTCCGTTGGGGGCTCGTCGACCTCAGGGATTTCGGGAGCGTCGCCTCCATCGCTCTCCCCGCGCTGGCAGGCGCAGTAGGCATCTTCTGCGGCATCGCGGGCGGCTTCCGCCTTCTCGCGCGCTTCCTCGGCCTGACCGGCCTGGATGTACGCACCGGCTGTGGCCGCGGTGCCGCCCACGGCGGCGGCGGTTACCCAGCCGCAACCTGGCGTGGCAGCCCCAACCGTCGCCACCTCCCCCGCGGTCCAGCAGGCTCCCGCGGAGACCCAGCCGGCTACCGTCGCGGCGCCAGTCCCGGTCCAGACGAGCTCGGCTGCGAACTCCGCCCACCAGGCGGTGTCGTATGCCTCCTGCGCGGCCTCGTACGCCGACTTCAGGTCGTCACATTCGGGCATGTCAGGATCCCTTCCCGGAGAACCACGTCCCGTAGCGGAGCTGGTTGCCGGCACCATCCGTACCGGGTTCCCAGCTCCACTCAACGGCCAGGCCGTGCGGCACCGGGGCGAAGATGTGGTCGGTCATGCTCAACAGCCGCTCGGACCAGTGCGTTCGCCCGAGCGTGGCGAGCGCGCGCCGATCGACCTCCAGCGCTGGGCCACCGCCCGCCTCCGTGGAGGCGGCGCGCCAGGTCCCCGAGATTCGTGTCCACGCGCCGGGCACGAGGCCGGCGGAGTCAAGCTTGATGTAGGGGAGGATGACCGAGATCTCCGCCGCGCCGTCGGTGATGGTCGCGGTGGAGATCGCCTTGCGGCCTCGGTGGGTGATCTCCACCGCCGCCACCCGGCCCTGTACGGTGCGCTCTTCGCCATCGTTCTGCGCCGGCCGTCCGGCGAGCGTGGCGATCGAGGCGGCGCGTGGCGCGCGGTAGCCGCTACCGGCGGTGGTG
>JBAYVN010000119.1:0-2919 GCA_041674525.1 Dehalococcoidia bacterium | reverse complement strand
GAAGGTCTCGTCCGCGCGATCGGCGTGTCCAACTTCAAGCCCGCCCACCTGGAACGCCTCCGCGTCGCCACTGGCATCCTGCCTGCGGTGAACCAGGTCCAGCTCCACCCGCTCATCGCACGCCCCGAGGCCCGCGTCTACCACGCCCAGCACGGCATCGTCACCGAGTCGTGGAGCCCCGTGGAGAAGGGCGGCGATCTGCTGAGCCATCCCGCGATCACGGACATCGCGGAGCAGCACAGAAAGACCCCCGCACAGGTCGTCCTCCGCTGGCACCTCGAACTCGGCCTCGTCCCCATCCCCAAGTCCGCGGATCCAGGCCGCATGCGCGAGAACATCGAGGTCTTCGACTTCACCCTCACCACCGAGGAGATCGCAGCCATCTCCGCCCTGAACCGCGGCGAAGGCGCGGGCGCGGACTCGGACCGCATCGGCCACTAGCTCCGCCCTCCGCAACCCTTGACGCGCCCTTAACATCACGCCTCGACCGCACCGAGTGGGCGCATCGAGGGTGCATGCGTCAGCGACTGTTCCCGAACCTGTACGAGGGCTGGGTCGTCGTCGGCGCGGCGGCGGTGCTGTACCTCGTCATCGGCGCGTCGGTCACCTACGGACTCGGCCCCATCTTCAACGAGCTCGTAGACGAGTTCGGCTGGAGCGTCGCCGCAACCTCCCTCGCCTTCTCGCTACGTACCGAGGTCGGTGGCGTCGCCGCTCCGATGGTCGGGGCGATCCTCGACCGCGTCGGCGCGCAGAAGGTGATCGTCGGCGGCGTCATCGTCGCCTCAGGCGGCGCGTTCCTGATGTCGATGATCGACTCGCTCTGGCAGTTCTACGCCGCGATGATCACCCTCTCCCTCGGCGTGTCCGGCGCAGGCAGCCAGGTCGGCCTCGCCGCGACCGCCACCTGGTTCGAACGCCGCCGCGCCCGAGCGATGTCGATCATGACGCTCGGCGGAGGCGTGGGCGGACTGGTCGCTGTCGCCATGGCCGCACTTGTCGAGGAGTTCGGCTGGCGCTCGGCCCTCCGCATCCTCGCGGCTGCGATGCTCGCCGGCGGCCTCTCGATCTCTACGCTCACCCGCTCGCGACCCGACGGTCACCCACAGCCCATGGACGGCATCGCCCCACCTACGACCGCCACGCAGGCGTCTTCGTCGGGCGCCTCACCCGGTCCCGGCGGCACCCGCTGGGGCATCCCGATGGCCCGCGCCGCGCGGTCACGGTCCTTCGCGCTGCTCACGCTCGGCATGATCGCCATGTCCTTCTCGACGACCGCCGTGGTCGTCCACCAGATCCCCTACCTGGAGAGCGAGGTCGGCATCGCGAAGGCGGCCGCAGGCAGTACCGTCCTCATCTTCACGCTCACCTCGATCATCGGGCGCATCGGCCTCGGCTTCGTCGCAGACCGCTTCCCCAAGCGTGCCGTGATGGCAGTCGCCACAGGACTCGTCGCCATCGGCCTGCTGCTCCTCGCCAACGCCGGCAGCTTCCTCGTCGCGATGGTGGCGATCACGATCGTCGCCCCCGGGTACGGTGCGATGATGCCCGTGCGCCCGGCGCTGTTCGCGGACTACTTCGGCACCCGCCACTTCGGCGCCGTGAACGGGCTGGCGACCATGCTCGCCCTCACCGGCGGCGCGGCCGGCCCGTGGGTCGTCGGGCGCGTCGTCGACGTCACCGGCGGCTACGTAGAGGGCTGGTATGTCAGCGCTGCCGTCGCGCTCGCCGGCATCCCCCTCTTCCTCCTCGCCACCCCGCCCGCCGCCCTCCAGCACGAGTTCCGCGACGTGGTGCAGTCCGCCCCCTAGCCCGGCCGTTTCGGAGCCCTATCAGTAATGCGTCTCAACCGGCGCAGCCCTAGCATCGCGCGATGCTGAGCCGTCCCTTCCTGGTCATTGCGCTCTCGATCTTCACCGCCACCATGGGCCTCGGCATGGTCATCCCCCTGCTGCCCGTGTACGCCAAGACGTTCGGCGCCAGCGGCGCAACCATCGGCCTCACGGTCTCGGCATTCGCCGTCACCCAACTGATCATCAGCCCGTTCCTGGGGAAGTGGGCGGACCGGTTCGGACGTAAGCCGTTCCTCATGGCCGGCGCCTTCGCGTACATCGTCTCCGCTGTCGGTTGGTGGGCGGCGGACTCGCTCGCGCTGGTGATCGCCTTCCGTGCGTTGTCCGGGGTCGGCTCCGCGCTCATCTTCTCCAACGCGCAGGCATACGTCGGCGACCTCGCCCCACGCGGCTCGGAGGGTCGCTACATGGGCGCCTTCGGCGTCTTTGACTTCATGGGCTTTGGCCTCGGCCCACTCTTCGCTGGAGTCGTCCGTGACCACGCCGGCATCGAGGCCGTCTTCCTGATCATGGCCGGCATCTACACGGGCGTCTTCGTGATCATGTGGGCGCTGCTACCAGCCCGCCCGGCGCGCGTGCAGATGGGCGCGGTGGTGGTCACCGCCCCATGGGGACAGATCGCACGCCATCCCACCATGCAGGCGCTGCTCTTCTATCGCGTCTGCTACGCCCTCGCCACCGGCGTCAGCATGGCGTTCCTCGCGGTGCATCTGGAGGAGGACATCGGCGCGACCGCCACCATGGTCGGCCTCGTCTTCGCCGCACAGCAGTTCACCGGCGGACTCTCGCAGCCATTCCTCGGCAGGGTCGCGGACCGCCTCCCACGCCGCTGGCTGGTCTTCGCCGGCGCGCTCACCATGGCCGCCGGCCTCTCCACCGTCATCTGGAGCGATCGCTACGAGGTCATCCTCCTGGGCATGGTGCTCGGACCAGGGCTCGCAGCCGCGCTCGCCAACGTCTCGTCGCAGGCGCTCCAGGTCGATACCGGGCGCGACCTCGGCATGGCCACCGTCGCCAGCCTCGGCTCCGCCGCGTTCGCCCTCGGCTTCCTGCTCGGCGCGATCGG
>JBAYVN010000118.1:0-2941 GCA_041674525.1 Dehalococcoidia bacterium | reverse complement strand
TACACGGGCTACGCGCTCCCCGGCCTGGTCGTCGGCCTGGCGCTGGTGTTCTCCGCGATCCGGTTTGCCTGGCTCTACCAGTCGCTCACCATCCTGGTGATCGCGTACGTCATGCTCTTCCTGCCGCAGGCGACGAACGCGACGCGCGTCGCCCTGCTGCGCGTTCGTCCGTCGATGGAGGAGGCCGCGCGCGGCCTCGGACGGCGCCCGGCCGGCGTGCTCCGTACGATCACCCTGCCGCTGGCCGGCCGGGGCGTGGTCGCCGGTGCGGCGCTGGTGTTCCTGACCACCATCAAGGAACTGCCCGCCACGCTGATCCTCGCGCCGCCCGGCTTCCAGACGCTGGCCACGCGCGTCTGGTCCGCCTCGAGCGACGCCCGCTACGGCGAGGCTGCACTGCCCGCCCTGATGCTGGTGGGCATTTCGCTGCTGGCCCTGCTCGTGCTGAACTTCGGGTCGAGGCGGTAGACATGCCCGACCCACTCCGGATCGCCGTCCGCGCCCAGGGGCTCTCGTGCCGCCTCGGCGACAAGATCGCCGTGCACGACCTCTCGCTGGAGGTCTACGCCGGCGAGCTGTTCGCGATCCTCGGGCCGTCCGGCTGCGGCAAGACCACCTCCCTGCGGTTGCTCGCCGGCTTCGAGCGCCCAGACTCCGGCTCGCTGTGGCTCTTCGACGACCTGGTGGCGAGCGACGACGCCTTCGTGCCCGCGGAGCGGCGGCGCGTCGGCATGGTGTTCCAGGACTACGCGCTGTTCCCGCACATGAGCGTCGCCGAGAACGTCGCCTACGGCCTCCCGAAGGCTCCCGACCGCGCGGCGCGTGTCGCGGAGGTGCTGGACCTGACCGGCCTCGGGGCGCTCGGCGATCGGGCCGTGCACGAACTGTCCGGCGGCGAGCAGCAGCGCGTCGCGCTGGCCCGTGCGCTGGCGCCGAGGCCGCGACTGCTGCTGCTGGACGAGCCCTTCTCCAACCTGGACCCGTCACTCCGCGCGCGCGTGCGGGCGGAGGTGCGCGAGATCGTGAAACTCGCGGGCACCACCGCCGTCCTCGTCACCCACGACCAGGAGGAGGCGCTCTCGATCGCGGACCGCATCGCCTTCATGTGGCGCGGGCGCGTGGAGCAGGTGGGTACGCCGGACGAGATCTACTCGCGCCCCACCACCGTCCACGCGGCCGACTTCATCGGCGACGCGAACATCTACCGGCTCCGTGCCGAGGGTGGCCACGTCCAGACCCCCTTCGGCGAACTTCCCGCGCCGGAAGGCGCGGACCGCGTGGCCGTGGTGGTACGCCCGGAAGAACTGCAGATCATGGCCGGCGGCATCGGCGGCGAGGTGATCGCCCGCGAGTACTACGGCCACGACCAGGTGCTGCACGTCCGCCTGCACAATGGGGCCGAGGTGCGCGTCCGCGTGGGCCCGCATGAGCGGCTCGGCGGCGCCGGGCCGATCGCCCTCGGCCTGCGCACGCAGCCGCTCGTCCTCCCGGCCGTCGACGAATAGCGGCCAGGACGACACCGATGCGCCCCGCCGCCACGACCCGTCCGACGATCACCCCCGGCCGCATCGAGGAGATCGCGCCAGAACTCGATCGGCTGTGGC
This sequence comes from Dehalococcoidia bacterium, assembly GCA_041674525.1. Classification (GTDB taxonomy): domain Bacteria; phylum Chloroflexota; class Dehalococcoidia; order UBA2979; family UBA2979; genus SHYQ01. The sequence continues at coordinate 1,337 of JBAYVN010000118.1, read as the reverse complement.
AGCTGATCCTGCTGGACGACAACGACCACACCTACGACTACGTGATCGAGATGCTGGGCGCCGTCTTCGGCTACAGCACGGAGAAGGCATTCGCGCTCGCACGGATCGTCGACACGCAGGGCCGCGTGACGCTCATGACCGCGACCCACGACGCGTGCGAGGCGAAGCAGACCGCGGTCCACGCCTATGGCGCAGACCCACGCCTCCCCCAGTCGAAGGGCTCCATGTCCGCGGTCCTCGAACGGCTCGACTAGCCGCGCTTCGATTACAATCGTGGTTGCGGCGTGGGGTGCGGGAGGACGTATGGACCTGGCATCCCCGGATCTGAACTACGTGGCGGCGGTCGCCGGCGGAGTTGCGTACTTCGCCCTCGGTGCGGTCTGGTACACGGTGCTCTTCGGCAAGCGCTGGATGGCGCTGCGCGGCATGTCCGCGGACGACCCCGGCGCACCGCCCGCGATGATGGGCCTCACGGCGATCGGCGGGATCGTCTCCGCCCTCGTGGTGGGTGCGGTGTACGAGTGGGCTGGCGGTACCGGGCCGGTCGACGGCCTCGTCGTCGGCCTGATCATCGGCGCCGGCGTGGTGGCGATGGAGTCGATCAAGAGCGTCGTGTACGAGCGGGCTCAGTGGGAGCTGTACGCGATCAACACGGCCTATGTCGTGCTCGGTTACGCGCTGGCCGGACTGGTCTACGCGCTGATCACCTGAGTGAGCCGCGCGGAGGCCGCGCGTACACTGGCGGCGTGAATCACCCCGCGACGCCGGCCTCCAACCCGCCCCTGAACCTGGCCCGCTGGTGCCTCGGTGACCGCGCCGAGGATCCGGCCCGGGCGCACGCGCCCGCCTTCACCTTCGTCCACGAGGACGGCCACACCGACACCTGGACGGCCGCCGAAGCGTGGACGCGCGTGCAGCGGATCGGGCGCGGGTTACTCGCGCGCGGCGTGGCGCCGGGCGACCGAGTGCTGGTGCGGCTCCCCCACTCCCCTGACTACGCCTTCGCCTTCCTCGGCGCGACCGTCGCCGGCCTCGTCCCCATCCCCGCCTCGCCGGCGCTCACGGACGAGGAGGCGACGTTCCTCGCCGCCGACTCGGAGGCCGCCGCCTCGATCACCACGGCCGCCCTGCGCCTCGCCGGGGCGACCGGTGCGTGGGTGGATGGGAGCGACCTCGACGCCCTGGACGGCGAGGGGCCGCTGCCGGAGACGCGCGCGGAGGACCCGGCGTTCCTCATCTACACCTCCGGCACCACGGACCGGCCGAAGGGCGTGCTGCACGCGCACCGCACCGTGTACGGCCGCGCGATGATGCGCGAGGCGTGGCAGGGCTTCCAG
>JBAYVN010000117.1:0-3074 GCA_041674525.1 Dehalococcoidia bacterium | reverse complement strand
TGCGGCAGCCGAGGTCGTTGAACACGTACCAGGCGCCGTCGTGCATCCACTTCATGCCCGCTTCTTTCTCGAAGGGCTTCCCGCACACCATGCAGGTCTGTTCAGTCATGTCCCGCTCCTTCTCTCGAAAACCGGTCCGAGCCGTGCGAGGCGTATGTTATGCCTCCCTGCAAGCATGTCTGTGAGAAGCAGAACGAACTCGCCAGCCGCTAGCGGCGACGCGCCCCGGCGCCGGTGGGCGCGGCCCCGCCCGGGGACTTCTTCCAGAGCAGCACCCGCTGCGTCTCGTCCTTCCAGGACGACCGGACACTGAGGCCCAGGTCCTTCGCGGCCTCCCGGAGCAGGCGTTTCACCGTGCCCGGACGGTCATCCTCGTCGAGCTCGATCGCCCCCGCCTCGCTGCCCTGAATGGCCTTCAGATACGGCTCGCGTGAGATGCGCGCCGGTCCCCGCCCGACCACCACCTGGTCCGGATCGAGTTTCTTGAACCGTGGCATTGGTTCCCTCTTCCAGTGCGGCGTGGAGTATATCGACCGCCCGTCTATCGCACTCTGACGCTTCCGTAGATGCGTCCGAGGGCGCGAGATTCCTGACGGCGTTACTTCGCGCATCTGTCGGACGGATGCCCGGAAGCAATGAGCCGATCAAGAACGCTCGCCGGCGTGACCGGGTCCCGGCGCGCTCAGAGGTGAAACAGGTGCCGCACCCGCATCAGCGGGCCGCTCGCCCCCGGCGGCGGCGACGGGTGCGCCCCGTCCGTGAAGGGCTCGGACGGAACGTCGGGTGCGTCCGCCACCGGCTCGATGGAGTCCACTGCCGCCGGCGGCCTCGGCGGCCGCGGTCGCTCGCTGAGGGCCCGCTCCAGCGCCCGCCACCGAGGACCGGCGAGCTCGCGGAACACGCGCCGAAACGCGGCGCGACGCTCCACCATGATCCCGCGCTGGCGGGCGATCTGCTCACCGACGGCCACAAGGGTCTCCGGCGGCAGCCGGTCGGGGTGCGCCCCGACCGTGGCGCGGAGCCAGTCGATCATGACTTCCGCGTCCTGGTGCTCACCCAGCAGGTCCTGCAGCCGCTTCACCGCCTCCGTCATGCGCTCCGCCGGACGGCCGTACAGGTCCCCGAACAGCTCCAGGGAGTACCGGAAGCGCTTCCCGCGGATCCGCAGCGCGTGGTACTCGGCCGGCGGCGAGGACGGGACCAGCCGCGCCCCGTCCTTCCGGACGGCGCCGATGCGGCGGCGCAGGATCGGCGCGGCGAACCCGCGCACCTCCACCCGAGGCACGGCGGGCGGTGGGCCCTCCCGCAGCGCGGCGGACATCCCCTGCACCAGCGCCTCGAAGCGTGCGCTGTCCAGCAGCTCCGTCAGCACCTGACGTTCAGCGGCGCGCTGCTCCTCCAGGATCGCGATGAGCGGTGCGAGGGCGACAGCCTCCTCCGGCGGGACGCCCGCCTGGAGCGCGTGCATGTGCTCGATCTGCACGTCCAGGTCGCGCACCGCGCCGAGTTCGTGCCCGGCCCACTGCAGTTCGTCCCGGAGTACCTCCAGGCGCGCCGGCAGCACGTCGCGGAACAGCGCGATCGTCGCGCGCAGGCGGCGCGTGGCCACGCGCATCTGGTGCAGCGCCTCGATGTCCTCGCCCAGCCTCGTGCCCGGCTCGTGGTGCAGGAACTCCGCCCACTGCCGGCGCAGCCACGCGAAGCCGTACTCGGCGGCCCCGGCGGCAGGGTCGAGGTCGATCGAACCGAAGTCGAGGCTCCCGCCGGGGGAGAGGCCCGCCGCGGCCAGCGCCGCCTCAAACTTGGAGGTACTCGCGGGGGTGAGGCCGCACGCCTTCGCGAGCGAGCGAACCACGCCGGTCAGTTCCCGCTCGATCGCGGGCTCCGCGATCTCGACCTCGACCCGGCGGAGCGTGCCGGCGACGGCCCCCTGGTGCACCAGCGCCGTCTCGTCCAGGTCCACGCTCGCGACCGGGTGCCCGTTGCGGAGCACGGCCACGCCCCGGCGGCGCGTCCGCACCTCCACGAGCGGCTGGAGCGGCTCACGCGCCGCGATCACGCGCACGCGGCTCGCCACCTCCCCATCACCGCCGAGGAGTTCGGCGCCCTGGAGCAGTTCGGTGACCTCGCGGCGGGCGGAGACATCGCCCGTGCCGCGGTCGATCGACTTCAGCGTCGCCTCGAAGGCATCGCCTTTAGCGCGACGGCGGAGGGTGAAGCCGGCGCGGTGGATGCGCCAGTCCGGCGTGTCGAAGTAGACGTCCACCTGCTCCTTCGGCTCGCCGAAGGCGAACGCGAAGGGTGCATGCACGGGCTGGCCCTGCAGCCAGCGCTCCACGACCGCCAGGTCGGGCGCATCGAACTGCCACTCGCGCTCGATCACGTCGACCATGGGTGTCGGCTCCTCGACCGTTCACACTACCAGCCGGACAGGGTGCGCGCGTCAAGACGCAGCGCCACCACCGGCCGTCCGAGGCGTGCCGATCGGCTAGGCTCACGCTGGCAACCGGCAGGCGATGGGACGGTGTGATGGCGGGGCTGACCCTGGTCACGGGCGGCGCGGGCAGCGGCAAGACCGCGCGCCTCGTCGCGCTCGCCACCGAGCACTACGAGGCGGACCGGTTCGCCCCGCTCCTCGTCCTCGTGCCCACCGCCCGCCACGCCGACCAGTTCCGCCGCCGGCTGGTGGAACGCGCGCACGCGGTCTTCGGGTTGGACGTGGCGACGCTGAACCAGCACGCGCAACGCCTGACCGCCGGGCGCACGCTATCGCGCGACGTCGCCGACGAACTCCTCCAGCGCGTCACACATGAACGCGCCGCTGGCGATGGCGCCGCGTCGCGCTTCCGCCCCATCGTGCACACGGGCGGCCTCCATGCGCTCGTCCGTGCCGCCGTCACCGACCTTGTCGCAGACGCCGTCGACCCCGCCGCGTTCGAGGCAGCCGCGCGCGCGACCACCGACCTCGATCTCCGCGCGCTGGCGGACGTGTACGCCGCCTACCGCGCAGCCCTGGATGCCCGCGCAGCCCGTCACCCCGCCGAGGCGGCGGCGCTGGCGGCGGCGCTCTTGGC
>JBAYVN010000116.1:0-3189 GCA_041674525.1 Dehalococcoidia bacterium | reverse complement strand
CACATCGAGTGCGTGACCGTGCTCGACCGGTAGCGCGAGGATCGCATCACTCCATGAGCGGGATGCCCCCGATCGTCCTCGCCTCCGCATCGCCCCGGCGCCTCGAGCTGCTCGCGGCGCTGGGCGTGGCGTTCGAGGTCGACCCTGCGGACGTGGACGAGGAGACCGGCGAGCAGGATCCCGTCCGCGTCGCGGAGGACCTCGCGCTGCTGAAGGCGCGTACGGTCGGGCTGCGCCATCCGGGGGCGCTGGTGATCGGCAGTGACACCGTGGTCGCGCTGGACGGGCGCCTGCTCGGCAAGCCCGCCGACGCCGCCGAGGCCCGCGCCATGCTGCACGCGCTGCGCGGGCGCGCTCACCACGTGGTCACGGGCGTCGCGGTGATCGGCGGGGACCGCGACCTCGTCGCGCACAGTGACACCGCCGTGACGATGCGCGACTACACAGACGCGGAGATCGAAGCGTTCATCGGAACGGGCTCGCCCTTCGACAAGGCGGGCGGCTATGCCAGCCAGGACCCCGTCTTCAACCCCACCCGCAGCATCGAAGGGTGCGCGTGCAGCGTCGTCGGGCTGCCGCTTCGGACGCTGCGCGCCCTGCTGCGCGAAGCCGGGGTCGACGCGGCCGAGCCCGCACTCGCGCGCTGCGCGGGCTGCCTCGACCGGCGCTAGGCGTCGCCCTCGCCGCCGATACGCGCGGCGGGCACCGCGGGCGCCGCGGGCATCACGCAGTCAGGATCGTCGATGTCGCACGCGAGCCCGTTCGCGTCGCCGAGGTCCAGGGTGCGGAGCGCTCGCACGTTCGGGTCGCCCGCGGGCACGGCGGCGTCCGGATCCCGGGGCACGCCCGGGTCAGCCGGCGCACCCTCGGACCGGGACCCTGACCTCGGAGACTCGGACATCGGGAGACGCTCCTCGTGGCGACACTGTGCGGCTACGCTACCGCTCGCTCTGCACCACCAGCAATTCCCCTACGAAGGTGGACAGGCGGAGCTTCAGGCGCCGCGGCGCGGCATCGTACTCGTCCGAGCGTACGGCGATGTCGCGGATCAGGCCCTCCTCGCGCACGCCGAGCACGTCCACGGTGCCGATCACCGTCTGCGCCTCCACGTCCAGCGCGAGGCTGCGCGGGGCGCGCACCTGGATCGTGCCGAGCCAGCACAGGAGGTTGAGCTGCGTCTCGCCCTCGGGCAGCGTCGCCTGTCGCAGGTCGAGGAGGATATCGCCGATCACGGTGCGCACCACGGCGTCGTCCACGCGCCAATCCTCGGCGGACCGCACGTGGCCGAAGGTCCGGCTCAACCGCCGTGCAAAGCGCCGCACGCGCATCTCGGCCAGCATCGAGAGGGTGCCGAGGAGGATCAGTGCGATCCCGAGGCCGCCCTCGATCAGCCGCCCGGGGCCCACCGGCCAGAGCCCCGTGCTGTCGACGAACAGCAGCACGCCGAGGAGCGCGAGGTACGTCCCCAGCGACAGCGCGAAGACGTCCCGCAGGCGCGATGTCACCTGCGACGCCAGCTCCGGCGGATGCGGTCGTAGATGATCGTGACGCCCCCGGCGATCAGGATCACCGGCCAGAGCTCGCGGAAGCTCACGCCGGGAATGATCCCGAGCGAGTTCAGCAGGAACAGCAATCCGAGAATCACCAGCATGACGCCGAGGGCCATCCGAACCTCCCGCCTCGGAGCGCGTGACCATTGTACGTGTGGTGTACGCGTGGCCCAGCGCCGGGCAGTGGCCCCCCTACAGCGGAGCCTCGAGGCGCGTCTCGCCCATCAGGTAGGCGTCGATGCCGCGTGCCGCCGCGCGCCCCTCCGCGATCGCCCACACGATGAGCGACTGTCCGCGCGTCATGTCGCCGGCCGTGAAGACGCCGGGGACGCTGGTCATCTTGTTCTCATCGGACCACACGTTGCCGCGATCCGTCAGTTTCACGTCGAGCTGCTGCAGCATCCCGTTCGGCTCGGGCCCCAGGAAGCCCATCGCCAGGAGCAGGAGGTCGCACTCCTCCTCGAACTCCGTGCCGGGCACTTCCTTCATGACCTGGCGGCCGCCCTCGTTCACGAACTCCACGCGCACGGCGTGCAGCTTCTTCAACACGCCGTCCTTGCCGGAGAGCGAGGTGGTGAGGATGCTGTAGTCGCGCACGCCGCCCTCCTCGTGGGCGGAGGAGACGCGGTAGATGTTGGGGTACGTCGGCCACGGCTGACCCGCCGGGCGCTCCTCGGACGGGCGCGGCAGCAGCTCGTATTGCAGCACCTCCGTGGCGCCCTGCCGCAGCGCGGTGCCGAGGCAGTCCGCACCGGTGTCGCCGCCGCCGAGGATGATGACGCGCTTGCCCTTCGCGTCGATGAACGCCTCGGGCGAGATCTCGTCGCCGGCGTTGCGCTGGTTCTGCAATTGCAGGTAGTCCATTGCGAAGGTCACGCCGGTCAGCTCGCGACCGGGAACCTCCAGGTCGCGTGGCCGCGTGGATCCGCCCGCGAGGCAGACCGCGTCGAAGTCGCGGCGCAGCGTGTCGCCATCGACATCGACGCCGATGTTCGTGGAGGGGCGGAAGGTCACGCCCTCGCCGATCATCTGCTCGAGGCGGCGGTCGATGAACCGCTTCTCCATCTTGTAGTCGGGGATGCCGTAGCGGAGCAGGCCGCCGATGCGGTCGGCACGCTCGAAGACCGTGACGTCGTGCCCCGCGCGTGCGAGCTGTTGGGCTGCGGCCAGGCCCGCGGGCCCCGATCCGACCACGGCGACCGACTTCCCGGTCTTCGCCTCGGGCGGCTGCGGACTGATCCAGCCCTCGCGATAGGCGTGCTCGATGATCGTGAGCTCGACCTGCTTGATGGTCACCGGGTCCTGGTTGATCCCCAGCACGCATGCGGTCTCGCAGGGCGCGGGACAGAGCCGGCCGGTGAACTCCGGGAAGTTGTTCGTGGCGTGCAGGCGGCGGATCGCCTCTTCCCACCGGTTGCGGTAGACCAGGTCGTTCCAGTCGGGGATGACGTTGCCCAGCGGGCAGCCCTGGTGGCAGAACGGGATGCCGCAATCCATGCAGCGGGCTGCCTGCCGGTTCAGGGCCTCCGTCGGGAAGTCCTCGTACACCTCGAGCCAGTCACCCAGGAGCTCGACCCCCGGCCGGCGCGTGGGCGTCTCGCGCCCGAACTCGAGGAAGCCCGTGGGCTTAGCCATTCGT
>JBAYVN010000115.1:0-3223 GCA_041674525.1 Dehalococcoidia bacterium | reverse complement strand
GGTCGCCGTCTGCTCGCAGCCCCCCAGCGTCAGCCACGACTCGCGGCGGGTCGGGTCGCCCGCCACCGACGGCTGCTCGCACACCCGCGTCGCGCGTGTCATCGCGGCACCGCCGCAAGCGCCTCGTCGCGCGCGCGGTTCAGCGCGGCCATCGCCGCGTCTGACCCGCCGGCGTCCGGGTGCGCCGTCTTCGCCGCCGCCCGGTACGCCGCCTGGATCTCGTCACGCGACGCCGACTGCGACACGCCCAGCACCGCCGGCCAGCCGGTCGACGGCACATCCAGCTGCAGGTACGCGGACTTCATGAGCGTGGGGTCGATCCCGCGACGCTCGTTCATGCGGATCGACTCGATGCCCAGGTAGAGGACACGCAGGTTGGACGCGACGTCGAGCTGACCGGCGTGAGACAGGACCACCTCTCGGCCGCCGGAAGCCGGCATCCATCGCACGGTGACGCCGCGCTCGGTGGCGGTCAGCGTCACGTTGCGGAGCCGGGAGCGTGGGACGTTGAACTCCACCGCGTAGTCGGTGACGCCCCACTTCATGAACGTCTCTTCCAGGTCGCGCTCGGTGTCGTAGATGCTCTTGTCGGTGTGCAGGTGGTAGCCCACTACGCACCCCCTTCACGCGACGCCTCGGGCCGGCGGAGGGCGACGGGCGGAGGTGCCGCACCGTGTCCCTCCGCCGGCGCGGGGTCGGTGGCCGTCAGCACGCGGGGACGTGCGTCCGGCCGGCGCAGGCTCACCGGGGGGGTGAGCGCCCGCGCTTCCTGGATGCGGGACGCCTGCTGCTCGGCGACATCCCTCAACGGCTGCAGGCGCTGTGCGAAGGCGTCGATCGCGTCGTCCACCAGCGCCGGGATGTTCCCGAACGTGTCGCCCGAGCACTGCGCGATCAGCCGCCAGGACGCGGCCTCCGCGCGCAGGTCGTTGTTCTCGGAACGCAGCGCCTCCACCTCGCGCTCCACACCGAAGGTGCGCAGCGACCGGCACGCCAGCTCCGTCAGCGCCGCGCGAGCACGGGCGACCGCCTCCGCGCGTGGCGCGAGGCCCGCCTCGAGGCCCATCAGCACGCCATCCGCGTAGCCGATCAACTCCGCGTCCGAGTGCTGAGTGAGGTCGTCCTGCAGCGGCGGCGGCACCATGCCCGCACCGGCCGCCTCGACCAGCCGCAGCCGGTCGCGTGTGTTCTTCTGGACCATCAGCCGCCTCCGTCCACCGCGCCGCCACAGCGCGGACGTCTCTGCTATCGGTTGAGGGCGCGCACCCCCGCGCGCTCGATCAACTCCCGGCACTCCGCCTTCGCGGCGTCACGCTCGGCGGGACACGCCAGCGCGCCGCTGCGCCACTGCCGCCACCCGGCCACCACGGCGCCGACGACCATCACGGCGATGCCCGCAGCGGCGATCACGACGCGCTCCGCGCAGCACTGCGCCGCAACGGCCGGACGACTTCCTGCCGGCGCAGTTCCGTCTCGTGCGTCAGGCGCTGCGCGTAGGCCTCCAGGTCAGCGACCCGGAACCGGCGCGCCTTCTCGCCAGCCCGCCGGATGCAGGGCACCTCGCCGGCGTCGGCGAGCTGCGCCAGCCGCGTACGGCTCATGACCAGGTACTTCGCGGCGGCGGCCGTCGACAGCAGGGCGCGGCTGTGCGTGGGGGTGGGCGCTGCGGCCGGCACGGACGCGGCGGCCGAGGCCGCGGCGTCCCGCGCAATGCGCTCCACCAGGGCCACCAGGACGAGCCCCCGCGCTGCCGGCTCCAGCCGGTCCACCAGCGCCTCCGCGTGCTCGGACGTCATGGGCGCGGTCACGCGGCACCGCCCATCGCGGGCGTGTTAGATTCCCGCGCGGAGCGGGAGGTACACAGATGGCTGATTCGGTCCACACGGACAACACGGAGGTCGCCGCCACGCTCGCGGCGCTCGAACTGACGAAGGCGAGTCTCAAGATGCCCGGCGGCTGGGAGACGGAACAGCGGGCGGACGAGATCGGGAAGACCTTCGCGCGGGTGTACGCCGCGATCCGGAAGGCCCAGGTCGACGCGAGGGACGCCGGCTAGCATCAGCCGATCCGTTCCCACGGCGCAGACCCCCAGATCAGGCTGATCGCTTCCGCGGTCAGGCCGCTGGCCTCCAGCCAGAGGTACGCATGCGCGCGCTCAATCACCTCGCGCGGCACCACCAGCGGCACCAGCGCCCCGTCAGGCCGGCGCTCGTAGAAGCGCGCCGCTGCGGTCCCCACGGCCTCGCCGCCGCCGCTGGCGGCGATATCCGCGATGTCTACGGGGTTCGCTTGCTCGCTCACGCGGCCACCCCGCGCTTCCGGTCCTTCAGGCGCTTCAGCGCCGCCCGGTACGCCGCCGGCCCCATGCCGTGCGGCAGGAGCGCCCGCCCGTTCTCGAAGCGAGACACGCTCGCCGGGTCGCAACCAAGCGCCTCCGCCAGTTCGTACGCCAGCACGCGCGGCGGCGTCAGCCGCTCCGCGATCAGCGCCGCGAGTTCCTCCGGCGTCGGCTTATCCACAGAGGGCGAGGCCGGAAAGTTCCCCACGGAGTTCTCAACATCCATCGGCGTCGACCGCCGTTCCGGTGCATCGGCGTCACTGCCTTCGCAGTTGCCTGCAACTTGTTGGCGGCAACATACAGTCTACGTGGGGGCGCCGTCAACAACTTGAAGGCAGACTGCGATGCATGGCGAGGAACGAACTACCGGAACTCGGGACCGCGATCGATGCTGCTCGCCGCGCGCGGGGGATGACCCTTGAGGGCCTCGCCGACCGCGCTGGCCTCGCGGTGAACACCATCCGAAACGCGATCCAGGGCGCTCCGCCCAACATCGTGAATCTGGCGGCGATCGCTACGGCCCTCGACACCACCGTCGGTGCCCTGCTCGGCGAGACATTGACCGACGACCCGCGCCTCGCGGGGATCGCCGCGCTCTCTGACAACCTGACCGACAGCGACATCGAGACGTTGACGGGCCTCGCCCGGCAGTTAGCATCGGCACGGACGGCGGCATTGCCGGCGCGGGACGACCTCCCGTTCTGGTCTGAACTCACTCCCCAGGAGCAGGCCGCTTACCAGCGCATCGAGGACCTCGCCCGCCGCGGCTCACGCCTGCGACAGGCCCCGCCCTCGAAGCCCCGTGCGGGGAGGTCAGATGGCACTGGTGCAGGACGGCCAGGCGGTGGACGCCGCCCTGGGGGCGCGGCTCGCGCGTAGGTTCGG
>JBAYVN010000114.1:0-3231 GCA_041674525.1 Dehalococcoidia bacterium | reverse complement strand
CGCGCGGCGGGGGAGAAGAAGCCCATCAGCGTCGCCTTCCCGAGGCCGTCGGCGCGGAACGGCTGCTCCCGCGTCCCACCCACTACGACGGTCGAGGGCATGTGCGTCCACCCGCACGCCTCGTACAGCGGGACCAGCGGTGGGTCGCACGTGAACACGCCGAGGTCCGCGTCGCTCGCCTCGATCCATTCGCGCGCGGCCGTGACCAGGCGAGCGGCGTGGCCCTGGCGCAGGTGTGCGGGGTGCGTCGACACGGCGCTCAGCCCGGAGGCGCGGTACGTCCGCCCGGCGTGGTCGATCGTCGTGGACGGGACGGCGAGGTACGTCAGCACCCGGTCGCCCTCGACCAGCAGCATGCACACCGGGTTGGTGCGGGGGTCGTGGAGGCGGCGAGTCAGGCGCTCCTCGACGGCGCGCCCGCCCGGGAAGGCGGCGGCGAGGATCGCCAGCGCCTGCCGCTTCAGGTCCAGCGGCAGGTCGTCCTGCGGGAAGGTCAGCACCGTCGGCAGTCGCGGCTCCTCGGTCAGTCCATCAGCCCGGGCATGACCTCGCTCGCGAAGTAGCCGAGCGACCGCGTCGCTTCCTCGTGGGTGAGGTTGCCCCACTGGAACGAGCCGACGAAGTAGTTCGCGCCGCTCTCCGCGCAGTAGCGCTCGACGTACTCGCGGATCGTCCGAGGCGATCCGACGAGCAGCGCCTCCGCGTCGATCGCCTGCTCCGGCGTGATGCGCATTGTCAGTACGGTGTTGGGACGCGCGCCCTGCGGCACCTCGCCGCCCTGCTGCTTCTGGAACCACTCGGATTGGCGCACCCGCTCGTTGAACGCGCCGGCGGCGCCCTTCGTGGCGTCCCCACCCTCCGGTGCGGGCTTCGCGAAGTGGGAGAGGTAGGAGTGGTACGCGGCGATGCCGCGCTCGCGCGCCTCCTCGTCCGTGGGGGCGATGTAGATGCGGCGCGTGCCGCCGTACAGCGGTTGCTCCGGTCGGTAGATCTCCGGGCCGTCCGTGGCACGGGCCCGCTCCCATGCCTCGCGGTAGATCTTCGTCACCGTCGCGACCTGGGCGATCGAGCCGTTGGCGATGAAGTTGGCGCCGCGTTGCGCGGCGGACTCCGGGTTGCCCGCCCACCACAGCGGCGGATGCGGCTTCTGGAACGGCCGCAGTTCCATCCACAGGTCGGTCACGTCCACGAACTTGCCGTGGTACGTGAAGAACTCGGACTGCAGCCCGCGCCGGAGCATGTCCAGCGCCTCCTCGAACCGTTCGTGGTTGTCGTCCGGGTTCTCGCCCCACATCGCCAGTTCAGTGCCGCCGCCGGTGCCCGGCCCAACGCCGAGGTCGAGGCGGCCGCCGCTCAGCTGGTCGACCATGCAGATCTCTTCGATCAGCCGGATCGGGTGGTGCAGCGGCAACACGAACACGAGCGGGCCGAAGCGCATCCGCTTCGTGCGCTGCGCCGCCGCCGCCAGGAGGACGGACTGGTTGGGCGCGAGGCAGAGCGGCGAATGGTGGTGCTGCGCGACGTGGTAGGAGTAGACGCCCGCCTCATCCGCCTGCGACATGAGTTGCAGGCGCTCCTCGTACTGCTGGGCGATGCCGGCATCGTCGCGCCGCTCGATGTGGTCGAAGATGCCGAACTTCATCGCGCTGCTCCTTCTGCCGCGGCGGGCTGTCCGAACAGCACCGCCTGCGGCACATCGAACCGGGCCGGGTCCACCATCGAGCGCTGGAGGAACAGCGCGACATCCGCCATGCAGAGTTGCATGACGCCGTCCATGCGCACGAACTCGTGGCGCAGTCCGTCGTAGAGACGGAGGTCGGCGCGGACGCCGGCCGCGCGCAACGCATCGAAGAACGTCGTCGACGAGCGGTACGCGATCACCTCGTCCGCCGTGCCGTGCAGCAGCAGTGTCGGCGGGTACGCCGGCCCGACGTGCGTGATCGGGCTGGCGAGTCGCAGGTCCTCCTCCGACAGTCCGAGGCCAATCGAATCGCCGGCGCTGGCCGGTACGCCTTCGTTCGTGCGTTCGGCGCCGGGGACGAAGCGGATCGGCGGGAAGAAGCCGACGACTGCGTTCACCACCTCGGACGCCTCGGGATGGCCGCCGTCGCCGCTGAACGCGGGCTGGCCCGGCGTGCCGGCGGCGAGGAGCGCGAGCTGCGCGCCGGCGGAGAAGCCGATGAGCGCGATCTGGTCGGGGTGCACGCCCAGGTCGGCGGCGTTCGCGCGCACCCAGCGCAGGACGGCCTTCGCGTCGTGGATATGCGCGGGCCAGGGAGCCTCGCCGGTCAGCCGGTACTCCGCAGCGACGACGATGACGCCGTATGCGGCGAGCTCCACCGCGCGCTCGCGGAGCGTGCCGCGACTACCGCGCTGCCAGCCGCCACCGTGGAACAGGATCGCCGCCGGTCGGGGTGTCCCCGCCGGCTCCGGCGCGTAGACGTCGCAGAGCAGGTCACGTCCGCCGCCGCGCCCGAAGACCACGTCGGCTCGCGCCGTCACGTTCGATGCCGCCATGGGTGCCCTCGGTGCCGCTCATCACGATCGTGGTGGCCCGCACGATAGTCACCGTGGGGCGCGCGTCAACCGCGGGGAGGCTACCGGTTCGGCAGCAGCGCCGCCTGCCCGCCGAGGTACGGGCGCAGGACCGGCGGCACCTCGATGCTGTCGTCCTCGAGGCGTCCGCACTCCAGGATGGCGGCGACCGTGCGCGGCAGGGCGACGCCGGAGCCGTTCAGGGTGTGCAGGTGACGAACCTTGCCGTCGTCGCCGCGGTAACGCAGGTTGGCGCGCCGCGCCTGGAAGTCCAGGAAGTTGGAGACGGAGGAGACCTCCAGCCACTCACCCGCACCCGGCGCCCAGACCTCGATGTCGTAGGTCATGGCGGAGGCGAACGTGAGGTCGCCGGAGGCGAGCCGGATCACCCGGTAGCGCAGTCCGAGCGCGCGGACCACGGCCAGCGCGTCCTCCAGCAACTGCTCGTGCGCGCGCCACGAGTCCTCCTCGTCCGTGAACAGGACCATCTCCACCTTGTCGAACTGCCAGCCGCGCTTGATGCCGCGCACCTCGCGGCCGGCGCTGAATTGTTCGTGGCGGAAGCACGGGGTGTAGGCGGTGTGGCGGATCGGGAGGGTGGCGCCGTCCATGATCTCGTCGCGGTACATGTTCGTCACCGGCACCTCGGCGGTGGGGACGAGCCAGAGGTCGGTGCCCTCGGCGTGGAACATCGTG
>JBAYVN010000113.1:0-3388 GCA_041674525.1 Dehalococcoidia bacterium | reverse complement strand
CGGTGCCAGCGAGGCGACCCGGGCTGCACTGGACCACTTTGGCTCGCTAGACGTGCTGGTGTGCGCAGCTTCCGTCGTCCGGCCCGGCTCGATTCTCGACATCTCCGTCGAGGATTGGGACGCGACAATCAACGGCACGCTGAAGTCCGCGTTCACCTGCGTACGCGAGGCGAGCATCGTCATGCGTCAGCAGCGTGCCGGGCGGATCCTGCTGACGGTTTCTAGCCTGGGCCTGTCGCGACTGGCGGATGCGTCCGGCCTGGTTGCGTACGCCTCCGCGTCCGCCGGCCTGGCCGGCATCGTGCGTGTCGTCTCCAAGGACATGGCGCGCTACGGCGTCGCGGTAAACGGCGTGGACGTGGACTCGGCGACCAGCGACCACCAGCACGGTTCGCCGTGGGCCCAGCCGGACGAGTCGCCCAGCAAGCCAGGCGAGATCACGGCGCTTCCCCTGTACCTCGCGCTCCACGAGGACGGCGCGCAAGTCACCGGTGAGACGTTCCTCGTGAGTCGCGAACGCATCGGTGTCTACAGCCGGTACCGTCAGGACATCACCGCGAACCGCCCAGGCGGATGGACTGTCGGCCAGGTGCAGCAGTACTTCGCCGGGCTGGATGCCCCTGACCGGCTGTCGCAGTTGACGGTGCGCGGGTATGCGGCGACGAAGTTGGTCGCCCGATGACCCGCATGCCTCAGCAGTTCGTTTCCACCCGCGTATCAGGTCGGCCCGCCTCCGGCGGTCCTTCGGACGTGGCCGTGCGGCCGCTCGCTCTCTCCGGCGTCGCCGCCACCACGAGTGTCACCGGGGTGTCCACCCGCCTCCCCTGCCAGGGAGCAGAGGCCGAGCGTACGCAAGCCATCCGTGTACGCCCCGGTGCCACATCTCCGACCGCCCCGGCGGGGACGGGCGACGCGATCCGTCCAGTCACCCACATCTCCGCCACGTCGAAGGAGCGCGCAGCATGACAGGCCTGTTGGACGGCAAGGTCATCCTCATCACCGGGTCGGGCCGCGGTATCGGCCGCGCGATCGCGCACCTCGCCGCGAGCGAAGGCGCCGCGGTGGTCGTGAACGACTACGGCGTGAACGTCGACGGCTCCCAGCCGTCGGAAGGGCCGGCAGAGGACGTCGCGCGAGAGATCCGGGAGGCCGGCGGCCGCGCGGTCGCGAACTTCGGTTCCGTCGCGGACGCGGCGGACGCGAAGGCGATGGTCGCTCAGGCCGTGAAGGAGTTCGGCCGGCTCGATGGGCTCGTGAACAACGCCGGCATCGACCGCGCCCGGATGATCTTCAACATGACCGAGGACGAGTGGGATCTCGTTCTGGCGGTCCACCTCCGCGGCAACTTCCTGTGCTCCCGGTTCGCGGCGGAGCAGATGGCGAAGCAGCGGTCTGGATGCATCCTGGGCGTCACGTCCGGCAACGGCACGTTTGGCACCACGGGTATGACGAACTACGGCAGCGCGAAGGCCGCCATCATCGGCCTCTCGCTCGCCGTCGCGCAGGAACTGGCGCCGTACGGCGTCCGTTCCAACGCCTACCACATCGGCGCGCAGACGCGCATGACGGCGCAGGGCTCTGAGGAGGAACGCGCGGCGCGCGAGGCGGCCCGCAAGGCGGCTGGCGTGACCCGCCCGATGGGCGGTGCGAATCGCCCGGGTCGGCCCGAGGACGGCGCACCGCTGCCCGTTTACCTGATGTCGGACATGGCTTCTGCGATCACCGGGCGCGTCTTCTACATGGGGACCGACTCGCTCGGGCTCTACAACGACCTCTACCCCACGCGGGTCATCACCCGCGAGGACGGCTGGTCGGTCGACGACGTCGCGGACTACTTCAAGACCGGGCTGGGTTCTGGCGTTGCGCCGTTCCCGAGTGGCCCGCAGCCGAGTAACAACTCATGACCCGCTCACTCGAAGGCAAGGTGGCGGTGATCACCGGGGCGGGTCGCGGCATCGGCCGTGGCATCGCGCACCTGTTCGCGGCGGAGGGCGCCCGGGTGGTGGTCAACGACCTTGGCTGTACCGAGGAAGGCCAAGGCGAGGACGTGCTGGTCGCCGACCAGGTGGTGCGGGAGATCCGCGAGCGAGGTGGCACCGCCGTCTCGAACGCGGACAGCGTGGTCACCGCGGCCGGCGCACAGGCGATCGTGCAGACCGCGATCCGCGAGTTCGGGCAGCTGGACATCCTGGTCACCGTCGCGGGAATCCTCCGCGAGCGCATGATTTTCAACATGACTGAGCCCGAGTGGGACGACGTGCTGTCGGTCCACCTGGAAGGCACCGTGCAGTGCTCGCAGGCGGCGCTGCCGTACCTGACCGCGTCACCCCACGGCCGGCTGATCACGTTCACCTCCACCGCCGGGCTCCTGGGGTCCGCCGGGCAGCCGAACTACAGCGCGGCGAAGGACGGCATCGTCAACTTCACCCGCTCGATGGCGCTCGCCGAGGCCGCGCCCGGGTTCACCGCGAACTGCATCTCGCCCAGCGGCGATTCCCGCCTCAACGCCCGCGTCCCGGCTGACCGCCAGCGCGAGCGGCCCGCGGAGGTGCCGGCGAGCGTCTCCGCCCGGCCACCCGAGGGCGTTGCGCCGATGGTCGCGTACCTCGCGAGCGACGCCAGCGCCGGCGTGACGGGGCAGACCTACCTGGTGACGGGCGGGCACGTGGCGCTGATCCGCCAGCCGCGCCCCCTCAAGTCCATGTACCGGCGGGAGGGCTGGACGGCGGAGTCCGTGGGCCAGTTCTTGCCATGGGTCCTGCTGCGGCCGAACGCCGACACCGTGTCGGCCTGGCCCACGCGGGACTTCAACTTCTGGGAGCCGCCGACCGCTGGCGAGTAGCCGGGTCGCGTGGAGTAGACGGAACGGGGGGCGCGTGAGCCTCAAGGGTGGAATTGCGATCGTCGGGATCGGCGAGCCGGCTCAGATCGGCACGATCCCGGACAAGACGCCGCTTCAGTTGATGGCGGAGGCCTCCAAGCGTGCAATCGAAGACGCGGGCCTCACGAAGGACGACATCGACACGGTCTACAGTCAGTCCGGGCCTGCTGGCCCGCTGGCCGAGTACCTGGGCGTAATGCCGGTGCGCGGCCTCGACACGACTTCGGTCGGTGGGGCGTCGAACCCGGTGCACGTGATCCACGCAGCGCAGGCGATTGCCGCGGGGCGTGCGGAGACCGTGCTCATCGCGCACGCCGGGATGAACCGCTCGCGGCGTGCGGCGGGCGGCGCGCCCGGTGGCGAGCCGAACGCGTGGGAGGCGCCGATCGGCCTGATCGGGCCGCCGGTGCAGTACGCCCTGGCGGCGCGCCGGCACATGCACGAGTACGGGACCACCTCGGAACAGCTCGCGGCGCTGGCGGTGTCGACCCGCAAGTGGGCTGAGAT
>JBAYVN010000112.1:0-3447 GCA_041674525.1 Dehalococcoidia bacterium | reverse complement strand
GCACGAGGAGGTGGTCTGCCACGACCTCAGCCGCACGCAGATCGTCCAGTACGCCGGTTCCTCCGGGGACTACAACCCGCTGCACACCGACGAGGTGTTCGCGACGAAGATCGCCGGATACCCGACCGCATTCGCGCACGGCATGCTCAGCATGGGCATGACGGGCAAGATGCTCACGAACTGGCTGGGCGATGGTCGCCTCACCAAGTACGGCGTCCGCTTCGTCTCCCAGGTCTTCCCCGGTGACACGCTGACCGCGCGCGCCACGGTGAAGGAGATCCGCCAGGAGAACGGCGGCCCCGTCGTTGACCTGGAGGTCTCGACGGTGAACCAGGAGGGCAAGGAGGTCGTCACCGGATCGGCCTCCGCGCGCCTCGACCCGTAACGGGTCGCTTTCGAATCGCCTCAGACGGGGCGGCACGGCAAGACGCCGGCCGCCCCGTCTGCTTACATCGGGCGGTGGATGACGCCGCTGACCTCTCGCCGCTGGAGCGCCGCTGGCGCGAACTTGCCCCGCCGGAGGCGGTCGAGTCCGCCCGCGCCCTGTACGAAGGCGCCCCGCTCTGGTCGAACCGCCAGTTGCCGTTCGTCGATGTGCCGTACGACCCCGAGCGCGAGCAGCACTGGGCGGATGCCGCCCGTATCGCCGATTACGCGAGCCATCTGCCCGAGGGCGGTCGGGTCGTCCTGGACATCGGTCCGGGCGATGGATGGCCGGCGCTACCGCTCGCCTCGGTGCTCCCGCACACGACGGTGCTCGGGGTCGACCCCGCACCGAGGCGGACCGAGGTCTGCCGGGCCAACGCCGCACGTCTCGGGCTGCCGAACGCGCGTTTCCTGACCGGCGACGCCGCCGCGCTGCCGCTGCGGGAGGCCTCGGTTGATCTCGTCACGGCGTCGCAGTCGCTGGAGGAGTCGAGCGACCCCGCGCGCGTGTTCGCGGAGATCGCGCGTGTGCTGCGGCCGGGCGGGGTGCTCCGCGCCTCTTACCAGGTGTGGCGGCTGCCGGTGCCGGAGTTCGAGACGGTTGCGCTGACGGAGGGCCGGGACGGGCTGCTCTACTCCTACAGCCGCCGGACGCAGTCACCCGCGCTCGAGCGGCGCTCCGTCCTCGTGCTGCCCGCGGACGGCCCGGCGGCGGCGATCCACCGCGAGGCGCTGATCGCGTCCGCGGACGCACCGAGGGCGTACGGGGAGACGCTGCTGGAGCCGGGCTCAGCCCTGGGCGTACCGCTGCTCGAACGCCTCGCCCCCTACGCGCTTCGCTCCATGCGCGTGACCCTGCACCGGTGGACCACGGCGTGGCTCGTGGAGGCGCTCACCGCCGCCGGGTTCGGCGAGGTCCGCGCCACGGTGCATTCCGGCGACCTCGCCCGGGCGGTTGCGCGCGGGCTGATCGCCCGTGGCGAGGCGGACGGACTGGCGCCGCGCTTCGAGGCGCTGACGCGCGCCCTCGGTGAGGCGGCGGCGCGCCAGCCCGGTGAGTCGATGGTGACCGCCGTCCGCTGATCGCGCGCGCCCCGGCACGTCTGGACAGACGTGATGAGCCCCATAACATGCACACGCGCGGCGTTCGGTCGCCGCGCGCGGGGGAGGAACGCCGGATGCCCGGAGTGTTCGATGGAATCCGAATCGTCGACCTGAGCAGCGGCCCAGCGGGCGGCATCGCCACGATGGTGCTCGCCGACTTCGGCGCCGACGTCATCAAGGTGGAGCGCCCGGGTGGCGACCCGTTCCGCAACAGCGCGAGCGCGCCCATGTGGCTGCGCGGCAAGCGGAGCGTGGTGCTCGACCTGCACGACGCGGGCGAACGGGAGCGGCTTCACCGCCTCGTGGCGACGGCGGATGTCGTGGTCGCCTCCTACCGGGGCGACGCCGGCAAGGCGCTGGGTGCGGACGCGGAGACGCTGACGGCGCTCAACCCCGGCCTGGTCTACTGCCGCATCACCGGCTTCGGGCCTAGCGGCCCGCTCGCGTCCGTGCCGGGGTACGAGGGCGTCATCGCCGCGAAGTCCGGGCGCATGATGGCGTTCGCCGGGACGAACCCGCGCCCCGGACCGCAGTTCGCCGCGCTCCAGGTGGGCACGCACGCCGCCTCGCAGGCCGCGGTCACCGGCATCATCGCGGCACTGATCGCGCGCGACCGTGACGGGCGAGGGCAGATCGTGGACACGAGCATCCTGCAGGGGATGCTCCCGTACGACATGGGCGGGCTGCTGAACCTGTCGCTGGCGGCGTGGAACCCCGGCAAGTGGGCCGTGCCCGCGATGCCGGCGAACCGCATGCCCACCATCAACTACCAACCGGTGCTCGCCGGTGACGGCCGCTGGATCCAGCTGGGCAACCTGCTACAGCACCTCTTCGACAACTACCTGGCCGCGGTCGACCTCATGGACATCTACGCGGACGGGGAGCACGAGGGCTCGCCCGCCACGTGGAAGGAGGAGGTGCGGGAGGCATTCCGCGACCGGATGCTCCAGCACATGCGCACGAAGTCATCTGCGGAGTGGATGGAGATCTTCGTCGAGCAGGGTGGCGTGGTCGCCACGCCCTTCCAGACCACGCAGGACGCCCTCAGCGACCCCGACTTGGTGCTCAACGGCCACGTGATCGAGACGCCCGGTCCCAACGGCGGCACGATGAAGCAGATCGGCCCGGTTGCCCGGCTGACGGAAACGCCGGCCGCCATCCGGCACGCCGTCCCGGACATCGGCGAGCACACCGAGGCAGTCCTCGGATCGCTTCCGCCGGTGCCGGCTCGGCCCGCTTCGAGTGCGGCCGCCAGCCTGGCGCTGGACGGCCTCACGGTCCTGGACTTCTCCACGATCATCGCCGCCCCCCTCGGCGCGTCGCATCTCGCCGACCTCGGCGCGCGCGTGATCAAAGTCGAGCAGTCGGGCGGCGACCCGTGGCGGTGGATGGGGAACGGCTCGCTCGGCGCGCTCAAGACGAACGCGAGCAAGGAGAGCATCTGCGTCGACCTGAAGGCGCCGGAGGGACAGGCGGTCGTCCACGCCCTCATCGCGAGGGCGGACGTGATCATCCACAACTACCGTCCCGGCGTCCCGGAGCGCCTCGCGATCTCGTACCGGCACGCCAGCGCGATCAACCCGGGCATCGTCTACGTGAACGTGAACGGCTACGGGACGCTGGGCCCCAGCGCCCACCGGCCCGCGACGCACCCGATCCCCGGCGCCGCCCTCGGCGGCGCTACCTGGCAGTCGGGTGGTCTCCCGGTCGCGGACACCGTCGCGGAGATGCGCGAGGGCGCGCGACGCCTGTTCCGGGCGAACGAGGTGAACCCGGACCCGAACACCTCCGACGTGGTCGCGACCACGGCGCTGCTCGGGGTGTGGGCACGCCCGGCCACCGGGCGCGGACAGGAGATCTTCATCGACATGATGGGGGCGAACGCCTACGCCAACCACGATGACTTCTTCGCCTACG
>JBAYVN010000111.1:0-3458 GCA_041674525.1 Dehalococcoidia bacterium | reverse complement strand
GCGTCGTAGCCGGTGAAGCCGTACAGGTCGTCCTCGCTGCCGAGGCCGCCCCAGCGTGCGCGCTGGCGCAGGATGTTCTCCCGATCGGGCGACAGCATCCCCATGAGCGCATCGGCCGCGGCCTGACGGCCTGGCATGTATTGCTCGATCTCGGCAGCCTGGAAGTCGTTGAACAGCTCCGGGTTCGTCGCGTAGAGCCGGAGCGTGGCCTCTGATGGCCGGAAGTCCGTCGCCTGCCCGAAGGCGTCGCCGATGCCTCCGATCGCGGCGCCGGCCGCGCGGAACGGCGCGAGCGCGCCTCCCAGCACCCAGTCCGCGAAACCGGGGTTGTCAGTGCGGGACGGCATCAAGGAGTCGCGGAGCCCGGTCACGGGTGCGTTCAGTGCCAACAGTCCGACCGCCGTCGGGCCGGCCGTCCCACCCGCCGCCAGGCCCCCGTACTTGAGTCCGGCGAGCGTCGCGAGGGTGATGAGTGCCGCCGACGATTTGTCATCCATCGCCACCTCGATGGCGACGCGGATCGGGCCGAGGCCGGCGAGGTCGCGCAGGTCCTGCAGGAGATCGCCAGTGGCGTCGACCGCGTTGCCGATCCCCGTTGCGAGGTTCTCCGCGAACTTGTCGCCTTTGGTCTCGATCCAGTCGTTCATGGCCTGCGTCGTCTTCTCCACGTAGGGGAGGAGCGCCTTGCCGATCTTCGCCTGCAGGTTGTCGACCTGGGCGGCCAGTGCCCGCTGCTGGTTCGCGAGCGTGTCCGAAGTGCGTGCGACGTCGCCCTGCTGGATCTCCGTCTGGCGCATGATCAGGTTGAACCGCGCCTGCACCTTCTCCGCCTCGGTCAGCACGGCTCCACGCTTCGCGATGCCGGCGGCGTACGCCTCTTCCTTCACGGAGGCCTCGCTCAGGAGCACACCGAACTGCCGCAGCGGCTCTGCCTCGCCCGACAGGCCGGATCGCAGCCGATCGAGCATGGCGCTCGGGTCCTCGTCGTTGAACGACGCCATGTCCGCCGCGAGCTGCACCATCGTCACGGACATCTCCGCGGAGGCGTCTTTGGTCAGGCCGATCGTGCTGAACATGTTGCCGTACGCGCCGGCCGCCGCCAGGGCAGCCTGCTGCGAGATCCCGAACGAGGTCGCGCTGTCCTCCGAGAAGCGGTTGACGACCCCGGCCGATTCGCCGAAGACCACGTTGACCTTGCTCTGACTCTCCTGCAGGGCTGACGCCGCCCCGGCCAGCTCACGGACGACGGACACGCCGCCGCCGATCGCGACGGTGGCGCCCGCTGCCGCCGCGCCGATCGCGAGGTAGTTCGTCCGCAGGCCGCCCAGCGTGCGCGTGAGCGACGTCGCTTCGCGGTTCGCGGTGGCCGCGCCGCCCACGCCCATCCGCGTCAGTTCGCGCTCCGCGTCGCGGATGTCGCGTTGCATGGACGCCAGCTCGCGCTTCAGTTGGTCGGCGTCGCCGGCGATGTTGACGCGGAGGTTTCGGCCGCGGGTCGTCATCACGCCACCAGCCGTTCCGGGAACGCCGTGATTCGGTGTGTCTGCACTTACGTCCATCCTCTCGTTCGTTGGCGAAAAACGTTCAGAACCTGCGCGCACACTATTTGTGGAGGGACGGCGGTCGCCGGCGGCCTCGCCCGCGAAGGATTTCGACCGCCCTCCCCCGGTTCACGCGGCGATCACTCGCGGCCGGCGGCGACTCCGGCGCCGGCGCTTCGCGTGCAGCGCGGCGAGGCGCGCAGGGGCCTCTGCGCGGTGCTGGCAATCCCTCGAGCACCAGCTGCGCCGCTTGTCCCCGTACCCAGTCGTGAAGGGCCCGCTGCAGCCCCGACAGACCCTCTGCACGGGCTGGGACGCGGCCGTGGAGGACGCCCGCGCCGCGCTGCGTTCGCGTGACCGCTCGCAGATCTCCGAGCACGTGAGGCGCGCGATCCGCGCGTAGAACTCCGCGCCGCACTCGCTGCACTCGCGCCACGGGAGCGCGCTGGATGCCCCGATGAACCGTAGGAGGTTGCCGTGCCGGTGCGAGCAGGTGCGCGGCCACGCGCCGCCACGGAGGCGCTGATTGTGCCCGCGCTCGAAGGCGACGCTGCAGATCTCGCACGTGAGCAGCATCAGCCGATCTCCGTCGCAGCCACGGCGAGCATCCCCGCCCCGACGATCGCGAGCGCCGCGGCCCACGGCGGGGACGCGGCGACGACTGCGGCGAGGCACGCCGCGCCGAAGATCGCGACCACGATCGCGACCAGGCGGACGGCTGCAGCGCGCGCTTCGGGTTCCACGCTCAGGCGTTCAGGAGCGTCGCGGGCGGCTGCGACATGAAGAAGCGCGTTGCCGGGTAGCGGTCGAGATCCGCCGGCGGGTCGATGAGCCCGAGCTCGGCGGCGTCGACCAGGAACTCCACGTGTGCCTTCAGCCAGGCCCGACCCGGATCCATGTACGGGACGCGGCCTCCGACGCCGGCGAGCCGCATCTCCGAGTTCATCTGCAGGAGCGCCAGGAGCGGCTCCATGAGGGCGGCCACGTGCAGCGCGGTCCCGTGCACGAGCGCCGCGTAGTCCGGCGCGAACAGCGCGCGCGCGGCCTGCGCGGCCTCGCGCTCCATCACCCCGTAGGTCCGGTCGATCTCCGCCAGCTCGTCTTCGACCGCCTTCATACGGTCGAAGACCCCGGCGATCTCACCGTGCGGGCGGGAGTTGTAGCGATCGGGCGAATTGGCATCGAGCACCCCGCGGCGTTCGATCAGCGCGACGCGCTCCTTCACGAGGGCGTCGCGGCGTGCGGCCACTCGCCCGAACTCAGGGTGCGCCAGGCGCGGGTCCGGCAGGGTGGGAGGGTTCATCGGTGGTGCCTTTCTCTTCGATGGTGAATCGCTCCCCAATTTCGCGTTCGTGCGAGATCGGGAAAGACGGCGGTCGCCGGCGGCCGCGCCGGCGAAGGAACTCAACCGCCCTGCGGGGGGGTGGGCTGCGTGCTCATTCGTTCCGTCCCTTCGTGCCTCAGATCCCGAGGAAGCCGCGCATGAAGGCGTGCGCCTCGGCTTCGCGCTGGAAGGTGCTGGAGGACGCGGTGGAGTGCCCGAGCTGCTGGTGCCCCAGCTCGTGCGCGAGGGAGGCGACCGCCTCCACGCGGCCCTCCTCCGGCGCCAGGAAGATCGTGCCGCTCCTCGGATCGAACTCCGCCGCGGCGTCGGGTGAACGGGTGCCGAGCTGCACGGGGACGCCGAGCGCCGCGGCCGCGCGCCACGGATCGCGGCCGTAACGCGCGCCCAGCGTGTCGCCCTGTTCGCGCGCCGCCTTGAGCGCGGCAGCGTCCGGCGCAGGCCCGGGGCTGTCCTGCAGCACGATGCGCTTCAGCGAGGCGCGCTCCGCGGAGGTCAGCGGCGTCGACCACTCCGGCCCGGGGCGACGGTGCTCCGAGACCACGCGCCGAGACGTCTCCGTCTTCGCCCTCGCG
>JBAYVN010000110.1:0-3525 GCA_041674525.1 Dehalococcoidia bacterium | reverse complement strand
TTCCGTGACTTCGGCCGCTTCTCCGCCCGCCACGAGCGCACCCGCGCGAAGTGGCGCGCTCGCAGCGCCGAGTGGCGACGCAACGAGGAGTCCCGGCGCTACGAACTCACGGAGACGGTGCAGGCGATCGCCCGCGACCGCTTCGAGTACGCCCCGGACACGAAGCTCCGCACGTACGTGAACCTCCCCGAGCCGACGATGGGCGTGGAGGTCCGCGGCACGGGCGACAAGGTCTTCCCGGACATCGTCACCGTCGCGCAGGGCAACCAGCCGGTCGCGATCGTGCAGGTGGAGTCGAAGGAAACGGTCACGCGCGACCAGGCGATGTACGTCTGGGCGACGCTCGAGAACCGCTCCTGCCCGCTCTACGTGTACGTCCCCGCCGGCCTGCTGGGCCGCGCGAAGGACTACGCGACCTCCGTCGGGCTGAAGAACGTGAAGTTCCGCACCTGGCGCTGGAGCCCCAACGGGATGATCGTGAAGGAGGCCTAGCCTCCCCACCGTCCCGAGGATCCTCGGACATTCGCAAACGGCCCCGGCAACTGCCGGGGCCGTTTCGTTTGGACCGGTGTCGCCAGGCCGCCCGTGTTCGTCCGGCTGGCGCGTAGAATCCGGCCAGCCGTCGGTTGGGTCCCCGCTCAGGGTGGAGGTATGCATGACGAAGTTCGTCGTTGACGCCGGCGTCGTCCTCCATCTCGCCAGCACGGGGTTCGAGGTCGGTGCCGCGCACCAACTGCTCGCACCGACGCTGCTGCGTTCCCAGGTGCTGTCGACGCTGCACGAGGCAGTCCAGCGGGGCGATCTCCCGGCGGACGTTGCCCGCGACCGCCTCCGCCGGGTCGGGAAGATGCCGATTCGGCTGCTGGGAGACGCGGTCCTGCGCGGCCGGGCCTGGGAGGTGGCGGATCAACTGGGATGGGCCTCGACCTACCACGCCGAGTACATCGCCCTCACGCAGTTGCAGGCGGACGCGTTCGTGACGCTCGACCCCGAACTGGCGCGGAGCGTGCAGGGGCTCGTGACGACGGCCTCGATCGACGACCTGCGCTGAACGGCCGGCGCTGAACGGCCGGCGCCGGTGCGCATCCCTTACGGGATCGCCTCGATGCGGCCCGACTTCAGGACGTTCTTGAGCGCCTCGCGCTTGCTCAGCGGGCTCAGGCGGTCCGCGTTGGCGGTGACGTAGCGCACGACCTCGTCCGGGTCCGTCCAGGCGTACTGCCGCAGTGCCCAGCCGATCGCCTTGCGGATGAAGAACTCCCGGTCGCCCAGGTTCGGCTCGATGCAGTCGTACAGCAGGCGGCGGTCGGTCCCCTGCTTGTGCCGCAACTGGCAGATGATCGAGGCGCGCCGCTTCCACATCTCGGGCGCGGTGCTCCACTCGCGCATGCGCGCGGCCATCCAGTCCGGCTCCTGCTGGTGCAACTCGTCGAGCAGGTTCCCCGCGGTCTCATCGACCAGGTCCCACCACGCGCCCGTGACCACGAACTCCTCGTACATCGGGAACGCCTCGCGCGTCCGGTGCGCCCGGTAGCGGCGGTGCTCCGCCAGCGCGAGTGCGCCGTACCGCTCTTCGCGATGCGTTGCCTCGCGCCACAGCGCCAGCGTGGTGTCGTGCCACACCTCGAACCCGTCGAGGGGCTGCGCGGCGATCGCATCGCGGAAGACGCGTTGCGCCTGCGGGTGCGTCACGCCGTAGTACGGCATGGCGGACTTCATGTACGCCTGCATCTGCGGCGCCTTCGCCGGGTCGGCCGTGGCGCGCAGCCCTGCCCGGATCGCCTCGATCAGCGCGCGGTCGCCCGGCATGCGCCGCGGCGTCACGAGGCGGGCGTCGCGGACTGCGCGCGGATCACCTCGGCCAGCACCGAGCGGTGGCAGGCGTCGTCCTCGGTGGCCTCGCCGAGCAGCACCACGCCGGTGCCGTTCGCCATGCGCGCGGCCCACGCCACCAGGTTCCGGCGTGCCGCCAGTTCCTCGCGGTAGCGTGCCTCGAACGCCGCGTCGTCCAGCGCTCCGCTCGCCCGCGCCGCGGCCAGTTCGAGGCTGGGCGCGAGGTCCGGTTCCCACTGGTCGATCACGCGACGGTCAACGCCCGCGGGCCAGCCGCGGGTAACCAGCAGGCGTGGCCACTCCACCTCCGGGAGCGCGCGCACGCTGCCGAGCGCGATCTTCGGGACGGGCGGTTCGCTCATCGCGCCGCCTCGAGCGTGCACGCGAGTGCGCCGGGGAGCAGGAGGTCGGCGCCGCCGGACAGGGATGCGATCGACTGCAGTTCGCCCGCGTGCGAGAAGAGGTGTGCCGCGCTCCTCGCCACCTGCACTCCGATCGGGCTCTCCGTCCGTCCCGCGGCGATCGGCGTCGCGAGCGCGGCCGGGTCGAGGCCCGTGAGCCATGAGGAGGCGCGCGCCGTCGTCGCCTCAAGCGACGCTGCGACAGCATCGAGCGGGAACGGGTGCGCCGGCACGCGACCGTCATACGTCGCGAGCAGCGCGTCCGGCTCGTGGCCCTGCGCCCTGACGTTCCAGAGCCGGTCCTCGCGCGCGAGTGCGTGCACGACGATGTATGAGCCGGGGTTGAGCGTGGCGATCTCGCCCTGCGCGGACGGCAGCGGCAGCGCCCGGAACGCGCGCCCGAGTTCCACGTACGCGTCGCGCAGCAGCGCCGCCACCATCGGTGCGGAGGCGTCGTCCTCCTCCAGTCCTTCGTGGGTGCGCGACAGCGCGCCGGGGAGGCCGAGGTCGCCGGCGCCCGCGAGCGACGCGACCACGGTGAGGTCACCCGCGTGCACGAAGGCGTGCGCCACGCTCCTCGCGACCTGGTAGCCGACGGTCGCCCCGCTATCCGCCCACGGCGTCCCGGCCAGGTCCGCCGGTACGCGCAGCCGCTTCGGGTCGAGGTCGTCGAGGAAGGTGAACGCGCGCTTCCGCACGCGGCGGAGCGCGTCCAGCGCGTCCTCGATCGGGGTGACCAGCTGGCCGTAGGGGACCTCGGTGCGCTGGCGGGCGACCCAGCGGTCGCACCACTCGTCCGGCACGCCGTCCGCACCGGAGAACGTGAGCCAGCGGTCCTGGACGGCGGCGACGTGGCCGACGACCCAGCCGCTGGTGCTCAGCGGGCCCAGCGCGCCGCCTCGGCCGGGGGCAGGGACGTGCGCCGCCGCCCGCTCGAACTCGTCGAGGGCGTCCCGGAGCAGGCGAGCGAGCAGCAGTTCGTGGGCCACGCGTGGCAGTCTAGCGGGCCGCCTCCGGCCCCGGGCGCCGTGGGACGCGCTCTAGGCGGCGCGGCGACCGAAGGTGGCGTACGACCGCTTCGACGGGGCGAGGCGAGGGAACTCGGCGGGGCGCAGCGGCTCCCGCACGTACGTGTGACTGACCAGGTCGCCCTGCAGCCACTGCCGCACGAGCGCTGTGCCGGCCACTCCAACGATCACCCCGAGCATGATTGCGAGCATCATCTGGCACCCCCGTCCGCACGAGAGACGCCCGGGTTGTCATCAGAACGGGCGTTCGTTCGGAACGAGAG
>JBAYVN010000109.1:0-3815 GCA_041674525.1 Dehalococcoidia bacterium | reverse complement strand
GCGCGACGATCAGGAAGGTGGCCAGGTAGACCTGGTCCAGCCACTTGTCCTTCTCCTGGTAGTCCGGGAACCCGCCGAGGTGGAGCAGGTTCATCGCGAAGAGATCGGACAGGTCGACGAGGATCGCGATGATGGCGCCCGCGAACGCCCACCGCAGGACCGGTAGCGATCCGACGATGCGGAGCGCCGCGATGACCAGTACCTCCAGCGTCACGGGCCGCGCCTCCGGCCGCGATTGTGCCAGACCGGGGCGCGGATGCGTGCCCGGAGATGCAGAGAGCCCCGCCGGAGTGGATCCGGCGGGGCCCGCTGTTGCTTCCGTCGTCAGGGATTAGTGCCGGCCCTCAGCGAGGCCGGCTCGATGGTGGTGCAAGGGAGTGTCCCTCCATGCTTAGCGAGTGAGCCGATTCTTTCCCAGCGACTGCCAGGTCGGGCCAGCCATACGCGCTCCATCTCTGCCGGGTCTGCCTGTTACCCCTCAGGGTGTCCCGGCATGTTCCAACGGTAGCCCTCCCCGAGATCGTGCGAGTGCGCACGAGCACGAGGCGTCGCGTCAGCCCTCGCGCGATGCGTCGGCATCGAGCGCGCGGTAGAAGGCGAGACGAGCGTTCGCGTAGCGCACGGCGTCCACGCTCATCCACAGCGTCCCGGCGGTCATCGCCCCGAGCACCACGAGCAGTCCGGCCATGCCCGGCACGATCAGCCAGGCCGCCAGTGTGGAGACCGACAGCCCGAGTCCCAGCCACGCGAGGAAGTCACCGCTCCGGCGGTTCGCGTCACGCCACACGCGTTCGTCGGCGAAGGTCGCGCCGATCCGGACGCCATATAGCGGGTTCGGGCGCACCGTCCGCATGCCGCGGCCGAGCGCCCAGAACAGCACGCCCGTCCCCACGAGCAGCAGCATCACGAGCGTCCGCTCGGTCACACCCAGGACTCCGGGGGCCCCGACGCCAGTCGCAGTCGCGTCACACCGTTGTCGTCGACCGACGCGGTGGCCTCGCCGCGCTCGAGCAGCAGGTCGAAGTGGCCGATGACCTCCGTCATCGCCTGTCCGAGGCGTTCCGCGGGTAGCCGCGCGAACAGCGCGCGCGTGACCTCGAACGCCGTGCTCGCGCCATGCGTCGTGAGGTGGCGGTGCACCTGCCGTGCGCGGCGCTCGTGGTGCGCCTCGAACCGGTCGAGGTAGATCGCCGGGTCGTGCATCACCTCGCCGTGGCCGGGGTAGACCACCGCCGGCGCCAGCGCGCGCACCGCGGCGACGGAGCGCAGGAACGGCGGGAGCGACGGCCAGCGCGGAGCGGCGAGGTCGCCCGTGACCGCGCCGGGGAAATGCAGCCCGGGGGTCGGGATCGTCGTGGGGAGCAGCGTGTCGCCGGAGAACAGCGCGTGCTCGTCCTCGCACCACGCAACCAGGTTGCCGGGGGTGTGGCCGGGCGCCGCGATCAGCCGCAGCATGCGCCCGTCCGTCAGCGTCCATTGCTCGTGATCCTCGGCGGCGTCGATAGCGTCGCGCGGGCACGGCTCCCAGGCCGCGCCTCGGGCGCCTCGCCAGGTGGCGAGGCGTTCGAGGACATCCGCCGGGCAGCCGTGGCGCTCGTACTCGTGGAGCCGGAGCGCGCGCTGCGCGTCCAGGCCGGCGCGCCCCGCGACGACCGCCTCGATCCCCGCGCGGCCGACGACCATGCGCGCGCCCTCCGCCGCCCAGCGATACGCGAGCGCGGCGTGGTCGATGTGCTCGTGCGTGACGATGACGGTGTGGACCTCGCGCGGCCCGAAGCCGATCGCGCGCGCCTGCTCCAGTGTCAGTGCCCACGCGTCGACCTCGGCGTCGCGGTCCGCCTCCACACCCGCGTCGATCAGCAGCCAGCCGCGCCCATCCCGCGCGTCGGCGAGGCGGAGCGCCCAGACGTTGTTGTCGCCGAGCACGACGCGGGCGGGGGAGAGTGTCATGGGGATGGTGGCGTCAGGAACTCGCATCGCGAGCCGGATGCCCTCGCGAGACGCGCATCGAGCGTCGCCAGCGGCGCATCAAGGGCTTCCGCGACGGCGATATACCAGGCGTCGTACGGGTTGATGCTGGCGCGCAACTGCCAGACGCGATCGGCGACCGGATCGTACGACAGCAGTGTCATCGGGAGCCTCAACAACTCCGCGTGCGCCAGCGCGGCGACGTCCGCCGACAGGTGGCCGCGGATCATCGTCCGGCGGAGCACATTCGCGACCTCGGCCGGCATGAGGTGCGGTGCGGCGACCTGGTTCGATGCGATCACGTCTTCCGCCCAGCGACCGTGCGCACCGTGATCCACGAGCGCGGCGACCACAAGGGAGGCGTCGACCACAACCATCAGCGGCGGTCGGCGTCCCGGGCTTCCAGGATCTCCTCGATGCTCAGGTAGGTCTCCGTCCGCTCCTTGCGCTCCCGGACGCGGCGGATCCACTCGTCCACCGTGGGGCGCTCCGCGAGGGCGATGAGTTCGGCGCGGAGATACTCCTGCAGGGAACGGCCGCTCCCCGCGGCACGCGCCGCCAGTTCGTCACGGGTCTCCTCGGGCACATTGCGGATGGTGATCGATGGCATGCATGCATTCTGCATGCATGCGCAGCGATCCGCAACTACTCCAGCCGCGCGCCGGCGCGGGCCATGAGGTAGTTGCGAAGCAGGGTGAGCGCCTGCAGCGCGGCGCGCTCCTTCGCCACCTTGCGGCCCTGGTAGTAGCGGCTGAGCGAGTACTCCATCGTCGTGCCGTCGAAGAGGGCGATGTGCATCGTCCCCGGCGGCTGGCCCTCCACCTCGTTGCCGCCTGCGATGCCGGTGATGCCCAGCCCGAGGTCCGCGCGCAACTTCGTCCGCGCCGCCGTCGCCATCGCCTCGGCGGTTTCGCGCGAGATGACGCCGTGCATCGCCGGCACCTCCGCCGGGACGCCCTCGATGATCTTCGCCTCGGTGGCGTAGGTGACGAGCGAGCCACGGAAGTAGTCGGAGGCGCCGTCCACGTCCGTGATCGCGGAGGCGATCGCGCCGCCGGTGGCGCTCTCCATGAGGGCCAGCGTCAGGCCCTGCTCGCGCAGCATGCTCCCGACCGCCGCGGCGATGGTCTCGTCGTCGACGCCCCACACATTCCGCCCGAGGATCTCGCGGGCGCGTTCCTCCATCGGGCGGATGAGGTGCCACGCCTCCTCGCGCGTCGCCGCCTTCGCCGCGATGCGCGCGTGCACCCCGTCCGAGCGGTGGTAGATGCCGACCGAGGGGTTCGTGGACTTGAGTAACGGCGACAGCATCTCGTCGACCAGGCTCTCGCCCAGGCCGGTGGTCTTGAGGGTGCGCGACACGAGGATCGAGTCGGCGCGCTTCTCCAGTTCGGGGACGACCTCGTGCTCCCACATGCGGGTCATCTCCGCCGGGGGCCCGGGCATCACGACGATGATCTTGCCGTCGCGTTCCACCCACCAGCCGGGGGCGGTGCCTCGAGGGTTGGGGATGGCGCGGGCGGAGGGGATGAGCATCGCCTGCTTCAGGTTGCGCTCCGGCATGACCGCCCCCGGGCGGTTCATCCACCGCGCGCGCAGGTGCGCCTCCTGCTCCGGGTCGATGGCGAGGGTCTCGCCCAGCACCTCGCCCACCGTCTCGCGGGTGATGTCGTCCTCGGTGGGGCCGAGGCCGCCCGTGATGAAGGTGATGTCGGAGCGTCCCCAGGCCCGACCGATGACCTCGCGCATGCGGGCGGGGTTGTCCCCCACCTGCGAGGCGTACAGCAGGTCGATGCCGAAGATCGGCAGCTGCCCGGCGACGAACGCCGCATTCGTGTCCACGATCT
>JBAYVN010000108.1:0-4181 GCA_041674525.1 Dehalococcoidia bacterium | reverse complement strand
GCGGAAGAGGATGCCCGGCTCCGGGAAGTCGGGGATCGTCCGGACGAGGGCGGCGATGCGGGTGGCGTCGAAGGTGGTCACGCGGCGATGCTCCGCGCGCGCCCGTCACGCGTCAAGCCTCGCGGCCGCCTACGCGCTCGGATAGCATCGAGGCGTGAAGACACGCCCCGACGCCTCGACCGCCCCTGCGCCCGCCGAAGGCGATCCCTTCGCCCGGATTGCGGCGTTCTACGACCTCGACTTCGAGGACTACCACGACGATGCCTCGTTCTACGTGCGGCTGGCCGACATCCACGGTGCGCGGGTCCTGGAACTGGGGTGCGGCACGGGGCGCATCGCCGTGCCGCTCGCCGAGGCCGGCGCGCGTGTCACCGGCATCGACATCTCGGAGGCGATGCTGGCGGTCGCGCGCGAGCGGGCCGGCGACCTGAAGGTCACCTGGCAGACGGGCGACCTCCGCCGGCTGAGGCTGCGGGGGCGCTTCGACGTGGTGTGCGCGCCCCTGGGCACGCTGCAGCACATGGAGACGATCGAGGATTTCGTCGCCGCGCTCGAAAGCATGGCGCGCCACCTCGCGCCCGGCGGGGTGGCGGTGGTGGACGTGGAGTCGCCGGTGCCGGACGACTTCGACCCGCTGCCGCAGCCGCTGATCGAGCACTGGACGAAGCCGTGGGACGGCGGGACGGTCTCGAAGGTGGTGGCGGTCGCCGCCATCCCGATGCTGGGGACGAAGGAAGTCACCTGGCACTTCGATGTCGCGGACCGGCAGGGCCGCCTCACGCGCCAGACGACGCAGTTCAACCTGCGCACCTACACGCCCGGCGAGATCGACCTCGCGGCACGCCTCGTGGGGCTGCGCGTGGTCGCGCGCTTCGCCGACTACGCGTTCACCCCGTACCACGACGGCGCCGAGCGCCTGGTGGTGCTGCTGCAGCGCGCCGATGACGACATCACGTTCACCTACGACACCGGCGAGGGGGACGCGTGAGCACCGCGATTGCGCTCGATGGGATGGGCGGCGACGACGCCCCGCGCGCCACGGTCGGCGGGGCGTTGCTGGCGGCGGCCGCCGGGATCGACGTCATCCTGGTCGGTGACTCTGAGGTGCTCGGGCGTGAAATGAACGCGCGCGGCGGCGCCCCGGCACGCGTGCGCATCGTCCACGCGCCAGACCAGGTGGGCATGGGCGACAAGGCCGCGGCCGACGTGCGCCGAAACCGGCAGACCTCGCTCTACATCGGCACGGAACTGGTGAAGCAAGGCGAGGCCGCGGCGCTGGTGACGATGGGCAACACCGGCGCGGCGATGGCCACGGCGCTGATCGTGCTCGGACGGCTGAAAGGTGTCGAGCGGCCCGCGCTCGGCGCGGTACTGCCGGCGGGCGAGGGCGCGGTGCTGTTCCTGGACGTCGGCGCGAACGCGGATGCGCGCCCGTCCCACCTCGTGCAGTTCGCGCACCTCGGCTCCGCCTACATGCGCGCTGTGCGAGGCCTGGAGTCGCCGCGTGTGGCGCTGCTCTCGATCGGCGAGGAAGCATCGAAGGGCTCGATGCTGGTCACCGAGACACATCAACTGCTGGCGCACGACATCCGCCTGAACTTCATCGGCAACCTGGAGGGCCGCGCGCTGCTCAGCGGCGAAGCGGACGTGATCGTGACGGACGGGTTCACCGGCAACGTCTGTCTGAAACTCGCCGAAGGCATGGTCACGCTGCTGTTCGGGGAGATGCGGACGGCGGCGCGCGCCTCGCTGCGCTCGAAGATCGGCGGGGCGCTGCTCCTGCCGTCGTTGCGAGGGGTACGCGAGCGGCTGGACTACCGGCAGTACGGCGCGGTGCCGCTGCTCGGCGTGGACGGCGCGGTCTTCGTCGGCCACGGCCGCAGCGACGAGCAGGCAGTGGCGAACGGGGTGAAGAACGCGCACCACGCCGTTGAGCAGGGCATGATCACGGCGCTGGCGGAGGCGGTATCGGGCGGCCTCCCGGCCTGAATGTTCGCTAAAGATCGCGCGCCGCGCACGTCCCTGAGGACGTGCAGAAATGTGCCACCCTCTATCCTTTATCAAGGCGGCACAATAGTCGTTCCTGAAGCGCTCCGTCAGGCGGATGCTGTGCGCCCACTTCCCTCCCTGGATGAGATGGCCGAAGAACTCGCGCAGGCGCACCCGCTGCCGGCGGGACTCCTGCCGCTGGTCATGCTGGATCTGACCGATCCCGACGCGCCGACCGCGTTCCGCGCGATCATGGCCACGGCTAAGGACGCACGTGTTCGACTCCGTCAGGTGGGTCGCTCCCTGGGCGACCCCGAGGCAATCGCCACGGACACGGACGCGAGCCTGCTGCAGTACGGCTTTCGCCGGCTCCATGCCGCGGCCGTCATCTCGCTGCTGACCTCCGCCATGGATTCGGGCACGAACGCCCTCGACGCCGTCGCGTACTGGCGGCGCTCAGTCTGCGTCTCGTTCTGTTCGACGCTCCTGGTCCGCGATGATGCGCCCGAGGCCGGGCTGACCACCGCGGCCGGGATGCTGTACCAGATCGGATTCCTGCTGCTGGATACCGACCGGTCAGACCTGACCGCGATGTTGCCGTCCCTGCGGACGCACCGGGGTGGGTTGGATGCGGACGGCGAGCGCGCGATCCTGGGGTACGCCCTGCACGAGCTCAGCGCGGTGATCCTCCAGCGGTGGGGCTTGCCGGCGGCGGTCGTGACGGCGGTACTTGAGCGGGAGCGCGGGCCGCTGGAGCGGAGCCGGCTGGGCCGCGCGCTGTGGACCTCCGTGGAGGGCGCGTACACGCTCGGCTTCGGCGGGCGCTTCTACCCGCAGCGGCGCGAACTGGACCCGAGGCTGCAGAGCGCGATCGAGCGCTTCTACGGATCGACCGCGGAGCTGGTCCGGCGCGTGGACCGGGTGCTCGCCGGGGCAATGTTGGACGAGCCGATCGCCTAGCGGTCGCTCATGACCGGCAGCGGCGAGGATGCGCCGCTCGAGTCCGGGTCCACGCCCGTGCCGCCAGCCGCGGGCGCCCAGCGCCACCACAGCCGCATCGCGTCTCGCAGCGCGTCCACCTGGGCGGCCGGCTCCTTGCCCTCGATGCAGGTCGACAGGTGCTGATCCAGCACCACGGCGCCCACCGTGTCGATGCTGGCGCGGACGGCCATCAACTGGGTGACCACGTCCTCGCAGGCGCGGCCACCCTCCAGCATGCGCGTGATGCCGCGCACCTGGCCCTCGATGCGCCGCAGGCGCGTCAGGAGCGCATCGTTCTCGTTCGGTTCCATCGCCGCACCACCTTCATCCCCGTCCGTGCATGTTCGCACGTCTGCGTCGCGCAGGGTTGACATACCCGGAGGGGGTATGTAGATTGTCACTCAGCGGCGGGAACCGTGTCAACGGATCCCGAATCCGGGACGCGCGGCGTTCGCCGCTTATGCTGCTGGCCTCCGCCGGCAGGTTCACCGAAAGGACACGGGCGATGGCACACCCGACTGACACTTCCGACGCCACCTTCGAGCAGGACGTCCTGCAGAGCGAGACGCCCGTGCTGGTGGACTTCTGGGCTCCCTGGTGCGGCCCCTGCCGCATGGTGGCCCCGGTCGTGGAGGAACTCTCCAACGACTACGACGGCAAGGTGAAGTTCGTGAAGCTGAACACGGACGAGAATCCGAAGGTCGCCTCTGCGTACCAGATCCGCTCGATCCCCACGCTGCTCATCTTCAAGGGCGGCCAGGCGGTCGGCCAGATCGTCGGCTTCCGTCCGAAGAGCGACCTGGCGAAGCACCTTGAGTCGGCGCTCGCGAACTAGCGCTCGTCTCGGCTGAGTGAACGAATCGGGGCGGCCACACGGCCGCCCCGATCACTTCTCCCGGCCGGTGAGGGGCGTCAGCCGCCGCCGAGGGGGATCGTCTGTGGGGCGTCCGGCTCGTCGCCATCGGCGCGGCGGCCCTTCGCGACGGAGCGTCCCTGCTTTGCCTCGAGGCGTCCGAGCGCACGGCCCTTGTCGGGCGTGGGGTCGGGCCGCAGGCCGTAGGCTTCGCGGCCTTCGTGGTCCTCGGGCAGGTGTTCGGTGATGGGAAGACCTTCCTCATCGCAGAAGAGCAGTCAGTGGCAGTATTTCCACCGCTGCATCTCCTCGCAGGGACAGATCCAGAACTTCTTCTCGATCTCCTCCTGCTTGTCCT
>JBAYVN010000107.1:0-4451 GCA_041674525.1 Dehalococcoidia bacterium | reverse complement strand
TGGGGGTGGAGCAGGCGCTGTCGTGGCTGTACTCGGGGCGCGTCTTCGGGGCGGAGGAGGCGCTGAAGGGCGGCCTGGTCTCCGAGGTGGTGGAGCCGGACGCGCTGATGGACCGCGCGCGAGAGATCGCGGACGAGATCGTGGGGCAGTCCGCGCCGCTGACGGTGGCGTTTACGCGGCAGGCGGTGTGGAAGGGGCTGAGCACGCTCCACCCGCACGAGGCGTGGCTGGCGGAGTCGGCGATGGGCCGCGCGCTGCGCGGGTCGCCGGACTCGAAGGAGGGCGTGGTGTCGTTCCTCGAGCAGCGCGCGCCGAACTTCGTCGGCAAGGTGTCGGAGCTGCCAGACGATGTGTGGCCGAAGGGGTCTGCGTTCATCCCGGAGTAGGTGCGGCGCGGGGCCGAGCGTGAGCGGCGCGCTGTTCGCGGCGAGGGCCGGCGAGGTGAAAGCGGGGGCGGCCCCTCCCGTCTCTCGAACATCCCGGCTACGCCGGCGGGCCCCTCCCCTTCGCGGGGAGGGGATGAGATTCAATGGGGGTTGCACCCCCATCGAGGCTTCGCCCCCGCTTCGGGTACGCGCATCGCTGCGCGATGGCGCTTCCGGCATCGGGCCGCTCGCACCTTCGGAAGCGCCACCCGCACCGGCGGCAGACCCTGCCCGTCGCGGCGAGCGACCGAGCGAGCTAGCTGATGAGCATGCCGCCATCGACGACGACGATCTCGCCGGTCATGTAGTTCGCGGCAGGCGAGGCGAGGAAGACAACGACGGTCGCGATCTCGTCGGCGCGGGCCATGCGGCCGAGGGGGACGGTCGGCAGCGGGAGCGGCTCCGCGCCGAGCGGCGCGGGCGGCAGGCCCTGCATCTTGCGAACGCCATCCGTGTCCACGCCGCCGGGCGCGATCGCGTTCACCAGGACGCCGTGCGGCGCCATCTCCAGCGCGAGGTTCTTCGTGAACATCACCACGCCGCCCTTCGAGGCGTCGTACGCGGCGAGACCGACCATCGAGGGGTGGAGGCCATCGACCGAGGCGATGTTGATGATGCGACCGCCGCGCGCCTGCGCCACCATCTGGCGCGCCGCCGCCTGTGCGGCGAGGACCGTCCCGCGCAGGTTCACGGCGATCACGCGGTCGAAGAACTCGGGGGTCATCTCCAGCGCCGGTGCGAAGGGGTAGATGCCGGCGTTGTTCACCAGGATATCGACGCCACCGAACGAGTCGACCGCGCGCGCGACCAGCGCCGGGCCCGCGTCGGTGCTTGCGACATCGGCGCGCATCCACGCGACGCGAGCAGCGTCACCACCGGGGCCGGCGGCGAGGCGCGCAGCGGCTGCCTCCGCGGCGGCCGGGTCGAGGTCAGCGACGAGTACCTTCGCGCCCGCCTCGAGCAGTCGGGCGGCGATCGCGTAGCCGATGCCGAGCGCGCCCCCGGTCACGATCGCGGACTTGCCCTGCAGGCTGAACGGACCCCAGTCGGACATCGGTACACCTCCTCGTGCGATCCATGATGCGCAGGTGGCGCGGGATCCGGGCAGGACGATCGGCCCGGAGCAGAGGTAACCATCGTCCCGGCAGACCAAGAGCCGGTGAGATTCGTCACATTCGCGCCCCCGTCCCGCCCGTAGACTCGCGGGCATGAGTGCGCCTCGGGCTGTACGCACACTGATGGTCGGGCTGGCGCTCGCGGCCTCAACGCTCCTCGCCGGCTGTTCGGACAACGAGAGCACCACCACGCCCGCGCCGCCGCGGGTCACGCCGTTCGTCGGCGCGGCACCGCGCGAGGCGGTGACGGCGACGGCGACGGTGGTGACGCTGCCGCCGGGCACGCCGCTCTCCGACGAACGCGCGCGCGAGGTGCTGGCGCTACTGCTGGACGACCCGCCCGACCCGGTCGACCTCGCGGAGGCGTTCGAGGAGATCCGGCGCGAGCGCGACGTGCGCTTCGTCGCGCCCCTCATCGAGATCGTGCGGGCGACGAACACCAAGATCGTCCACATGGACGCCTCGTACGTCGCGCTGCTGGAGGAGCTGACGGGGCAGCGGTACGGCCGGGCGTGGGATCGCTGGGCGACGTGGTACGGGGGCACCACGCTGACGCCGCCGCCCGGCTTCCTCGCCTGGAAGGGCGCGCTGCTCGCCGGCATCGACCCGCGCTTCGCCGACTTCCTCCGCGAGGACGCGCCGTCCACGATCCGTGTCGAGTCCATCGTGTGGGGCGCAGTGCCGGTGGACGGCATCACCCCGCTCGACCAGCCGCCCGCGATCCCCGCCGAGGCCGCGACGTACCTCCTGCCGGAGGAGCCGGTCTTCGGCCTCGTCGTGAACGGCGAGGCGCGGGCGTACCCGTTCCGGATCATGGACGCGCACGAGATGGCGAACGACACGCTGGGCGGCGTCCCGATCGCGCTCGCGTACTGCACGCTCTGCGGCAGCGGGATCGCCTACGACCGCCGAGGGGCAGATGGGACGCTCTACTCGTTCAGCACCTCCGGGCTGCTCTACGAGAACAACAAGTTGATGTACGACCGCCAGACGAACACGCTGTGGCAACAGTTCACCGGCCGGCCCGCGATCGGGCCGCTCGTGGAGGCCTCGGCGGGGACGGACGGGCCGTGGCTCACCGTCCTGCCAGTGGTGGTGGCGACGTGGGAGTCCTGGCGGACGGCGCACCCGGAGACGACCGTGCTGGACCTGGAGACGGGCATCGGCAGTGGTTACACGCCCGGGCACCCGTACCTGCAGTACTTCACCTCCGGCGACCTCTTCTACCCGCTCGCCCGACGCAGCGCCGATCTGATCGCGAAGGCGTGGGTGTTCGGCCTGCGCGTGGGGGACGCGACGAAGGTCTACACCCTGCGCGGCGCCGTCCGTCGAGGCGTCACGAACGACCGTGTCGGCGACGTGGACGTGGTGGTGGTGGGCTTCGGCGACGCGATCGAGGTCGCCGCGGACGGCGGACCAGCAGGCGAGCTCACCTACATCGCCGGCGGCGAGGTGCGTGCGTACGAGCGGCCGGCGAGCCTGAACTTCGCACCGGGCCCCGAGCCCTTCACGATCCTCGACCACCGCGGGCGCGGCTGGGCCGTGACGGAGGAGGCGCTGGTCGGGCCAGACGGTGAGCGCGCGCCACGGCTCGTGGGGCACGTCTCCTACTGGTTCCCGTGGTACTCGGCGTACCCGGACACGGAGATCTACCAGGCGCCGTAGCCGGTCCCCGACCACGCTGGAAGCCCTGGCGTCACGCGGACGTGCCAGGCCGCGACCAGGATGACGAGGGGCCCCGCAGGGCCCCTCGCGAAGTGGGTCAGCCCGGCGTCCCGCTACCCCTCCACACAGACCGGCGCCTTGCTGAACTTCCACGTGCCGTCCGGCTGCTGGGCGAACTCCCAGGCCCCGTGTGAGCGTCCGATCGACATGCCGACGTTCATGCGCAGTTTCACCTCGACGGTGGCGGAGGTGCCGTTCACGGTCGCCTGCTGCGAGTCCACTTTCGCCGCGGCACCACGGCCGGTGCAGGCAAAGGCGGCTTCCGCTTCTGCGTCCGTCAGCGCTGCCGCAGACAGCGCGTCCAGCGCGGCGCGGTCCTTGGCCGCAATCGCAATGACGGCGTTCACGACGGCCGCGGCAAGTGGATCGGTGCCCTCCGGCGCGGGCGTGGCGCCCGCGTTCATCCCGGTGCTGGCGACCGCGCGGCGAGACTGCTGACTCTGTTCCCCCGCAACTGGAGCCGGCGAACTGTTACCACCGCCGCCGCACCCGACGATCGCCAGGCCCAGGGCCGCCATCACGCACCACGACACCGCTCGGGTTCCAGTCCTCATCACGCACGCCCCTTCTTCAGCTGAACCGGTCAAGCACGAATGTTATTCCTTCCAACATCGGCGTATGTATTCGCCGTCACAATTACATGACAATACATACTCTTACGAGAGCGTCAGGTTCAGGAATGCGTTTCTGAGAATCCGCTGAGAGTACATATCGCACTCTAACGCGCACGTCAGCGTGGCAGCGCACACGGCGGGGAGTATGGAACGCGGAGACGCGCGGAGGGTTCAGCGGGCGGACACGCATCGAGGCCCGCACCGGGGGGTGTCCGGGGCGGGCTCGGCGGATGCAGAGGCAGCGGGGGCGCGCCCGTGCCTGGTGGCGTGGCGCCGCCGGCTACTCGCCGGCGGGCGTGTCCGTGGAGGTCGTGCCGCGGCCGGGCAGCTGGCGCAGCGCGTTCGCCAGGCCGACGTGGCCGTGGAACTTCGCGGCGGCCTGGTTCTCCCCGGCGACCTCGCCCAGGAGCTCCTCGCGGAGCACGGAGATGGAGCGCGGAGCCTCGACACCGATCTTGACGCGTTCGCCTTCGATCGACAGCAGGCGGATCACCACCCGGCCATCGATCACGATCCCCTGTTCGGCCTTACGCGTGAGAATGAGCATCCGTGGCCTCCATGCCTGTGACGCT
>JBAYVN010000106.1:0-4548 GCA_041674525.1 Dehalococcoidia bacterium | reverse complement strand
GCGGCGGCGCACCATGCCTTGAAGTCCGCGCCCTCCGCACCCCACATCGTGTCCCACTCCACGGCGTGTCCGGCGGAGATCGCGGCGAGCTGGCCGCGGATCAGGCGGCCGTAGTCCGCCGCGAGTGCGCCGAGCGCGGGGTCATCCGGGGTGGCCTGCCGCGCATTCGCCAGCAGGGCTGCGTGCGCGACCGAGCCCGCGAACAGCCGCCTTGCAGCGTATCGCCGCAGATTGACCGCCCGCCCCCAGGCCACGAACGGGTCACGGGAGCGCAGCGCCGCGTGCAGCGCCCGCTCGTCGTCAGCCAGTTCCTTCGAGGCGAACTCAAGGTACGTTTCCGGTGCGCTCCGGACGACGTGCGGCGTCGCGACCGCGAGGTTGAAACGCCCCACCGCCATCGCCAGCGCGCCGCCGGCCTCCAGCGCCAGGTAGCGCTCAGCGAGCAGGTCGATCCGGCCGGTCCACTCCAGGATGTACTTCCGGAGGTCACGCGCGAGGTTCTCCGGCTTGCTCTCCCGGAGCCCCGTGGTGATCGTCCGGATCTCGGCGATGGACCTTCCCTCGGTGCGGAGTCGAGTCTCCAGGATGCCCAGCATCTCCGCGAATTGCGGGTGCTCGGACGGGGCAGGGGCGAGCCTTGCCGCGGTCTGCAGTTGCGTCAGTCGCGCGATGATTGGCGCCCAGCGACGCTGCGTGCTGCGGAGTCGCGTGAGCGCCCGCTCCGATCCAGCGACATCGCGCCGCCCGCGGTTCGCCAACGGCTGCCACCGCCGGCCCTCGATCATCGCCAGGTAGCGGGGATGGCTGCGTCCCGGTGACACCTTTGCGGTGCGCAGGAGTGGGCGCACGGTGGCGACCTGCGCCGCGTGGACCTCCTTTGCGTACTTATCCAGCCAGTCTGCGAACGGTGATCGCATGCCTTGCTCTCTTCTCCGGCCATACACGGCGGGGTATCGCCGCTGCGGGGCAGCGTAGTCACGCCCTCTGACCGTCCTCTGACCACCAAACGAAGTCCGCGGCGCGAGAATGCGCCACGTTGCCGCAGGGGCGTGGCCCGCCGTACTAGACTCCGCCGCACGAAGACCAACCGCGCCACGCGGTGGCGCCCGAGGAGGACGAGATGGCGGGTGCGCTCGCAGGCGTTCGGGTGATCGACTTCGGCCAGTACATCGCGGGCCCGCTCGCGGCACAGTTGCTCGCCGACCAGGGCGCGGAGGTGATCCGCATCGACCCGCCCGGCGGCCCCAGGTGGGACCACCCGGCGAATGCCGCGTACCTGCGCGGTCGCCAGAGCATCGT
Source organism: Dehalococcoidia bacterium (assembly GCA_041674525.1). Classification (GTDB taxonomy): domain Bacteria; phylum Chloroflexota; class Dehalococcoidia; order UBA2979; family UBA2979; genus SHYQ01. The sequence continues at coordinate 3,249 of JBAYVN010000106.1, read as the reverse complement.
CCTCGACCTGAAGCAGGCCGCCGACCTCGCCACCGCGCGGGCGCTCGTCGCGAGCGCGGACGTGCTCATCGAGAACTTCCGCCCCGGCGTGATGGCGCGCCTCGGCCTGGGCTCCGACGCGATGACCGAGGCGAACCCGCGGCTCGTCTACTGCTCGCTGCCCGGCTTCGCGGACGACGACCCGCGCGCTGGCACGCGCGCCTGGGAAGGCGTCGTGAGCGCCGCGGGCGGCTTCTATCGCCGTGGGCGCACCTCGAACGTCCCGGGTGCGCCGGTCTACAGCGCCGTGCCGCTGGCGTCCTCCTACGCTGCCATCCAGGCGGCGGTCGCCGTGACGATGGCGCTGGCGGTACGCGAGCGCGACGGCGCGGGCCAGGTGGTCCAGGTGCCGCTGTTCGACGCCATGTTCGGCGCCGTCGGCTACAACGGCCTGCGCGTGCACTCGAACGACCTGCCGACGCTGGACGGCGGAGGACTGACGACGCAGTTCGAGTGCGCGGACGGGCGCTGGGTGATGTTCCACACCGGCAACACCCGCACGGCGGAGGTGCTGCAGGCGGCGGGCGTCGGCGAGTGGATCACGATGGGCCTGACGGACCGCGCGCGCCTCTCGAAGGAGCCCGGCCTCGCGCAGGACCTCGCCGCGCGCGCGAAGGCGCTGTTCAAGACGCGTCCCGCCGCCGAGTGGGAAGCGCTGGTCTCCGACGCCGGCGGCGAGTGCGCCGTCTGCCGTCCGTCCGTCGAGTGGCTGACGCATGAGCACGCAGTCGGCTCCGGCACGGTGGTCGAGTTGGATGACCCCGCCCTCGGCAAGACGAAGCAGCCGGGCATTCCCGTGCGCATGTCGCTCACCCCGCCCGCCGTGCAGGGCCCGCGTCGCGCGCCCGACGCGGACCGTGCGTCGATCCTCGCCGGCCTTGCCGCGCGCCCGACACCGGCCGCAGCGCCGAGCGCGGCCGGGACGCTGCGCGCGGCGCTGGACGGCGTGCGCGTGCTCGACCTCTGCATCGTCCTCGCCGGTCCCACCTGCGGGCGCACGCTCGCGGAGTACGGCGCCGACGTCGTGAAGATCGAGGCGCCCGACCGGCCCCCGACGCCCGCGTTCCACGGCGACGTGAACCGCGCGAAGCGGAGCATCGTCCTGGACCTCAAGTCGCCGGAGGGGCTGGAGGCGTTCTGGGCGCTGGTGGATACGGCGGACGTGGTCGTGCAGAACTTCCGCAAGGGCACGGCGGAGCGGATGGGCATCGGCTACGAGCAGGTGCGCGCGCGACGCCCGGAGATCGTCTACGCCTCGCTCAACACGTACGGCCACGTCGGCCCGTTCGCCGGCCGTCCGGGGCACGAGCAGATCGCGCAGGCCGCCACCGGTATGCAGGCGCGCTTCGGCGGCGACGAGCAGCCGCAACTGCAGCGCTACGCCGTGAACGACTACGGCACCGGCTACCTCGGCGCGCTCGGCGTTTCGCTGGCGCTGCTCCACCGGCAGAAGACCGGCCAGGGCCAGCACGTGGATGCGGCGCTGGCGTACACGGCGACGCTCCTGCAGACGCCGTTCATGGTGAGCGCGTCTGGCGTGCAGCACGACGAGCCCCGCGGCCAGGATGCCATCGGCTCCGGGCCGCTCCACCGCGGCTACGAGGCGAGCGACGGCTGGCTCTTCCTCGGCGCGCGCGAGTCGGACCTCGGTGCTATCGCGGGCGTCGAGGGGCTGCGGGGCGTCGAGGCGCTGCGCGGCGACGCGCTGGCTACGGCGCTGGCGGAGCGGATCGGCGCGGGCGGGACGGTCGCGGACTGGGTGTCGCGGCTGGTGGCCGCTGGCATCGGCGCGCACGCGGTGGTGAACGATACGCGCGTGCTGATGGACGACCCGTGGGTGCAGGCGCACGGCCTGAGCCTGACGCGCGAGCACCCCGGCCTGGGCCTGGTCACGACCACCGGCCCCGCGCCGAGGCTGTCACGGACGCCGGTGCGTGCCGGCAATGCGGCGCGCGCGCTCGGTCAGGACACCCGCGCGATCCTCGCGGATGCCGGCCTCGCGCCTCGCGCTGACACGCTCATCGCCGCCGGCGGCGTCCGCGAGGCGATGGCGATGAGGTAAGGGCGAGGCAGTCACCGTGGGATTGGATATCGCGGGTCAGACACGATTGCCATCATCACGGCGCGGAAGAGCCGAGTGAGAAGTTCTGCGGACGAGGTGGTGTCGTCGATCTCGGAGAGAGCGACTCGCTCCACGTCGAGCCTGCGGGGAGTCGGGGAGACGCGCACGCGTACGCCGTCGAGGTCGGGGCTGGGGGCCAGCCACCATGCACCGTGGAGGGCCTCGTTGCGCTTCTGGGCGGCAGCCAGGGCGCTTTGGCAGAGTCGCTTCATGTTCGGCGGAACGACAGGGGCTGTGAGGTCTCCCATGAACGGGAACGCGAGAAAGTCGTCCGTGCTGAAGGCGGACTGAAAGGGCGTCGTCGCTGATCCGACTCGCCAGCGGTAGACACGTTCCGCGGCCGCCACGGACTGCTGAAATGTCATGTCCGCAGTCAGCAGCGGTCCGTTCGCGGTCCCCGTCCCGCCGCAGAACCAGACGAACTCTCTGACCGCCGCCTCAAGGTGTCCGAACTCGATGACTAGGTGGCCCAGCGTCGTCGCTAGGTCTCGGCGCGCTGAATGATCGTCGTCAGCAAGCATCGCGCTCCCACCGCCCGTGGCAGTATTACACAGTCGTCCGACCCACTATCGCTTACCTCGGGCCGATTGCCTTCGCGATGAAGATCACGAGGACGGCGCCGCCCGTTGCGATCAGCACGCTGCGCAGGTCGAAGCCGGCGACGTCGCCGTAGCCGAGGCGTGTGCTGATGAAGCCGCCGATGAGCGCGCCGACCACGCCCAGGACGGCCGTCCAGATCAGCCCGATCGGCCCGACGCCCCCGGGGCCGCCTCGGACGAGCAGTTTGGCGAGAAATCCGGCGACCAGGCCGACCGCGATCCAGGTGAGCATTCCCATGTGACGTCCCTCGTGCTGCGCAGGACGTGCGACACCCTCCGGCGTGGAGGGGCACCGTCCCTGACAGTGCAACGCTACGCCGGGGGCCGTTGTTTGGCCGTCACAGGCTCGAGGGCCCCGAAACGCGAGACGCCGCCCTCGGCAGTGGGGGCGGCGTCTCGGCCCAGGGCGGGCCCGACAGCGTTGCGGCGAACCTCGCGCCGGGGGGACGCGAGGCGCGGCCTACCGCACTTCGAGGAAGTTGAGGACGG
>JBAYVN010000105.1:0-4637 GCA_041674525.1 Dehalococcoidia bacterium | reverse complement strand
GTCAGGGACTGAGCAGTGTCCACCACGACCCGGCGGTCCGGGTGCGCGGCCGCGAACGCCCGCACCTCCACGGCCAGTCGCGGCAGATCCGGCGCGGTCTGCACGTAGGTCAGCGGCTCCGCCGGCACGTCCGGATGGCGGTGGTTCAGCCCGATGTCCGCGTGCACGGCCAGCACGAACATCGCCACGACCGCCGCGGCCGCCACCCCACCCGCCGCCCAGCGCACCGGCGCGCCGGAGCGCGTGCGCACGGCCACGGCCGCCGCCGACACGCCGCGTCCGAGCGCGTACGCGGCCAGGAACGTGAGCGGGAGCGCGAGGTGGATCGTGAGCCACGGCATCTTCTCGCCCGAGACGGACAGCGCCAAGAAGGTGCCGGCGAACCAGAACACCAGCAGCGCCGCCAGCGGATCGCGACGGCGCAGCACCAGCCAGGGTCCAGCCACGAGCGACGGCAGCAGCACGAGCGACTCGTAGAGCGGCAGCATCATCAGGTAGTAGAACCCGGGCTGCTCACCGCGCCGGACGTCGTGCTGTGCGATCCAGTAGTCGAGCGAGGTCCAGAACGGGCCGGCGATGCCGTCCAGGTTCGTGCCGAAGGTCGTGTACAGCGGGACGGTCACGAGCAGGAACACCGCCACCGCGGCCGGCCAGCGCTGCGCGTCCCACATCACCCCGACGGCGATCGAGGCGGCCCACAGCACGCCCACCGTGGCCACGCCGACGATGCGGAGCGTGTCCTGATCCAGCGGCCCCGCGACTGCCTCCGCGGGGATGCGGACGGCGGCGGCGAGCAACGGCAGTACGAGCGTGCCGGTCAGCACCAGCAGGTCCGCCTCGCGTGGGCGCTCCGTGAGCCCGAGCCGTTCCCGCAGCGGGCGCAGCGGCCGCCACAGCGCGGCGAACACCCACGCCGAGGGCACCAGCCACGCGCCATGCAGCGCCTGCGCGCGGAGCGGCACGTGCTCGCCCCGTCGATGCGCCCAGAACCACTCGTGCGCTGCCGCGAAGTTCAGGTAGACGAGCAGCACGGCCGCCGTCAGGTAGGCGCTCTCCTTCGTCGCAAACGCGAAGGCGGTCGCCGCGGCGAACAGCAGCAGCCAGCGCTCGCGGCCATCGTCCCGGTAGCGCCACATCGCGATGAACTGGAGCACCGTGAACAGCGCGATGAACGCGTCCTCGCGCGCGAACCGCGTGTAGTACAGGAGCGAGGGCGAGACGCAGAGGAACAGCGCCGCGAGGACGGCGCCCGGCCCGCCGAGCCAGCGGCGGAGCAACAGCGGTGAGCAAACGAGCGCTGTGCCGAACAACGCGTGGGGCCAGCGCGCCATCGCGTCGCCGTCCCCAAACAGCACGAAGAACAGCGCCATGATGTGGAACTGGAACGGCCCGTGCATGAGCGGGTTGTGCCGGTAGCCGTCGCCGGAGGCCAGGTACCAGGAGTAGGTCGCGTGCAGTGATTCGTCGTGGTGCAGCGCCCGCGCATCCAGCCCGAGCGTGCGCGTGACGAGCGCCACGAGGGCGATCGCCATCACCGCCCCCGTCACGGCGTCCGGCCGGAACGAGCGCAGCGACACGGCGGCCCACGAGCCGCTCACGGGGCGGCCTCCACGGGGACGGCGTAGATGCGCGCTCGGGGCGTCTGGAACACCAGTGACCAGCCGGAGAGCCGTCCGATCACGTCGTAGCCGTACCGTGCTAGTTCCTCGAAGCCGACGTAGACGTGCGTCACGCCGCTCCGCCGCGCGGCTGCCAGTCCGGCCTCGGTCGCACCGTCCTGGTAGATCGCGTCGACATCCGCGCGGCGCGCGGCTTCGTCGATCTCCCCGCGCCACTGGCGCTGGTGGCCGGGCCAGCCGAGGACGGTGGGGACGCCGGAGGCGGCGGCGAGGAGGTTGCCGCGGCTGTACGACTCGGAGACCGCCTGCACCAGCACTTCCACTTCCGGATCGAGGTTCGCGCGCGCCCAGGCGCTGGCCGCCGCGACGCCGGGGTCGCTCCGTTCAAGGTAGGCGATCGCATCCAGACCGCGCTCCTGGCCCTCGCGCGCGCGGCTCACCGCCAGCGCCGGTGTCGCCAGTACGCAGAGCACGAGTACGGCTGCCGCCCCACCGAGCACGGCCCGCGCCGCCCCCCTCGGCAGCCACGCCGGGCGGGAGGCGCGATCCACGGCGATCCCGGCGAGGGCGCCCGCCGCGACCGCCAGCAGCGCCCAGGCGTGGAACCAGAACTTGAAGACCGTGTTCAGCCGGCCCGGGAACGCGTCCGCCACGCGCACCAGTTCGGTCAGCAGCAGGATCGCGACCACCACCGTCGCCAGCGCCAGCGCCGCCGCCAGACCGCGGTCGCGCCGCGCCTCCGCCGCGTGGGCGCTGCCGCCGAGCCAGCCCGTGAGCGCGACGAGGCCGGCGAGCGTCACCCACCCGCCGGCGCGGTCGCCGACCTCGGCGCCCGCGCCGGAGAGCACGACCGCGACGAGCCACGCGGCCACGGGCAGCGACGCGACGACCAGCGCCGTCCGCCAGCGCGCGGGACGCACGCCGAGGCACACCACGGCGAGGAGCACCGGCAGCAGCGGCGCGAGCCAGACCAGCAGCCAGCGCACGGGGTCGGAGTGCTCGCCGGTCACCGGCGCGGCGCCGACGGGCGGCGGGTCGACGCTGTCGAAGAATGGGAACGCGATGATCAGTGCGAGCCCCGCCGGGACCGCGGCGTAGCGCGCCGCCAGGAACAGCGCCTGCGCGAACACCCACCCAACCCGCCGCGCCGAGAGGAAGGCCGCGAGCCCCCAGATCACGCCAAAGGTGACGCCGTCCCAGAGGTTGGTGAGCGGCAGCGCCGCGAGCAGCACCGCCGTTAGCACCAGCGCGTGCAGATGGCGCAGCCACCGTCGCCACGAGAGCGGCGTAGTGCCCTCGAACACCACGAGCGCGAGCGCGACGACGGTCAGGGCGAGCGGCAGCGCCATCAGGTGCGCGTGCGGGTCGCCGAGGAGCACCGTGAACGCGGGGTATTCCGAGATCGTGCCGGGCAGCACGCGCGTGGTGTTCCACCACCACCAGTACCCCTCCGGTACCCCCGTGCGCGCGCCCTCGGCGAGCGGCACGCCATCGACGCCGAGCCAGCCCCAGGCCGCCTCGCCCCCGACCCCGTTCGCCGAGAGCAGGTCCACGAGGCCCACGACCGGCGCGACCAGCAGCAGCGTCGCCACGGTGACTCCCCCGGCCACCAGCATCGCGCGCCTCCTCGTGGCGCCGGCCACCGCGAGGAGGTCGAGCGCCAGGCCGGCGGCGGCGAGGCCGGCGGCCGCGCCCGCGGTGGCGGTGGCGAGGTTGAAGACGACCTCCGGGCCGTTGCCGGACAGCCGGCCCACGGCGTCCATCGTCGTGTGGCCCAGGTGGTAGTAGGAGAGCCGCTCGCCCGCGAGCCACGGGTCTGGCGGGGGCAACTGCTCCGCGCGGTGCACCGCCATCAGCACCATCAGGTCCATTGGCTTCTCGGTGCCGTAGGCGTCCGGCGCGAACGACCGCGCGAACAGGATCACCGCGAACAGCACCACGAAGCCGGCCCCCGCCACGGCGAGCGCCCGCCCTCGACGTGCGAGGTCAGCGAGGAGCGCGGGGTGACGCCAGCCGATCAGCGCGGACCAGGCCCACAGGCCCGCGAGCGCGGCGGCCGCCAGCGGCGTGCCGTACGGGAGCGCGACCGTCCCCGCCAGCCAGGTCGCGGTACCGAAGACCGCGAGGCCCACCGGGAGCGCGTACGGGATGCCCCCGGAGCCGAGGCGCGAGAACAGCAGCCTGGACGGCAACAGGCCACCCCCGGCGACCAGGAGCAGCACCAGCAGCCACGACAGGCTCTCCGTCATGCGCGCCTCGATGACCGTGGGAGCCGGTTGAGCCTACGCCTCGGCGCCGGCGGGCTCGCCGAGGAGCGATGCGACGAACGCCCGCGCGTCGAACGGCGCCAGGTCGCCCTCGCGCTGGCCGACGCCGACGAAGCGGACCGGCAGACCGAACTCGCGGGCGATCGCGAAGACGATGCCGCCCTTCGCGGTGCCGTCCAGTTTCGTGAGCATCACGCTGGTCACCTGCACCGCCTCCGTGAAGTGACGCGCCTGCGAGAGCCCGTTCTGGCCGGTGGAGGCATCCAGCACCAGCAGCACCTCGTCCGGACCCCGTTCGACGTGGCGCTCGATCACGCGGCGCGTCTTGGAGAGCTCCGCCATCAGGTTCTGCTTGTTCTGCAGCCGGCCGGCGGTGTCGATCAGCACCACGTCGTGCCCGCGCGCCTGTGCCGCGGAGATCGCGTCGAAGGCGACCGCGGCCGGGTCGGCGCCCTGCCCCTGCGCCACCACGTCGAACTTCAGCCGCTCGCCCCAGGCCTGGAGCTGCTCGATCGCCGCGGCGCGGAAGGTGTCGCCCGCCGCCGCCATCACCGTGCGCCCCTCCTGCTGGTAGGCGTACGCGAGGCGCCCGATGGCCGTGGTCTTGCCGGAACCGTTGACCCCGACCACCAGAATGACGAACGGCTTTTGCGCCGCGTCGATCACCAGCGGCTTTGCCACCGCCGCGAGAACCTTCTCGACTTCGGTTGCCACCACCGCCTTCACGTCATCCGCCGAGATCGTCTTGTCG
>JBAYVN010000104.1:0-4683 GCA_041674525.1 Dehalococcoidia bacterium | reverse complement strand
GCCTCGGTCGCCGGCGAGCCGGACGCGGGCGTGACGCCGCTGCGGGCCCCCGGGCGCTACCTCTACGACCTGGACCCCGGCGTCGGCCGCGCGAGCCTGGTGGATGCCGTGGCGCCGGTGCTGCATGCCTGGCGCCTGGACGAGCACACGGCGTACCTGTCGGGCGACGACCCGGTGGACTCGCCGTTCGCGCGGCGGTTCCGCATCGAGACATGGGTGCCGTTCGCCGAGCGCCGCCTGCGCGAGGCCCTGGTCGCCCTCGGCGTCACGCGTGTCGAGGTGATGCGACGCGCCTCGCCCGTGGACACCAACGCGCTGGAGGCACGCCTCAACCGCACGCTCGCCTCGACACCGTCGAGCGGCGAACACCGCGTGCGCACGGTGGCGCTGACACGCCTTCGCGGCGAGCACGTGGCGTTCGTGGCGGAACGGGAGCGCGGGCCCCGCTAGACCGCGGTGCTCTCCGTGCTCGTCGACACCTCGCTGCCGAAGAACTCGTAGAGCAGCCGCCGGCGAAGGGCGTCGATGCCGAGGCCGGTGGTGGCGGAGGTGTACAGCGTCTCGGTCGCGATGCCGAGCGGGTTGGCCGCGGCGAGGAGCGCGAGATCGCCCTCGGTCTCGACGGGGGCGCCGCCGGGCAGCACCATGCCATCCGCCTTGTTCACCACGCAGAGCACGGGCGTGCCCGCGAGCCCCAGTTCACCGAGCGTCTCCTCCACCGTCTCGCGCTGCGCATCGACCGCACTCGCAGTGCCGTCGATGACGTGCAGCAGCAGATCGGCTGTGCGCAGCTCCTCGAGGGTGGCGCGGAACGCGGAGATGAGCTGCGTGGGGAGCTTCTGCATGAAGCCCACGGTGTCCGTCAGCAGGAACGCCTCGGCGTGGCCGGAGCCGATGCGGCGCGTCACGGGGTCCAGCGTCGCGAAGACGGCGTCGGCGGCGTATACCTCGGCGCCGGAGAGCGCGCGCATGAGCGAGGACTTCCCGGCGTTGGTGTAGCCCACGAGCGCCACCACCGGCATGCCCTGGCGCTCGCGGCGCGTGCGCTGCAGCGCGCGCTGCTGCTGCACGGTCTTGATCTGCTTCTTCAGGCGCGCGATGCGCGTCCCAATCAGCCGGCGGTCCGTCTCCAGCTGCGTCTCACCCGGGCCGCGGGAGCCGATCGCCCCCTCCATGCGCTCCAGGTGCTGCCACTGCCCGCGCAGCCGGGGCAGCAGGTACTCGTGCTGCGCGAGCTCCACCTGCAGCGACGCCTCACGCGTCTGCGCGCGCGACGCGAAGATGTCGAGGATCAGCGCCGAGCGGTCGAGCACCTTCACCTTCAGCGCGTTCTCGAGGTTCAGCTGCTGCGACGGCGACAGGGCGTCGTCGAACACGACGAGCGTGTACTTCGTCGACTCGCGCGCGGCGACGATCTCCTCGACCTTGCCAGAGCCGATGTAGGTCGCGGGGTCGATGTGCCCGCGCCTCTGGGTCATGCTCCCGACGACATGCCCGCCCGCGGTCTCCACGAGGCGACCGAGCTCGAGCAGCGACTCCTCCATCGACATGCCGCCATCGCGCGTGCCGCGATCGACGCCGACGAGGTACGCGCGCTCCTGGTCCGGTGCGGTGTGGTGCGCGGCGCCCCGTGGGCGACCGTTGCGGTCGGCAGGGCGGTCCGAGGTGGGGGGAACTGGGATGGGGCGGTCTCCTGCTACGAGGGTGTGGGTCACGACGGTTGCGACTCGCGAACCGGTGACGGATCGGTGGCTGATCTCAGTGTACGCGGGCCAGCCAAGACTCCGGGGATGTGAACCTACAGCACCTTCTCGCCGCGCGCGAAGGCAGAGAGCCGGTTCAGCGCCTCCTCCAGCCGGTCGTCGGGAACGGTGAGCGAGATGCGGATGTACCCCTCGCCTGCCTGTCCGTACGACATGCCCGGCGTCACCACCACGCCCGTCGCTTCGATGAGGGCAGCGGCGAAGGCTGCGCTGGATCGCTCACCCTCGGGCAGGCGCGCCCAGACGTAGAGGGAGGCCTTCGGTGGGTCCACGCGCAGCCCGAGCTCGCGCAGCACGGCGACGGCGCGGTCGCGGCGCCGCTGGTAGATGGCGTTGTGCACTTCCATCGTGTCGCGCGGGTCATCGAGCGCGGCGATGGCCATCTCCTGGATCGCCTGCGGGATGCCACTGTCGAGGTTGGTCTTCACGCGCGTGAGGGCGTTGATCACGGTCGCGTTGCCCACCGCCATGCCCACGCGCCAGCCCGTCATGTTGAACGCCTTCGACAGGGAGTTGAACTCGATCGCGACATCGATCGCGCCGGGCACCTCGAGAATGCTCGACGGCCGGTAGCCATCGTAGGCTACGTCGGCGTACGCGAGGTCGTGCGCGATCACCACGTCGTGCGCCTTCGCCCACGCCACGGCGTGCTCGAAGAAGGCGCGATCGGCGACGGCGCCGGTGGGGTTGTTCGGGTAGTTCAGCCACAGGATGCGGGCGCGCCGCGCGGCCTCCACGGGGATCTCGTCCAGGCGCGGCAGCCAGCCGTCCTCCTCGCGCAGGGGGAGCTTCACGGTCTCGCCGCCGGCGAACATCGTGCCGATCTCGTACACGGGATAGCCCGGGTCGGTGATCAGCGAGACGTCGCCCGGATCGATCAGGCACAGCGGGAGGTGGCCGATGCCCTCCTTCGACCCGATCAGCGGCACGACCTCCCGGTTAGGGTCGAGGGTCACGCCGTGCCGGGACTCGTACCAGCGCGCGATCGCCTGCCGGAACTCGGGGAGCCCGTCCGACTCCGGGTACCGGTGATTCGCGGGCCGGTCCGCGGACTGCTTCAGCACGTCGATGAGATACGACGGCGTCGGGATGTCCGGGTCGCCGATGCCCAGCGAGATCACGTCCACGCCCGCCGCGCGCTTCGTCGCGATCAGCTCGGAGATACGCGCGAACAGGTACGGCGGCAGTTGCTGCACGCGCTGCGCGAGCCTCATCGATGCGTCCCTCCCCGCGCGATGTCCTGCGCGATGTCCTGCGTACCGTCCTGTGCGATGCGCGTGCGTCGTGCGCCGCCCGGCGCCGGGGTTGTTCCGCGGCGCCGCTGGATCGTCGAGCTGTGAGGGTTAGCGCCAGTCCCCGAACCGCGCCTTCACGCCGCCGATGCGCCGCGCCTCGCGCGCGGCCGCGATCGCCTGCTCGTCCACGGGGCGGCGGAACTCGATCCCGGATCGCTGGTGGCGAAAGCCCAGGTCCGAGCACGTGCGCATCGCCTGCTTGATATCGGGCCGGACACGCACGGTGGCGCGGGTCGCGTCCTTCGAGGCGAGTTGGTAGGTGGCCGCGGCCAGCAGCAGGCGGCCGTAGCCGTGACCCCAGTGATCGGGGTCCACCGCGGCGGTCAGGATCTCACCCTCGCCATGCTCCACGGCGCTGTTCAGCGCGAACCCGGCGATCTCCCCGTCCGCCTCCAGCACCCCTGCCCACGCTGCGCCCTCGACCATCGCGTCGAACGATCGCTCGCCATCGGCGCGGTCGGCGAAGGCGGCGGTCCAGATCGCGCGCAGGCGGTCGATGTCGCCGTCGGTGGCACGGCGCATCTGCACGCCCTCCGGAAACCCCGGCACGGCGGCCGCGTCCAGGCCGGGCTGGGTCATCTCCATCCACTCCGCGAAGAGCGCGAAGTCGGCGTCTCGCAGCAGCGGGTCCAGCCAGTCGCGGTTCACGACCGCGACCAGGTCCATGGCCACGTAGTCCGCGCGAGCGGCGTCGATGTGCTTGCGGATCTCCGCGAACTGGCGCGGGAAGAGCAGGCGCATCTGCTCGATGTCGAGGTAGGCCCAGTAGAGGTGCAGCTGGCCGCGCTCCGGCACCAGCAGCATCTCACCACCCTCGTCGCTCACGTGGACCGCCCCCGGCGTCTCCACCAGCGCGCGCCACTCCCGCGGCCTCACGGGTGCGCTGCGCAGGGTCCAGGGCGTGCTCGACTCGATCAGGCGGCGGGATTCGTTCAATGTGTCCACTCCGACTCGAAGACGCGCACGGCGGGGCCGGTGAGGCTCACCGCGTCGTGGCCATTCCACTCGATTTCCAGCGTGCCCCCCGGCAGGCGCACGGCCACGTGGTCGTCCACCTCGCCCCGCAGGCGAGCGGCGACGACCACGGCACAGGCGCCGGAGCCGCAGGCGAGGGTCTCACCCACGCCACGTTCCCAGACGCGCATCTCCACGTGCGCGCGATCCACCACGCGCACGACCTCGAAGTTGGTGCGCTGCGTGAAGACCGCGTGGTGCTCCATCAGCGGCCCGATGCGCAGCAGCGGGTAGTCCGCCGGCGCGCCCGGGATGAACTGCACGGCGTGCGGGTTCCCCATGGATACGATCGCCACGTGCTGCGTGGACTCGCCCTGCTCGTCCGCCACCGTCACCGGGAGGTTCTGCACGGGCCCGGGCTGCTGGATGGCGACCCCGGAGGCCGCGGGATCCAGGTTCGGGACGGCCGTGGTGACCTGCACCCGGGCGATCGTCCCGTCCTCGCCGCGGAAGCCCTGGACCGGGATCACGCCCGGTCCGGTCTCCACCGTCATCCGCCCGTCCGGGGCGGCGGCCAGGCCGCGATCGATGCAGAACTTGGCGAAGCAGCGGATGCCGTTCACGCACATCACGCCGTCCGATCCGTCTGCGTTGAAGATGCGCATCTTCCG
>JBAYVN010000103.1:0-4813 GCA_041674525.1 Dehalococcoidia bacterium | reverse complement strand
GCGCAGGACGACACCAGCATCTACCCGCGCTTCGCGGCCCTGGTGCCGGGGCTCAGCGAGACGCAGGACTACATCGTCGATCTCAAGACGCGCACCGTGCGCCTGACCGAGGAGGGTGTGGAGGCGCTGGAGCGCGGCCTGGGCGTGGACAACATCTACGCTCCCGCGAACTTCCGGCTGACGCGCTACATGGAGGCCGCGCTGCGCGCGCAGGTGATCTACCAGCGCGATCGTGACTACGTGGTGAAGGACGGCGAGGTCATCATCGTCGATGACTTCACGGGGCGGCTGATGGAGGGGCGCCGCTGGTCGGACGGGCTGCACCAGGCCGTGGAGGCCAAGGAGCACGTCAAGATCCAGCAGGAGACCGTGACGTACGCCACGATCACCATCCAGAACTACTTCCGCCTGTACCAGAAGCTCTCGGGCATGACCGGCACTGCGATCACCGAGGCCGAAGAGCTGCACAAGATCTACAAGCTCGAGGTGCTCGTCATCCCGACGCATGTCCGGATCGCGCGCGAGGATCTGTCGGACCTCGTCTACAAGACCGAGGATGGGAAGTGGCGCGCCGTGGTCGCGGACATCGAGGAGAAGCACGCGCAAGGCCGCCCGATCCTGGTGGGCACCGTCGCGATCGAGACCTCGGAGATGCTCTCCGACATGCTGCGCCGCAAGGGCGTGGTGCACGAGGTGCTGAACGCGAAGCAGCACGCGCGGGAGGCGCAGATCGTGGCGCGCGCGGGTCAGCGCGACGCGGTCACCATCGCCACGAACATGGCCGGCCGCGGCACGGACATCAAGCTGGGCGAGGGCGTGGCTGGCATCGGCGGGTTGCACGTGATCGGCACCGAGCGCCACGAGGCGCGGCGCATCGACAACCAGCTGCGCGGCCGGTCCGGCCGCCAGGGCGACCCCGGATCGACGCGCTTCTTCGTGTCCTTCGAGGACGATCTGATGCGCCGGTTCGCGCCCGACTGGCTCCCGGGGATGATGTCCCGCCTCGGCATGGACGACGACACGCCGATCGAATCGAAGATGGTCACGCGCGCCATCGAGCAGGCGCAGCAGCGCGTGGAGTCGCACAACTTCGACATCCGCAAGAGCGTGGTCGAGTACGACGACGTCATGAACACGCACCGCGACGTCATCTACAAGGAGCGCGACAAGGTGCTCGCAGGCGAGAGCATGCGTGACACCGTGATGTCCATGCTGGAGGACGAGGTCAGCGCGCTCGCCGCCACGTACCTGCAGGCGTCGCCGCCCGACCCCGAGGCGTTCCGCGCGGCCGTGGAGACGATCGTCCCGGCGCTGCCGGAGGGCGCGCTCGCGGCCGACCTGTCGCCGGAGGAGGCCCTGGACGAGGCGATCGAGATCATCGACGACGCGTACCAGGCGCTGGAAGAAGAGGTCGGCGAGGAGACGCAGCGCCTGGTCGAGCGGCTGGTGCTGCTCCGCACCATCGACGCGCTATGGGTGGAGCACCTGACGGCCATGGACGACATGCGCCAGGGCATCGGACTCCGCGCGTACGGGCAGGCGGATCCGCTGGTGGCCTACAAGCGCGAGGCCCACGACATGTGGCTGCAGCTGATGGAGCGCATCCGCGAGCTGGTGACGCGCCAGGTGCTGAACGCCCGTCTCACGACCCGGGCGGCCGAGGACGCCATGGCGCAGGAGCAGGCGCCGAAGCGCGTGCAGACCAGCGGACCGGCAGACCCCGACTCGGGCGAGCCGGCCGCGCGCGCGACCACGGCGACCGCGACCCGCGTGGTCGCGAAGGTCGGACGCAACGATCCGTGCCCGTGCGGCAGCGGCAAGAAGTACAAGCGCTGCCACGGCGCGACGTAGCCCGTCCCGCCGCCGCCTCGTTCCATAACCGCTCTGACCGCCCGCCCGCGGGACGCGTGCCTGTTCCGCCGATCGTGCGAGTCCGCGCGGGTACAATGATCGAGTATGTCTTCATCGACTGAGACCGGTGCCCCGGACGCCGAAACCCTCGAGCCCCTCGAGGGCGTGGCGGATCGTGCGTTCGCCAGCGCGATCGAGGAGGACGCGGCCCCCGGGGGACCGCCCCGCGAGCGTATCCGCGTGCCTCGCGACGGGGCGCTGACGCCGGCGCAGGGTGTGGAGGCGCTGCGGCGGGCGCTGGAGCGGGGCGCGCCGTGGTATCCGGCGCTGCTGGACGTGATCGCCCGCTGGACCGCCCCCGCCGAGGAGGTCGACGGGCTGGTGAACACCTACCTGATCGCCGGAGAGGCCTTCGACTGGCTGTTGCTGGCACAGCGCCTGCTGGACGAGATGGGCGACCTGGTGCCGGTGGACGAGGCGGAGCAGCTGCTGGTCCACGGCATCGCGCCGGACGGCAGCGGCGAGGCCGAGTTCGAGCGGGCGATTGGCCCGGCGAAGCATCGTGCGCACCTCAACTTCCAGTACGGCATGGTGGTGGAGGAGCTGCTGCTGCTGGCGGTGGAGCTCGAGCTGGTGAAGGCAGGCACGCTCTCGGGAGCCGGGCGCCCGGCGCCCGACCTGGAGGCGTACGAGCACGTCTACGGCAAGCCGCTGGGTGAGCTGAAGCAGCAGTACGGACACGAGACCGGCAGCGTGCTGGGCGATCGCATGAGCCAGTCTGAGCTGCAGGCGTTCACGTACTGGCTGTCGAAGTACCGCGTGCGCACGGGTGAGCCCGCCCGCGTGGCCTCCGACACGAAGAAGGCGATGGCGATGATGTCGCGGCTGGAGGCAGGGCGCGCGCGCCTCGGGCGGCTGCACGCGGCGCAGGCCCGCGCCGGGCGCATCGTGGAGACGCGCTGACCTCGGGGCGCCAGTCCGGGCACTGATCCGGGCGCCCGGGTGGGACTGAGCATGACGCGACGAGGCCCGGACGACAGCCCGGGCCTCGTGCGTGCGGCAGAGTGACGGCAGAGCGCCGGCGGACCGGGCGCTTTACTCGCCCTTGATCTCGATCTGCTTCGGACCCACGCTCTCGGGGAGCGGGATGCGCAGGGTCAGCACGCCATCCTTCAGCTGGGCATCCACCGCGGCGTCCTTCACGACGCCAGGCAGCGCGACGCGCCGGCTCAGCGCGCCCCACGAGCGCTCGCGCCGGTAGTAGCGGTCGTTCTTCTCCTCGTGTTCCTCGGAGTGCTGCGCGCGGATGGAGAGCACGCCGTCGTGCATCTGGACGTCGATCTCCTCCTTCGTGAACCCCGGCAGGTCGGCCTTGACCACGATCTCGCGGTTGCTCTCCGCGATGTCGAGGGCCAGGGTGCCGTCCTCGGACAGGAAGCCGATAGGGCTCCGGAAGAAGGAGTCGTCGAAGAAGCGCTCCATCGCCTGGCGGAAGCTGGAGTTCAGGCCGAAGGGGTCGCGGCGGGTGGTGATGTCAGCCATCAGGTGATCCTTTCTCGCTGCAATCGGCGGTGCGTGGTCCGGGCCCGCGGCCCTCGCGCGCCCCTCCCCGGCCGCTGGGGTGGTCGCTCGTGGGGGCCGGGCCGGCCGAGGGGACGCGTCACGTGGTCCTGCCGCTCTCGCCTCGGCGTGCCTCATGCTAGCAAGGTGATTGGAGACAGTCAAGAGATATGAGCCGCATCGGCTCAGAGATACTTCACATCCCGGTATGAGATTCGTATACTTCCAGACATGGCAGCAGGCATGGCAGCGAACTACTACGACACCCTGGGGGTGAAGCCGGGAGCCTCCGAGAAGGAGATCCGGGCCGCTTACCGGCGCCTCGCGCGGCAGCTTCACCCGGACGTGAACCCGGGGAACCCGGAGGCGGAGCGTCGCTTCAAGGAGGTGAACGCCGCCTACGAGGTGCTGTCCGACGCCGACAAGCGCAAGAAGTACGACCGCTACGGCGACCAGTGGGAGCACGCCGAACAGATCGAGGAGATGCGCCGCCGCCAGTCCGCGGGCACGGGGGGCATGGGCGGGCCCGGCACGGGCGGCTTCTCGTTCGGCGGGGGCGAGGGCATCGACCTCGGGGACCTGTTCGGCGGGCGCGCCGGGGCCGGGGGCGGGTTCTTCGATTCGATCCTCCGCGGCCGCGGGCGCTCGCGCGGGCAGGACGTGGAGCAGCCCGTGCGCGTCTCGCTCGCCGAGGCGTACGTCGGCGCGAAGCGCACGATCGAGGTGCGGGAGGGCGAGGAGCGGTGCATGGTCTGCGGCGGCGCCGGCCAGCTGGCCGGCGCAACGTGCCACGCCTGCCGCGGGAGCGGGACCGCCTCGCCGCTGCGTCGCATCCAGGTCTCCATCCCCGCCGGCGTGCATGACGGCGCGCGCATCCGCGTGAGCGGGCGCGGCGGGCCAGGCGCGAACGGCGGGGCGCCGGGTGACCTCTACCTGCTGGTCCAGGTCGCGCCGCACGAGCGCTTCGAGCGTCGGGGCGACGACCTGCACGTGGATGTGGACGTGCCCGTCGCGGATGCCGCGCTGGGGGGCGAGGCGAAGGTGCCGACGTTGAAGGGCAAGCTCCTCGCGCTGCGCATCCCGAAGGGGACGCAGGGCGGCAGGGTCTTCCGCCTCGCCGGGCAGGGGATGCCGAAGGCCGGCGGCGGCTTCGGCGACCTCTACGCCGAGGTGCGGCTGGTGCTCCCGGAGCACCTGACGGACGAGCAGCGCCGGCTGTTCGAGCAGCTGCGCGCCTCCACCTCCGGCGTGCACGCCGAGGCGGGTGGCGGCGCATGAACACGAACCAGCCCTCGAACGGGGGCATGCACGGCGGCAGCGTCCCGCACCACCTCGCGCAGCATGAGCCGGTGTTCCAGATCTCGGTGGTGTCGCGCATGGTCGGCATCCACCAGCAGACGAT
>JBAYVN010000102.1:0-4883 GCA_041674525.1 Dehalococcoidia bacterium | reverse complement strand
GAAGTGGCGCGCAACCCGCGCGCTCGCTCTGCCCGCCTGCGCGTGGCGGAGTCGATCGTGGAACGGTTGGCCGCCTGATGGCCGCGCTCCCCGGCATCCGTCGCCCGGCCAGCCAGCCGCGCGTGAACCAGACGGCGACCGGCGCCGCCACCGGCGAACCGCGGGCCCGCGCCGCCGCCCGCCCCCTGCCCACCGGCTGGGGCGTGGCGCGTCAGCGCATGTCCCGCCTCATGGTCATCTCCGTGGCACTGCTGGCGGTCGCCGCGGTTGGCCTCGTGCAGGTGCTCCAGACCAGCCGCGTCGCGGAGGTCGGCTACACGCTCCGCGACCTGGAACTGGAGCGGCAGTCGCTGGACGCCAACATCCGGCTGCTGGAAGCGCAGATCGCGCAGTCCTCCAACCTGGAACGGCTGCGCGAGCAGGCGGTGACTCGGCTGGGCATGGTCCCGCCGGAGAACACCCTGCGGATCCGCGTGGAGGCGGTGGCGCCCTCCAACATGCCGCTACCAAGGCGTTATGTGCAGTTACCCGAGCGCGAGCCGGTCCCAGAACCGGCGTGGTGGGAAGAGTTGATCGGTTCGGTCCCGGGATTCCAGTAACCGCGGTCGGGACATCCCCGGCCGCAACGCACGCAGGATGAAGGACAACGGGTGAGCACCAACCGCCCGGATCACGTCACCTGGCGCCACTGGGTGCTCGCGCTGCTCACCGTCGGGGCGATCGGCGCGGTCATGGTGCGCCTCTACCAGGTCCAGATCGTGAACCACGAGGACTACCTGGAGCAGGCGGCCGTCACCCGCCAGGGCGCGGCCACGCTGCCCGCATCCCGCGGCGCCATCCTGGACGCGACCGGCTACCCCCTCGCGACCTCCGTCGACACCTGGGACGTCTACATCGACCGCTTCCTGTGGCGCGACCGTGAGAAGGCCGCGCCCGCGATGGACGGCCTGGCCGCGTTCCTGGGCGCCGACCCCGGCACGCTCTGGTCGCTCGGCACGTCCGCCGACAACGGCGATGTCGTGGTGACGCGGCAGATGGACTACGCGCGCGGGCTCGAGCTGGAGGCGCAGGACCTCTGGGGCGTGCGCCTGCTGCCCTCCTCCCGCCGTATCTACCCGGAGGGCAACCTGGCCGCGCAGCTGGTGGGCTTCGTCGGCCTGGACAACAGCGGCCTCTGGGGCGTGGAGGCGGACTTCGACCATGTCCTCCGCGGCCGCGACGGCTGGGCCTCGATCGAACGCGACGCGATCGGCCGCCCGATCGCCTTCACGCAGCAGCGCGCGCGCGAGCCGGTGGCCGGCGGCGAGGTGCGTCTGACCATCGACCGCTTCATCCAGGGCATGGCGGAGCAGGCACTGTCCGAGGCGTTGGAGCGGTACGAAGCGAAGAGTGGCTCGATCATCGTGATGGACCCGCGCACCGGCGCGATCCTGGCGATGACCTCGCAGCCGACGATCGCGCTGGACGCGATGAACCTCGACACCCCCGACCTGGACACGTTGATCAAAAACCGCGCGGTCACCGACCTGTACGAGCCGGGCTCCGTCCTCAAGACCCTCACCACCTCGATCGCGATCGACCTCGGCCTCGTCACGCCGGAGTCCTCCTACGAGGACACCGGCGCGGTGGACGTGGGCGGGTACACGATCCGCAACTGGGACCTCCGCGCGTACGGCCTGGTCAGCGTGCGCGAGTACCTGCAGGCGTCCCTGAACACGGGCTCCGTCTGGCTCTCCGAACTGATCGGCGCGGACGACTTCTATCGCTACCTGGGCGACTTCGGGCTGAACGAGCCAACGCACGTGGGCCTGGCCGGCGAGGCTGAGGGCACGTTCCGATCGCCCGCGGACCCGGACTGGTACCCGGTCGACCTCGCGACCAACTCCTACGGCCAGGGCCTGGCGGTCACGCCGATCGAGATGCTCACCGCGGTCAACGTCTTCGCCAACGGCGGCGTGCTGATGCGCCCGTACGTGGTCTCACAGATCGTCACGGCCGGAGACGTACGCACGATCGAGCCGGTGCGCGTGCGCCAGGTCATCTCACCGGAGACGGCGCAGACGGTCCTGAGCCTGATGCGGGACGTCGTGGAAGGCCCGGAGTGGCACGGCGCACGGGTGGACGGGTACGAGGTCGCCGGTAAGACCGGCACCACGCTCGTCTCGATCCCGACCGGCTACGACATCGACTCCACCATCGCCACGTTCGCGGGGTTCATCCCGGCGAACGACCCGAAGGTCTCGATCCTCATCAAGATCGATCAGCCGAGCGGCGGCCTGAACCTGGGCGGCCAGGTGGCCGCGCCAGTCTTCGCCGGCCTGGCCGAGCAGATCATGGCGTACCTGCGCGTGCCGCCCACCCGCCAACTGGTGGCGCAGCCATGACCCGCGCTCGCCTCCCCACCGCCCCGACGCTGGACGCCGGCTTCACCGCCGGCGTCCTCGCCCCCGCCCTCCGAGGCCGAACGGGACGCCTGGACGACGGCATCCGCTTCGAGCGCGCCATCATCGACTCGCGCGAGGCGCGGCCGGGCGACCTCTTCGTTGCGCTCCCCGGCGAGCGCACGGACGGGCACGACTACGCCGCCGCCGCCGTGCGCGCGGGCGCCACAGGCTGCCTCCTCTCCCGGCCGGTCGAGGGCACAGAGGGCGCCGCCGGCTTCGTGGTGGAGGACACGCTCGATGCGCTGCAGACGCTCGGCGCCGCCTGGCGCGCCACGCTGCCGCTGCGGGTGCTGGGCGTGACCGGCAGCGTGGGCAAGACCACGACGAAGGCGATCGCCGCCGCCGTCCTCGGGGCGCGCTACCGCGTGCAGGCGAACCCGCTCAACTACAACAACGAGATCTCCGTGCCGCTCTGCCTGCTGGAGCTCAAGCCGGAGGCCGAGCGCGCGGTGATCGAGCTCGGCATGTACACCACAGGCGAGATCGCGCTGCTCTGCCAGTGGGTACGGCCTCACGCCGGCATCGTCCTGAACGTGGGCCCCACCCACCTGGAGCGGGCCGGATCGATCGAGGCGATCACGCGCGCCAAGCGCGAACTCCCGGAAGCGCTGCCGCCGGACGGCGCGGCGATCCTCAACGCGGACGACGAGCGTGTGCGCGGGATGGCGGCGCATACCGCCGCGCGCGTGTGGTGGTTCGGCACGAGCGCAGATGCGGAGGTGCGCGGCACCGACCTACGGTCGGAGGGCGCCGGCGCGTTCTCCTTCCTCCTCACCTGGGGCGACGAGGCGCGGCGCGTGCACGTCCCGCTGCCGGGCACGCACCTGGTCTCCAACGTGCTCGCCGCCGCCGCTGCCGCCTTCGCGGACGGGCTGACGATGGACGAGGTCGCCGGCGCGCTGGAGTCGCTGGACGTCCCGACGCGCCTGCGTGTCATCGACCTGCCCGGCGGCACGCGCCTGCTCGACGACACCTACAACGCGCAGCCGGCCTCCATGCTCGCCGCGCTCGACCTGCTCGCCGCGATGCCGGGACGCCGGCTCGCCCTGCTCGGCGACATGCGCGAGCTCGGCGCGGTCTCCCGCGCGGAGCACGAGCGTGTCGGCCGCCGCGCCGCCGAGGTCGTCGACGCGCTGGTGACGATCGGCGACGAGGCGCGCGTGCTCGGCGAGGCCGCGCGCGGCGCGGGCGCGCCGGTGCAACACGCCGCCTCACGTGATGAGGCAGAGGCGCTCCTGCGAACGCTCATGCGTCCGGGTGACGCGGTGCTGATCAAGGGCTCGCACGCGCTGGCGCTGGAGGCGGTCGTCGCCTCGCTGGAGACGCAGCCGGAACGTACGGACGGAGGCGCACGATGACCCACGCACTGCTCACCGGTGGCGCAGCGTTCCTGCTCGCGCTCCTTCTCGGCCGTCCCACGGTGCGGATGCTGAACGCGCGGAAGATGGGGAAGGCGATCTCCGAGTGGGCGCCGTCCAGCCACAGCGTGAAGTCCGGCACCCCCACCATGGGCGGCCTGTTCATCTGGGGCACCGTCGCCATCGTCACCACCTTCACGAACCTGTTCGAGGTCCACGACGGCGGGCTGGTCTTCGAGCGCCGTTCGATCCTGCTCCCCCTGCTCGTGGTCGTGAGCATGGCGCTCCTGGGGTACTGGGACGACCTCGGCTCGCTCGTCGGCGGCGCCTATAAGGGGCTCTCGTGGCGGCTGAAGCTCACGCTGGTCGCGGTGCTCTCCTGCGTGGTCGCCGGGACGATGTACTGGGGACTTGATGCACAAAGCATCAACATTCCGTGGGCCGGTCAATATCAACTCGGTTATGTCTACCTCGGGTTCGCGTTCCTCACCGTCTTCGCCACCACCAGTGCCGTCGCGGTCACGGACGGCCTGGACGGGCTCCTCGGCGGGCTCGCCGTCTTCGCCTTCGGGGCGTACGGGGTGATCGCGTTCGCGCAGGGGCAGGACTTCCTCGCGGTGTTCTGCTTCACGGTCGGCGGCGCCCTCCTCGGGTTCCTGTGGTTCAACGTCCACCCGGCGTCCGTCTTCATGGGCGATACCGGCGCGTTGCCACTGGGTGCTGGGCTTGCGACGGTCGCGCTGATGACGGGCCACTGGCTCTTGCTGCCCGTGATCGGCGTCGTGTTCGTCGCCGAGGCGCTCTCCGACGTGCTCCAGATCGCCTACTTCAAGACCACCGGGGGGCAGCGGCTCTTCCGCAAGACCCCCCTCCATCACCACCTGGAACTGCTCGGCTGGTCCGAACCGCAGGTGGTGATGCGGCTCTACCTGTTCGGGATCGCGGGGGCGATGGTGGGCGTCGCCCTGGCACTGAGCGTGTGACGAGCGTTCGGCGTTGTGCTATATCTGGTGGATAACATTGGCTCACCCGCTATGACAGATATGCAGAACTTGCGGGAGGCACGAGTGACCGTGCTGGG
>JBAYVN010000101.1:0-5026 GCA_041674525.1 Dehalococcoidia bacterium | reverse complement strand
GGGGGGCCGCGTGGACGCCGATGCGGCGCGCCGCGTGCGGTTCTACATCGCCGTCGCCCCGATCTACCGCGTGCTCTACGGAGAGGCGGCCGAGGGGCCGGCGGAGCGCCTCGCGGGCATCCGGCAACTGGCGGCGCGGGCAGCCGCCTCGACGAGTCGACCCGGCGCGCCGCGCGCGTGAGCGGAACGCCCGCGCACGCTACACTCGCGCCGCATCTCATTCTGACAACAGCCGACGCGCAGCCACTCCGCCCGGACGCGGCGCGTGCGACACGGGCACTTCAAGCCCCCTCGCGAACAGGAGAACCGATGGCCACCTTCAACATCCTCGTGCTGCCCGGCGACGGCATCGGCCCGGAGGTCTGCGCCGAGGGCGTGCGCGCGCTGGAGGCCATCGGCAGGCGCTACGAGCACGTCTTCAACTTCACGCACGACATCGTGGGCGGCGCGAGCATCGACGCCCACGGGACGGCACTCCGCGAGGAGACGCTGGCTCAGGCGAAGGCGAGCGACGCGGTGCTCTTCGGCGCCGTGGGCGGGCCGAAGTGGGACAACCCGACGGCGACGGTGCGTCCGGAGCAGGGCCTGCTGGCGCTGCGCTCCGGCCTGCAGCTCTGGGCGAACCTGCGCCCGGTGAAGGCGGAGCCCGCGCTGCTGCACGCCTCCAGTCTGAAGCCCGAGGTGATCGAGGGCGTGGACATCGTCGTCATCCGCGAGCTCACCAGCGGCATCTACTTCGGCAAGCCGCAGGAGCGCCGCGTGGTGGACGGCAAGCGCGAGGCGATCGACACGAACTACTACAACGAGGATGAGATCGCCCGCATCGCGCACCTCGGCTTCCAGCTGGCGCGCGGGCGGCGCAAGAAGCTCACCAGCCTGGACAAGGCGAACGTGCTCGCGACCTCGCGGCTGTGGCGCGAGGTGGTGACGGAGGTCGCGCCGCAGTACCCGGACGTGCAGCTGGAGCACGTGCTGGTGGACGCGATGACGATGCACCTGATCCGCCGCCCGCGCGACTTCGACGTGGTGATCGCGGACAACATGTTCGGCGACATCGTCACCGACGAATGCTCCATGCTCACGGGGTCGATGGGCATGCTGGCCTCCGCCTCGATCGGCACCATGCGCCCGGACGGCACGGGACTCGGGATGTACGAGCCGATCCATGGCTCGGCGCCGGACATCGCGGGCAAGGGCATCGCGAACCCGCTGGCGATGCTGCTCTCCACCGCGATGCTGCTCCGCCACTCGTGCGGCCTGGAGACGGAGGCGCGCGCGATCGAGCAGGCCGTCGGCGAGGTCATCGAGGACGGCCACCGCACCGCAGACATCGCCAGCCAGGGGGAGCGGACGCTCGGCACCCGCGAGATGGCCGACCTCGTGCTGGCGCGCATCGGGGGGTAGGGCCTCGATCTAGGGTGCACGCCGGCCAGATGGGCCTCGCGGCGTCGAGGTGGTGGAAGCGGGATGGCCCACCCCTGCCCCTCCCGGCGCGGGAGGGGATGAGAATGAATGGGGGTGGAACCCCCCATTCGGGGGCCCCGCGACCCGCCCGAAGCGCGTCGAGCGGCACAGGGCTGCGCAGGCCTCGCCGCCGGCTGAGGCCACACGCACGGCTCGCCCGTCTGTAACCCGGTGATCGCCCCACGCCCGCGTCGGCGCCCTGCGCACTGCGACGCGCCCTCGATCGCTGGCGGGGCTACCGCCCGATCGTGACCGGCGCCGGGGGACAGCCGTGCTCGATGAGCGCCGGGAGCACGTCGAGGAGGCACGCGGGCGAGGTGGGAGCCGCGGCGGCGCGCAGCTCCTCGACGGTCCACCAGCGGAACTCGCCGAGCGAGAGGATCTCCTCGTCGGTGTGGTCATGCGCGCCGTTCGGAAGCGCGGGGCCGGTGCCGGAGAGCCGCGCGAGGTAGAAATGCTCGTGGCTCGCGATCCATTGATCGCGGAGGCCGTAGTGCCACGTCCAGTCGCGCACCCAGCACGGCCCGTCCCAGCGCAGCGTCGACGGGTCGAGACCGGTCTCCTCGAGCAGCTCGCGGCGCGCGGCCTGCTCGGGCGTCTCGCCGGGCTTCATGCCACCGCCGGGCGTGAACCAGAGCGATCGGTGGTCCCACTCGGAGTGGATCAGCAGCACATGATCGGTGGCGTCGAGCAGCACCACGCGCGCGGAGGGCCGGGGGACGGCTCTCTCCGGCGAGCTGCCGTCCGGAACGAGTGCAGCCATGCACACCCCCGCGTATGCGCGCTCGTGATTTGTGAGCGCGGGCGTCTGCGCCCTACACTGGTTGTCTCTTACCTTGAGAGTTGGGTGATGAAGGTGCAAACGGGCGAGCGCGCGGAACAGGTGGTGCACGTCGACCGGCTCACGCCGGCGGCGTCGATCATTCCGCGCGCCTGAGCCCGCGATCCACTGCAATCGGCACGACGCCACTCGACGCGTGCACCGGCCACACCGACCCCGCGACCCGCTCCCTGCCGCGCCACGTCACGTCACGCGCGACCGGGTGTGGCGGCGCCCGGACCCGGTGGCGGAGAACAGAAGAGCCGCATGACGACCCCCGCGACCCCGTTGAACGACACCCCCGATATCCAACTCTACGACACGACGCTGCGCGACGGACTGGGCATGGAGGGCATCAGCCTCTCGCTCGCCGACAAGCTCCTGATCGCGCAGAAGCTCGATGAGCTCGGCGTGCACTACATCGAGGGTGGCTACCCCGGCTCCAACCCGAAGGACGCGGAGTTCTTCGAGCGTGCCCGTGAGCTGGATCTGAAGCACGCGCGCCTCGTCGCGTTCGGATCGACGAGGCGTGCCGGCGGCGACGCGGCGACGGACGCGGCGATCCTCGCCGTGCTGAACGCGCGCACGCCCGTGGTCACGCTGGTCGGCAAGTCCTCCTCCATCCAGGCGAGGGAGGTGCTGGGCACCTCCGAGGAGGAGAACCTCGCGATGATCCGCGACTCCGTCGGATACCTCGTCGCGCAGGGACGCGAGGTGGTGTTCGACGCCGAGCACTTCTTCGACGGCTTCCGTCGGGACCCGGCGTACGCCCTCGACTCGCTGCGCGCGGCGGAGCGCGCGGGCGCATCCACCGTGACGCTCTGCGACACCAACGGCGGGGCGCTGCCGGGCGTCGTGGTGGCGGCAGTGCGCGCGGCGCGGGCTGCGGTGGGCTGCCGCGTCGGCATCCACGTGCACAACGACACGGACATGGCCGTGGCGAACACCCTGCTGGCCGTCGAGGCGGGTGCGACGCAGGTGCAGGCGTGCCTCAACGGGTGGGGCGAGCGCACCGGCAACGCGAACCTCGTCTCGGTGATCGCCAACCTGCAGCTGAAGATGGGCATCCGCGTCGTCACGGACGACCAGCTGCGGCGCCTGACCGAGACGGCAAGCTTCGCGCAGGAGATCGCGAACCTCGTCCCCGATCCGCAGCAGCCGTACGTGGGCAGCGGCGCGTTCGCGCACAAGGCCGGGCTGCACGTCGCCGCCATCACGAAGTCGCCCGGCTCGTACACGCACGTCGACCCGGCGGCTGTCGGGAACCTCGAGCGCGTGCTGGTGTCCGAGTTCTCCGGACGCCGCAACATCGTGGAGAAGCTGCGCGAGCAGGGCGTGGATCTGCCGCTGACCGACGCCCAGGCGGCGCGCGTGCTGGAGCAGGTGAAGCAGCGGGAGGCGCTGGGCGCGGCCTACGAGAGCGCCGAGGCGTCCTTCGAGCTGCTCGTGCGCCGCAGCCTGAACGGGTACGTCGCGCCGTTCGCGCTCGAGGACTTCCTGGTCGTAGAGCGCCGCCGGCACCTCGCGGGGCGGAGCGACCGCAACGAGATGCAGGCCGAGGCGATGGTGAAGGTCCGCGTGGGCGAGCACCTGGCGCAGGTGGCGGCGGACGGCAACGGCCCGGTCTCCGCGCTGGACGCGGGCGTCCGCAAGGCGCTGACGGAGGTCTTCCCCGGCATCGCCCAGGTGCATCTGTCGGACTACAAGGTGCGCATCATCAACTCCACCGCGGGTGCGGACGCCGCGGTGCGCGTGCTGGTGGAGTCCTCCGACGGCGTGCACCGCTGGCGAACCGTGGGCGCCTCCACGGACATCATCGAGGCGTCGTGGATCGCGCTGCAGGACTCGTACGAGTACTGGATCATGCGGTGGGCGGCGCCCGCCTAGCGGCGCGTCCTGTGCGGCGCGTCCTGTGCAGCGCGTCGGGGCGAGGTCAGGCGCGCGGCGCGAGCTGCGCAGTCAGCTCGATGCGCTGATCGCCGCGCTTCACTGTCAGGGTCACCCCGCCACCCGGCCCGGCCGACCGCAGGATGCCCTGCAAACCCTCGACGGTGGTGGTGGGACGGCCGTTCGCCGAGGTGATCACGTCGTCCGCGGCCACGCCGGCAGCCGCCGCCGGGCTGCCCGGCGTGACGTTGAGCACGCGCAGACCACCGGCCACGGGCTGGAGCGACACGCCGAGGACGGGCCCCTGGGCGGGGGCGGCGGGCGATGCCTGCGGCGTGACCTGCCGGTCTGGCTGCGCGCCACCCGGCCGCCCGAGCCTCGGCGCCTGCTCCGTGAACCGCTGGAACATCCCGCCGAGGTTGCCGGCGGCGGTCCCCTTCTTCGCGGTGAGGTCGAGGGTCTTGCCGTCGCGGCTCACGGTGACGGTGTAGTCGGTGTTCTGGGGCACCGCAGCCACGCGGGCGCGTGCCTCGTCGACGGTGTTCACGGCGTTCCCAGCGATCGAGACCAGCTGGTCGCCGGTCTTGATCCCTGCCGCGTCACCCGGGCCGTTGGGAACCACTCCGGTGACCTTCATGCCCGCGTCGAGCGTTACGCCGAGGGTGGCGCTGCCGTTGCGCATGGCGCCATCGAGGCGGCGGGCGAGCTCACGCTCGAACTGCGCATCGGAGATGCGATCGCCGCGCATGCGCATCACGACGGTTCCGGTGCCGATGATGATCGCCACCACGGCGAACAGGCCGACGATCAGGGGCAGGAGATTGCGCTGGACGTAGCTCATGCGGGTTCCTCGGT
>JBAYVN010000100.1:0-6001 GCA_041674525.1 Dehalococcoidia bacterium | reverse complement strand
GTCGTCAACTCGGACGGGCGCGTGACGCTCACCACCGGCGCCGTCGACATCGGCGGCGGGCTGCGCGCGGTGGAGGCGCAGGTGATGGCGGAGGTGCTCGGCATCCCGTACGAGGATGTGATCCCGCGCTACGGCGACACCGACTCGATTGGCTACTCCAGCATCAGCGCGGGGAGCGGCACGGGATCCGGCATCTCCGCGAGCGTGTTCCATACGGCGAACCAGATCAAGCAGCGCCTGATCGCGCGGGCAGCCGCGATCTGGGGCGTCGAGGCCTCCGCCGTGTTCTACGAGACCTCGACCGGCACCCTGAGCACGGCCGTCACGGACACCGAGCCAGCGCGCTCGCTCACGTTCCGCGAGATAGCCGCGCGCCAGCAGCAGACCGGCGGCTACATCAGCGGACACGTGGACCTGGGCGGCGCCACGGGCGCGGCGACGTTCGGCGCGCACATCGTGGACGTCGAGGTGGACCCGGACACGGGGAAGGTGCAGGTCCTGCGCTACACCACGATCCAGGACGTGGGCCTGGCGCTGCACCGCACGATGGTCGAGGGCCAGCTGCAGGGCGGCGCGGTGCAAGGCCTCGGCATGGCGCTGAGCGAGGAGTACGTCTACGACGCCGACGGTGTGCTGCGGAACTCCAGCCTCCTGGACTACCGCCTCCCGACGACCCTCGATGCGCCGATGATCGACACCGTGCTCGTGGAGGTGCCGCACCCGGGCCACCCGATGGGCGTGCGCGGCATCGGCGAGTGCGCCATCGTGCCGCCGCTGGCGGCGGTAGCGAACGCGATCAACGACGCGATCGGCGTGCGCATGCACCAGATGCCCGCGACGCCGCGCGTGATCCTCGATCACCTGCTGGAGAAGCAGGCCGGGGGCGCAGCCTAGCGCGGCGCGCACATCCTCGATGCCGGCGACGGGCGGCGCCAGTGATGGCGCCGCCGGTGCGTCGTCTCCCGTCGAGGGCTGCGGGCTACCGGCGAGGCGATCGCTGAGGGCGGCTGACGAACCAGACGACGAGCGCCGCCACCACCCAGCAGCCGGCGATGCCGAGGAACACCCCGTTGTAGTTGCCGACCACGTCGCGATACCGCGCGACGATCAGCGGCGAGCTGGCGCCCAGCGCCAGCGACAGCGGCAGCGCCGTGCTGCGCACCGCGCCCAGGTAGCGGCGTCCGAAGTACGAGCCCCAGATCGTCTCCTGCAGCGGGATCTGCCCGCCGATGCCCCAGCCCAGCATCGCGTAGCCCAGGATCAGCACCGGGATCACGTGCAGGTTGGCGGCGACCACCAGCATCGCCATGCCCAGTCCGGACTGCAGGAACCCGACCGCGGCGGCGTTCTTCGGCTGCACCCGCTCCGTGGTCCACCCCCAGAAGGGCTTGGAGAGGAGCGCGGGGCCGGAGACGGCGACCGCCATCAGCGCCGCGAAGCCCTCGCTGTACCCGTTGTCCGTGAGGAAGGGGATGGACTGCACCTGGATGACCTGGATGCCGACGCCGCCGAGGCCGAACGCGAAGATGATCAGGTACAGCGCGACCGTGCGGAGCGCCTCGCGCCGCGTGAACGAGTTCTCGTAGTCTGCGCGCGCCGCCACGCCGTGGCCCGCCTGCACCTGCGCCTCGCTCAGCCCGTCCGGGTGCCAGCCGTAATCCTCCGGCTGGCGGCGGACGATCAGCGCGACGGGGACGATGGTGATGACGGCGATCAGCGCGAGGATGCGCCAGGCGGCCGGCCACCCCCACTGGCTGATCAGGAACGTCGCGATGCCGGGGAAGGACATCCCCGCGAGCGACACGCCCATCGAGGAGTAGCCGATCATGCGCCCGCGCTGCGTCACCCACCACTTCGACATCATGACGTTGACGACGAGGCCCCCGGCCAGCGCGGCGCCCACGGTGAACACCACGGATCGCAGCACCAGCCACTGCCAGAGCTCCGTCACGGACCCCGTCAGGAAGAGCGCGGCCGCCAGCAGCGTCACGCCGGCGAGCAGGAAGCCCCGCGCGCCATGCCGGTCCACGCGGGCGCCGATGAAGAAGCCCACGAACGCCATGACGAAGCGGCTCAGCGACTGCGCCCAGAAGAAGTCCGTGCGACTCCACCCCAGGTCCTCCGTCATCGGCGTGACGAACGGCCCGACGATCGATTGCATCATTCCCACCGTGACCAGCTGCGAGATGAACGCGCCGCCGAGGATCCAGTAGCCGTAGTAGAACCCCGGCCACGGCACGGGCGCGGCCGCGCGCTCGCCGGGGAGGGTGGGAGCCGCGGAGTCTCGGGCGATGCCCACAGGAGTCCTCCGTGCTGGCGTGCGGATGGCACGCACGCACCGCACGCACCGCGCGCGACGGGCGTCAGCGACGTCACCGGCGTGAATGGAAGGCTTATACGCCTTTCCGCGCCCCTGCGTAAGGTTCGTACGGGTCCGTAAGAGCGGGGGCGGGTCGCAGCCCGCCTCGAGGCGCCTGGACTACCCGGCGCCTCGCCGCGGTTCACGCACACCCGCGAACACCAGCGCGGCGATCGCAGCGAAGAGCACGGCCATCGTCGCGAACCCGAGGGCGATCGACGATGCGCCGAACACGGTAGCCGCCATCGGCCCCACCATCAATGCGACCGCCTGCGCGCTGCTCGCGATGCCGAAGCCCGTGCCTCGACGGTCGCGTGCGACGTTCATCGCGATCAGCGTGTTCGCGGCGGGGATCATCGACGCGTGGACGAGCGAGAAGATGGAGAACAGCACGATGTACTCGGCGGCGCCGTGCGTCGTCGCGAGCAGCAGGTTCGCGGCCCCGGCGGCGAGCGTGCCCGCGATCAGCGCCCCCTTCAGGCGTCCCGGGCGCACGAAGCTGCGCGCGATCAGCACGATCCCGAGCACCGCGGCGAGTCCGCCCGCTGAGAACGCGACGCCCGAGATCCCCGCGACGCTATCGGTGCCCTCGATCCCCTGCAAGGCGATCGGGGTGAGCAGGCGCACGACCTGGTTCATCCCGAAGAGCAGGAAGAAGAGGAACACCGCGAGGTAGAACTGAGCGGGCAGCGTCCGCCAAAGCGCCGAGGGCGCCTCGGTGCGCTCGTCTCGCGGCACGCGAGGGCGCACGGCGTCGCGCGGCACCAGCACCTGCACGACGGTGGCGGCAATGATCGGCAGCAGTGCCCCGGCGAACATCGAGCCCCGGAAGCCGACGAGCACGACGAGCGCGGCGCCCAGCGCCGGACCGGCCGTGGTGCCCAGGTACTGGCCGCCGGTGACGATGCTGAGGCTGCTGCTCATCCGCTCCTCGGGCGTGCTGACGCTCATCAGCGCGGTGGCGGCGGGCGTGAAGCCGGAGAACAGCCCCTGCACTGCGAATGCGACGACCACGTGCCACGGCTCGCGCGCGAAACCCACGAGGACGATGGTCGCCGAGGCGAACAGCAGCGTGCGCACGAACATCGGCTTGCGGCCGATGCGGTCCGACACCGCGCCCCACACCGGGCCGCTGACGATCCGCGCCAGCCCCAGCGCGACGTTCGCGATCGCCGTCCAGAAGAGGGCGTTCGCCTGCGTGCTGGCGCCGAGCTGCTGCATGTACAGCGGCAACAGCGGGAGCCAGAAGTTCATGGCGAGCGATGCGATCCCGGATCCCGCCGCGATCGCGTACGTGGTGCGCCGCAGCCGCGGCGCGGCGTCCGTGGCCGTCACTGGTCCGTCCCATCGAAGCAGGCGCTGTTGCAGGCCCATCGGCGGTGCGAGTCGATGGCCGGCGGCGGCTCCGTGACCCACCTCGATATTGATACCACCCGCCGGCGTTACGCTTTCGCGCGCGGTGCGGCGGATGCTGCATCGCGCGGTCCGAGGCCAGTTGGTGTTCTCACACCACCGCGCGATCCAGATCGCGATCTCGTCACCGGGCGGGCTTGATTGGCGGCGTATAACGGTGCCAGCAACACGCGCCGCGCCGCGGCCGAGGAAGGATCACAGTGAGAATCGGGTTCTACAACGACTTCCGTCCGTGCCTCGTCACGGACACCGGCGTCATCGACATCAGCGCCGAGGTGCAGGGGCTCCACTCGGGCTCACCGCAGCTCACGCTGGAGAACATCATCACCAACTTCCACTTCCTGAGCCCGCGCCTGCAACAGGCCGAGCGCGAGGGCACACGCGTCCCGCTCGGCCAGGTGCGGCTGCGCCCGCCGGTGCCGCGCCCCGGCAAGGTCCTCTGCGGCCAGGGCAACTTCAAGGAAGGTGTGGAGGTCACGCCGCTGCGTCCACTGGGCACATTCTTCAAGTCGCCGGACGCCGTCATTGGCATCGGTGACACGATCGTGCTGCCCACGTTCCGGCCCGTGATCTTCCACCACGAGGCGGAGCTCGCCGCGGTCATCGGGCGCACTGCGCGCAACGTCCCGCAGGCGCAGGCACTCGACTACGTCTTCGGGTACACCACCAGCGTCGACGTGTCCGCTCGCGCCCCCGAGGAGGGCGAGGCGGGGCTTGCCGGGAACTACGGCAAGTCCTTCGACACGTTCCTGCCCCTGGGACCCGCGATCGTCACCGCGGATGAGATCAAGGACCCGAACAACCTGCACGTGCGCTACTGGGTGAACGGCCAGCTGCGGCAGGACTACCACACCCACGACATGGATCACCCGCTGTCGTACGTCATCGCCGCGCTCTCCGCGGTCATGACGCTGAAGCCGGGCGACCTGATCATGTGCGGCACGAACCACCAGGGCCTCGGGCCGCTGCAGGACGGCGACATCGGCGAGATCGAGATCGAGGGCGTCGGGCGCAGCTCGAACCCCGTCGTCGATTCGCTGAAGCGCACCTGGGACCGCGCGGTCGACCCCAGCATGGGCGCGCGGCTGAAGGAGCGGCGCTCCTCGCTCCAGGGCACGCCGACCGCCGGCACGTGGCCGCTCACGCCCCCCAGCCAGCAGTAGCCGCGGACCTCCCGCGCCCTCGAGGAGGCCCGCTGCACGGCGGGCCTCCTGCTTTCCCGCGCCCACTCCCCCGGCCGCGGCACACACGCTGAGCGACATAACAGAGGGGGTTGCGCGCCTCGTCCGGGCCACCGGCGCCGCTTGCGGTGCCGCGCGCGCGTCCATGCGAGCCATGCTCGGCAAGAGTCTCAAATCTGGGCGTGGAGTTGCCGAAGTCTGCATCGCCGCAATCTTGTTGGGCGGGCAATCACGGGTATGATTCTGGCGCACTCGACTGCTCTGGAGGCAACAGATGGAATTCGCATACACACCGGCTCAGCGGGCTCTCCAAGAGGAGGTCCAGGAGTTCATCGCCCGGGAGGTCACACCCGAGGTCGAGGATGAGATGGATGACATGGGCGCGCGTGGGCCGAAGGCCCAGGCCGTCTACGACAAGATCCGCGACAAGGGCTGGCGCGCGATCTCGTGGCCGAAGCAGTACGGCGGCCAGGACGGCAACCGCCTCGACCAGTACATCGTCGAGGAGGAGTTCGCGCGCGTCGGCTTCAGCGTCGGCGGTGGCGGCAGCGGCGCTCCCACGATCCTCGCGGGGGGCACGCAGGAGCAGAAGGACTACTACATCCCGAAGCTCATCAGCGGTGAGTTCTCGTTCTGCCAGGGCTTCACGGAGCCCTCGGGCGGCGCGGACCTCGCGGGCCTGCAGTGCCGCGCCACGAAGGACGGCGACGACTACGTCATCAACGGCCAGAAGATGTACACGACGGGCGCGCACCGCGCCACGCACATCTACCTCATGGCGCGTACAGATCCCGAGTCGAAGCGCAACGCCGGGATCTCGATCTTCCTGATCCCCATGGACACGCCGGGCATCACGGTGCGCCCGCTGTGGACGATCCAGAACGAGCCGCGGGCGCCTCGCGGCACCACGTACGGCGAGAACCGGACGAACGAGACGTTCTTCGAGGACGTGCGCGTGCCGGCCTCCTGCCTGCTGGGCGAGGAGAACAACGGCTGGAACCTGAGCGCGATGGGTCTGAACCTCGACCGCGTCGGCGCCTCGCGCTAC
>JBAYVN010000099.1:0-6214 GCA_041674525.1 Dehalococcoidia bacterium | reverse complement strand
GCCTTCGCCGAAGACGGCCACGACGACTTCGACAACAAGCGGTACTACAACATCGACTGGCTGACGCCGCTGCGAGCGGAGATCGAGTCGCCCGTGGTGCCACGCTTCGCCGGTGCCGCCGGCGGCGCGTAGCCGCGCGTTGGAGCACGCCGCGTGTACATCCACGAGGACGCCGTGGAGACCGCGCCGGACCGCGTGACGATCCCGGTCCCGGAGGCCCGCCGACGCGCACCGTGGGAGCACCGTGCGAAGCGCGCGCTCGATCTGCTGATTGCCATCCCCGCCGCGCTCCTGCTCGCGCTCCTGTTCGTCCCGATCGCCATCCTGATCCGCGCCGACTCTCCCGGGCCCGTGATCTTCGGCACGCGGCGATTCGGGCTCGGCGGCCGCCCGTTCACGATCTACAAGTTCCGGAGCATGCAGCGCGACGCCGAGCAGCGGCTGGAGGAGGCGCGGCACCTCTCGAACACCAACGGCCCCTCGTTCAAGGCGAAGAACGACCCCCGCATCACCCGTGTGGGCCTCTGGCTGCGGCGGTCCAGCCTGGACGAGCTCCCGCAGGTGATCTGCGTGCTCCGCGGCGACATGTCCATCGTCGGGCCGCGGCCCGTCCAGTCGATCGACTTCCGGGGGTACGAGGACCTGCTCGATGTTCGCAACCGCACCAGGCCCGGGCTCACCGGACTGTGGCAGGTGAAGGGCCGCAGCAACCTCCCCTTCGCCGAGATGGCCCGGCTCGACCTGTACTACGCACAGCGGTGGTCGATCTGGATGGACCTCGGCATCCTCGCGCGCACGATCCCGGCGGTGCTGCTCGGCCGCGGCGCGCTCTAGCCGGGCGCTCGCTGCGCCGGCGCGGCGCTACCGCGGGCGCCCGGCCGGCGGATAGTCGAACGCGAGATCGTGCGTGAACGGACCGTCGAAGGGCACGGCCTGCGTCACGCCGTCGGCGAGGAAGACCCGCAACGTGTCACGTGTCTGGCCGCCCTGCTTCCAGAAGTCCACGCCGGTCGCCGTGTTGGCGCCGCCCGGGCGGTAGGTGATCCGGAGCGACACCGTCTGCCCGTCCTCCACCACGACCAGCCCGCTCAGCACCGTCAGTCCACCGGCCTGCTCCAGGGCGGGCCGGCGCGTGAAGCCCGAGATGAAGTCGAGGGTGGTTCCCGCCGGCAGGAAGACCCGCGCGTAGTTCCCGAAGACCCCGGGGGCAGCGTCCAGGTGCGCACGACCGGGGTCCCAGAGCGCGCCGCCCTCGCCCAACCGGGGGTAGCGGGGCCCGGCGAACGTGCTCCGCTCGTTGGTCCAGCGCACGAGCAGGTCCACGCGCCCGTCGGATCGCGCGAGGTACGTGATCTCGCGACGAATCGCGACCTGGATCTTGTCGTACGAGATGTTGCTGTCCACCACGGCGACAAAGTCCCGGCCGGCGCGCGCCTCGAGCCGTCCCGAAGCCCCGATCTGGTCGATGAGCGCGTTGACGCGCTCATCGCGTGCGTAGACCTGGAGGTCGCGACCCTGCGTCCCGCGCCGCAGCGCGGCGAGGAGCGGCGGGACGCTCTCGGCGTTCGCATCCTGCACGCGCCCGATGAGCTGCCGCAGCACCGGCTGCAGCAGCTGCCGCTTCCTGAGTTGGGAGTCGACCCCGGGTTCGAAGAGCTCGGACTCCAGCTGGGCCAGGAAGTTCGCGCTGGTCAGCGGCTCGGGGATCCCGTCGACGACTAGCGGCCCGGTCGCCTGGAGCAGCAGCTGGATCATCGGCGTGTCGACCGCGATCACGCCGTCCGCACGGATCCCCTGGTCCTGCTGCAGGAAGTCGAGCACGCGCTGAGCCGAGACCCGGAAATCGGCGTCCCAGTTCGCGTCGCGCACGTACCAGCGCGTCGCGCCCATGGTGTCGGCGAGCGAGGCGGGCGGCAGGCGCGATGGCTGGACCGCTGGGTCGAAGTCGTACGAGGACCGGTAGTCCGAGGAGACCAGGCGTCCCCGCTCGATCACGATCACGCCCATCGTTCCCGCGAAGCCGCCGGTCGGGCGGATCTCCTGCTCGTTCTGCCCGAGCACCACGTACGTGCGGGGACCATCGAACCCCAGCAGTGGGTCCAGCCCGGTCGCCGCGCTGGCCGCGAGAGCCCGCGCTCCCGAGACGCGGGCGAGGTCACCCGACACCTGGTCCAGCAGCGAGGCTACGCGGCCGAGCGGCCAGGTCCAGCGGATCGCGCGCAGCCGGTCCGCCTCCGCTCCCGCCGCCTCCAGCGCGGCGAGCTCCGCGTCGATGCGGTCGTGGCGCAGCACCAGCACCTCGCGGGCACGTTCGGCGGCGTTGCCCTGCCCGGCGAACAGCGGCTCACCGTCG
The DNA here is from genome assembly GCA_041674525.1 of Dehalococcoidia bacterium. Classification (GTDB taxonomy): domain Bacteria; phylum Chloroflexota; class Dehalococcoidia; order UBA2979; family UBA2979; genus SHYQ01. The sequence goes on along the minus strand of JBAYVN010000099.1, from coordinate 3,861 downwards.
CGGAGCAGCATCCCTGCCTGCGTGACCACGTCCTGCCCCAGGTCGAGGCCGCGCGGCCCCGCGGCGAGCTGCGGCCCCAGCACCGGCACCCACCCGCACACCGATGCGACCCCACGCAGGTACCCGAGGCGCCGGGAAGCGCGATCCAGGTGCGCCGAGGCGGAGTCGAGGTCCCGCACGAGCTGGTCGTACCTCGCGCGGTTGGGCCACTTCGAGGTGTCCATCTGCAGCAGCGGGCCCAGCGTGGCGCGCGTGGAGCCGATGTCGGCGGCCGCCGCCGAGAGCTCGCGCCGCACGTCGATCGTGCGCCACGTCGCGTCGACCGCGAGGACTCCCACGAGGACCAGCAGCACGGCGACCGCGGCCCACCCGCGACGCCCGAGGCGGCGCGGCGAGGCGTGCGCGCGCAGCCAACCGGTGAACGTGGCGAGCGCGCTCACCGGCGCTGCCCGGCGCCCTGGTCCGTTGAGCATGGAGCGGTGACTAGGTGACCTTCAGGGGGACGCCCTGCCGGCACAGCGGGCAGTCCTCCGGCGGGTAGCTCTCCATCACCACCTCGGTCGCGGGGACGAACGGGACGCTGTCGAACTGCACCTTGCCGCCCGTGCGATCCGCGATCGCGGAGACGCACACCGGCTCGCCGCCCGCCTTCCGGACCGCCTCGATCGTGTCGACGAGCGATCCCCCGGTCGTAACGATGTCATCGACGACCATGACCTTCTCGCCGGGATGGAGCTTGAACCCGCGCTGGAACGAACGGCCGCCTGCCGCGTCGGTCTCGCAGAAGATCCCGCGCACGCCCAGCTGCCGCGCGACCTCGTACGCGAGGAGGACACCGCCGGTGGTCGGCCCGGCCACTGTCTCCGGCGCGAATGGCCGGCCGAGTTCCGCCATCTTCCGGCACACCAGCTCGGTGTACTGCGGCCACTGGAGCAGGTTGAACTTCTCCAGGTACTGGCCGGAATGGCGGCCCGACGTGAGCTGGAAGTGACCTTCGAGGTATGCGCCGGACGCGCGCAGCGCTTCGACGACTTCGGGATCTACGGGAATAGTGACACCTCCGGCTGTAGCCGCATGCTGCGGGGGGCCGGCGCCGCGGTGGAGGCGGCGATCGGCGTACCGAACTCACGATGGATCACCTGCGCGGCGCTCAGCGGCCAGTACCGGAGGTCCACACGGCCCACGACCTCGGACTGGTCGACCATGCCGATGACGTGCGAGTCCTGCGAGTTGTTCCGGTTGTCGCCCAGCACGAAGAGCTTGCCGGGCGGCACCACCTGGGCCTTGAACTCGTAGGTGGGCGGCGCCGAGATGTACGGCTCCTCGTACGCGACGCCGTCGATACGCACGTGGCCGTCGTGCACCTCCACGGTCTGCCCGGGAACCGCGATGATGCGCTTGACGAAGTCACGCTCTTTCGGCGTCTTCTGGGCGATGAAGATGACCACGTCCCCCTGCTGCGGCGGCCCGAAGGGCTGCCAGTGGTCGCGGCCCACGAAGGGCAACCAGCCGAGGTCCAGTGTCCGGTACGCCAGCCGGTTGACGATCAGCGCCTCGCCGTCATGGAACGAGGGCACCATGGAGCTGCCGTCGACGCGGTAGTTGTGGGCGACGGCGCGCACGGCGACGAACATGATCATCGCCAGCGCGATCACCTCCAGCGTCTCGGCCAGCCCGCGCAGCCCCCACGGCCAGATCGAGTCGCGCAGGGGGCGGCGCTCGACCTCCCAGGGGTCGACGCTGGCGAGGCCGCCATGGCTGAAGACCATGCGCGCAGCCTCGTACGGCGGCGGCGCGTCCGGCTCGGGCGTGGAGTCGTCTGTGGTCATTGCCTTCGAGTATATCGGCGCGACCGGATAGCGCTCGCGGTCACGCGCGCTGGGCCGCGCCCAGCAGGTCGATGCGCTCCTCGGCCACCGCGGCCACCGCGTCGCGGCCTGCTCGTAGCGCGGGCCGCGGGTCGCTGCCCGTCGCCCCGGCGATGGCGCGCGTGAACGCGGCGTGGATCTCCGTGCCGATGTTGACCTTGCGAATGCCGCCGGCGACCGCGGCGCGCAGGTCGCGCGGGGTCACGCCCGATCCGCCGTGCAGCACCAGCGGCACTCCCCGGGTGGCGATCCGGAGCTCCTGGAGCAGGTCCAGGCGCACCTCGCCCGCCAGGCCGTGCGCCGTGCCCACGGAGACGGCGAGGGAGTCCACGCGCGTCTCCTGCACGAAGCGGGCGGCGGTCTCGGGGTCGGTCAGGGCCATCTCCGAGGTGCGCACGCCGGGCTCGCGCCCGCCAACGTGTCCCAGCTCCGCCTCCAGCCCCAGGCGCGCCTCCTGCGCCGCCGCATAGGCGAGCATGGTCTCGCGGCGATTGCGCTCCAGCGGGAAGGTGGAGCCATCGAACATCAGCGAGGTGAACCCGGCGCGGATCGCCTGGCGCACGAGGTCGATGTCCGGGGCGTGATCCAGGTGCACCGCAACCGGGACGGTGGCCCGCGCGCCGAGCGTGCGTCCCACGGCTCCCGCGATCTCCACGCCGCCGAAGTGATCCAGGTTGCCGGGGTTGAACTGCAAGAAGATCGGCGCCCGCTTCGCCTCGGCGGCGGCGATCACGCCCAGGGCCATCTCCACGTTCGATACGTTGAAGCCCGGGACGGCGTACCCTCCGCGCTCGGCAGCCGCCAGCAACTCGATCGCTCCGGCGAGTGGCATGCGCCCCCCTCAACTCCACGCGTTTGCTCCACGCGTGCTCCACGCATGCTTCGCAGAGTGCGAGGCGCATGCTAACCGCCGTCCAGGGCGATAAGCGAGCCGCCGGCTCACGTGCACCCCGGCGCGTACCCTGAAGAGCGACCGACATTCGCGGGCCTCCGGACGGAGACGAGTTGGTGACGAACCGGAGGCGTGGCAATCCGTTCTGGACCGTGCGGATCGCGATCCCCATCGCGCTGGGCGCGCTCTGGGCCCACAAGATGCGGGCGAGCCTGACCACCATCGGCATCGCGATCGGGATCTCCGCGGTCATCATCCTCGTCGCCATCGGCAACGGGGCCTCAGCCTTCATCACATCCAGCGTGAACTCGATGGGAACGAACCTGGTCTTCGTTCGGCCGGGGGCGGCCGGCGACCGCGTGGTGGCGCAGCCGCTCGGCTCCGCGCTGTCCCTGACGCTGGAGGATGCGCAGGCCATCGCCGATCCGGGGCTCGTTCCGTTCGTGACGGCGGTGGCGCCCGAGGTGGCCACGCGCGGGCAGATCGTCGCCGGCGACCAGAACGCGAACACCGTGGTCGAGGGCGTGGACGATGCCTTCGCCTTCGTCCGGAACTACAACGTGGCGGCGGGCGACTTCATTGGCCCGGCGGAGGTCAGCGCACGCAGCACCGTGGTGGTCCTCGGCAGCGCGGTCGCGACGCAACTGTTCCCGGGCGGCGATCCGATCGGCCAGTCCGTGCGGATCAACCGCCACGCGTTCCGGGTCATCGGCACCCTGGAGAGCAAGGGCGGAACGGGGTTCGGCAACGCCGACGACCTGGTGTTCATCCCGATCACCACGTTCATGACCCGCCTGGCATCCCAGCGATCGGGAGCCGGGGTGAACCTCGTGTCCGCGATCAGCGTGCAGGTAGCGGACAGCGAGCGCGTCACGGACGTAGAAGCCGACATCGCGGCGCTGCTCCGGCAACGGCACCGCATCACCGACGCCGAGAACGACGACTTCACGATCACCAGCACCCAGGAGGCCCTCAAGACGCTGAGCCAGGTCACGGGCGCGCTCACCCTGTTTCTCGGCAGCATTGCGGGGATCTCGCTGCTGGTGGGCGGGATCGGGGTGATGAACACGATGTTCGTCTCCGTGACGGAGCGGAGGCGCG
>JBAYVN010000098.1:0-6302 GCA_041674525.1 Dehalococcoidia bacterium | reverse complement strand
GCGCCGGCGGCGATGTTGCGCAGCCCCTCGTGGAACATCGCCTGCGCGAGCACAGTGGCCGTCGTGGTGCCGTCACCGGCGACGTCGTTGGTGCGGATCGCCACCTGCTTCACGAGCTGGGCGCCCATGTTGTGGAAGCGGTCCTCCAGGTCGATCTCGCGGGCGACGGTGACGCCGTCCTTCGTGATGACCGCGGGGCCGTAACTCTTGTCGAGCACCACGTTGCGGCCGCGGGGACCCAGCGTCACCTTGACGGCGTTCGCCAGGATGTCGATCCCATGACCAATCTCGCGGCGCGCGTCTTCCTCAAACTTGAGCGTCTTCGCGGTCATTGCTGTTCCTCACTCGCAGCCTCGCGCACGCGCGCGGGGCGATGGCAACTCACCTCGCGCGCGGCACCGGCGCAGGCGCCGGGCCGGGGGAGGGACTGGCCGAGCTGGTCGCTGACTAGCGGCGCTTCGCTGCCGCCGCCGGCGCCTTGACGTCCTCGAGGCGGGCCAGCACGTCCTGGAAGCGGATCACGATGTACTCCACGGAGTCCACCGTCACCTCCTGGCCCGTGTACTTCTGGTACAGGACGTGGTCGCCGGGCTTCAGCTCGATCGTCTCCAGCTGTCCCTGCTCGTTCACCTTGCCGGGGCCCACCGCGATCACGTTGCCGTGCTGCGGAGCCTCCTTGGCGGAGTCCGGGATCACCAGGCCGGAAGCCGTGACCTCTTCCTGCTCCACCGCCTTCAGCACAATGTGGTCCGTCATCGGGACAACGTTCGTCGCCAAAGCACCAGTCTCCTTGCTGAGGTTGGGGTTGGTTCGCGCACCAGGACCGCCGCGGCCCGTGCGAGCGCCCATCCCGGAGATACGCATCTCTCGGATGTGGCGGGATGTTAGCACTCCCCATGGGAGAGTGCCAAGCCCCGCGTGCACGCAATCCCCACCGAGGGGCGCGGCGCGCGCCGACGGAACGAGATGCACAGAGATGCACGGAGAGACGCACGGAGACCCGCAGGGACGCAGGGAGGCGCAGAGATACACGAAATCGTGTAACCTCCGGCCATGGATGAGACACCGGAGAGCCGGGACGGAAGTGACGGGCGCCGCGCCGAGGGCGACTGGCCGCCCGAGGCCGTGCGCCGCCTGCGGGCGAGCCTCGGCCTGTCCCAGGCAGACCTCGCCGACCGCGTGGGCACCCGGCAGCAGACGATCTCGGAGTGGGAGACCGGCGCCCGCAACCCGCGGCGGATGTCGCGCCGGCTGCTGCGCCTGGTGGCCGAGGAGTCCGGCGTGTACGACGTGCATTCCGCGGGCGACGGCGACCTCCCGGACGCCCGCGCGTGAGCACGCCGTGGCACCCGCCGGCGACCCTGCCCACCACCCTGCCCGCGCCCCTGTCCACAACCCGGCCCGCTGCACCGGCGGGCGCACGTCCCCTTCAACCCACGCACAGTTCGCATGGCGTCGCGCGCGAGATCGCGGCTGCCGCCTCCGGGGGAGTCCTCGAGGAGCGCGCGCTGGTCGCGCTGTGGCTGCTCGGGCGCGTGCCGGACGCGGCGCTGCCGCTGCCGGTCCTGCGTCCCGGGCGCGCGGGGCGCGGGCCCGGCCCCGATGTGCGCGAGGCGACCGTGCGGCTCCCGAGCGGCGCGACGCGCACGGGGGATGTGGAGATGCACCTGCGCGCCACGGACTTCGTGCGCCACGGACACGCGAGCGATCCCGCGTACGGCGGGGTGATCCTGCACGTGGTGTGGACCGACGACCGCACGCACGCCGAGCGCGGCGGGCCCACACCACACGGCGGCGGCGAGGCGGTCACCGTGGAGATCGGTCCGCACCTGAAGCACGATGTGCGCCGCGTGGAGGCGCTCGTGGCGCGCGGCCCCTCGGGCGCGGAGCCCTGCGCCGGCCTCGTCGCCCGCGCGGGGATCGATGCCGCCGCCGCGATCATCCGCCGGGAGGGGCAGCGGCGGCTGGCCGAGCGGGCGTGGCGCGCCGGGCGTCTTGCGGCGGGCTCCGGATGGCCCGAGGCGTGGGTGCTGCTCCTCGATCGCGCGCTGCGCGCCACCGCCGGCCGCCGCCGCGAAGACGCGGCGCGCCACGGGACGCACCTCGCAGTGATCGATGCGCGACTGGGGGCGGATCCGATCGCGGCCCTCGTCGCGCTCGCGCGGCCGGGACGGCCGGGCGCCCTCAGCGACTCGATGCGCACGCCGGGAATGGGCCCGGCGCGTGCCGCGGAAGTCGCGTGGAACGCGGCGCTGCCCCTGCTGATCGCCGTCGCCGCCGCTTACGGCGACGTGGAGCTCGCCCGCGCGACGGCGCGGCTGGCGAGCGACTGGCCCACGCCGAAGGCGTACGGGCGGACGTTCGCGCTGGCACACCTCGCCGGGCCGGCCCCCGCGCGCACCGGTGCGCTCTACGCGCAGGGACTGCTGCACGTGCAGGACCTGTGGTGCACGCGAGGCGGCTGCGGCGCGTGCCCGCTCTCGGCCTCCGCGGCGAGCTGAAGCCCTCGCGCTACGCCCAGCGGCGGCCGCGGCGCACCGCGGTTGGGACGATGTCGAGCGCGGACTCCGGGGCGACCGCGGCGTCCAGGTGGCGGAACGCCGCCGCGGCGATCATCGCGGCGTTGTCCGTGCACAGCACCGGCGGGGGGATGTGCACGGGGACGGGCGAGCGTTCGATGACGCGCTCGCGGAGGCGCCGGTTCGCGGCGACGCCGCCGGCGACGAGCATCGAGGCGACGCCCTCGCGCTCCGCGGCGCGGGCCGCCTTCTTCGACAGCACGTCGACGACCGACTCCTCGAAGGCCCACGCGATCTCGGCGGGCGGCGGCGCGCCCGGTGACTGGACCATGTGGAGCACCGCCGTCTTCAGGCCGGAGAACGAGAAGTCGTCGCTCTCGCCGAGCCAGGCGCGCGGCAGGCGCACCCGGCGCACGGTGGCCTCTGCGGCCAGGCGCGAGATCGGCGGGCCGCCGGGGTACGGCAGGCCCAGCAGGCGCGCGACCTTGTCGAACGCCTCGCCCGCGGCATCGTCCCGCGTGCCGCCGAGCCGCACGAAGCGGCCGTGCTCGTGCATCAGCAGGAGCTCCGTGTGCCCGCCGGAGACGACGAGGGCGAGCGCGGGCAGCTGCGGCTCCGCGTCCAACAGCCAGTTCGCGCAGACGTGGCCCTCGATGTGGTCGACGGGGATCAGGGGCAGGCCGCGTGCGTACGCGAGACCGCGCGCGCCGTTGAGGCCGATCACCAGCGCGCCGGGCAGCCCCGGCCCCGCCGTCGCGGCGATCGCGTCGATGTCGTCCCACGAGCACTCGGCGTCCGCGAGCGCGCGGCGCACCACCGGGACCAGGGCGCGCAGGTGCGCCCTCGCGGCGACCTCCGGGACCACGCCGCCGGTCTCCTGGTGGAGGGCGGTCTGCGAGGCCACGACGTTCGAGAGCATGCGCCGCCCGTCGGCGACGACTGCGGCCGCTGTTTCGTCGCACGAGCTCTCGATGCCGAGGATGCGCATGCAGCGAGTCTAGCGGGTCTCGGGGCGAGAGCGCCCGCTATCGAGCAGGGGTGGCAGTGGGCCGCGGCGTGCCGGTCCCCGTTGCTGTGCCGGTCGCGGTGCCGGTCGGCGTGCCGGCTGACGAGGGCTGGGCTGACGAGGGCTGGGCTGGCGGGGGCCCGGCGGGCGCCACGTCGAAGAACGAGATCCCCTCGCCGCTGAGGACGTAGAGCCGCGAGCCGTCGGCGGAGATGGCGAGCCCGCGCAGGTCGGCGAAGCTCGGGTTGCGGTACTGCTTCACGAACTTGCCTTCGCGGTCGCCGACCACGATGCGCTTGTTCCCGCGGTCCGCCAGGAAGAGGAGGCCCCGCTGCACGTCCTCGACCAGCGCGACGGGCGCCTTAGGCGGGGTATCGATGCCGTCCAGGAGCGCAGGCGTCTCCTTGCCGGAGCGGAAGCGCCGCAGCCGCCCCTGGTCCACCACGTAGACATCGCCGTCCACGGCCAGCCCGGTCGCCGTGCCGATGTCCCCGCCGCCGATCACCCCGGTGCGCTCTGAGTCGTACCCGTCAGAGGCCGGCAGGTACCGCCAGATCTCGCCGCCCGCGGGGTCCAGCACGTACAGGTTGCGCAGGTAGACGGCGATCGCGACGGCGGATCGCAGCTCGCCGGAGCCGCGCAGCGGGACCGGCACGGGCGTCTTCGCCGTCTCGGAGACGGTGAAGAGGCCGCGGCCCGCGTCCATCAGCAGCAGGCGGCTGCCCTGCGCGTCCCACGCGATGCCCACCGGGTCGCGCGCCGGCGTGCCGCCGTACGTGGCGCCGGCGCGGTACACCTCCTCCGGGGCCGAGGGCGATGCGATGTCCGCGCGGAACAGGCGGCCGCGCCCCGTTTCGATGAACCAGATCGAGCGGCCGCCGACGACGACCGCCTGCGGCGTCACGGGCGCAGTGACCGTGCCCTCGAACTTCACGTAGGGCGTGAGCGATCCGACGTCGCTGACCGCGTCCATGACGGCCAGCTGGGACTGCGCCTGGGCCTCGAGGCTCTGCACGCGTCCGTCCGTGGGCGCGATCGCGCGGGCGCGCTCGGCAGCGGTGAGCACGGCCTGCAGCGCCTTGCGCCGGTCATCGCCGTGCTGCGCGCTGCCCGCGGCGGTCAACTGCTCCTGCGCGGTCGCGATCACGCGGTTCAGCTCCGCCTGCCGGTCCTGGGTGACGAGCCCCGGGCCGAACACCCACGCGAGGATCGCGAGCGCGAGCACCGCGCCGGCGGCGATGCCGATCCACCGCCACGGCAGCTGCGACTCCAGCGGCGCGCGGCCCACCGTGCGCGCGGGCCGCCGGATGGAGGGGAACGGGATCGGCTGTGACGACTGCGGCCCGGGCCAGCGGCGGCGGCGGGGGCGCTCCTCCGCAGGCGCGGAGGTGACGCGCGGCGCGGGGGTGCGGTTCCCGGTGTCGATATCCGGCATCGCCACCTCGCGCCCCTCGATGTCGTCCTCGTCGAGATCGAGCGGTGCGGGCGCCTGCGCGCCAGCCGCGATCTCGAGGTCCGCGATCAGCACCGCTGTCATGTCGGGGACCTGGCGGGTGCGCCGGAAGAGCTCGGCGAGCGCCGCCTCCGGCCCCGTGGCGAGCGACTCCTCGATCGCCCGGAGGCCGATCGCCTGCTCCACGGTGGAGGTGAGCAGCAGCACCTCGCGCCCGGAGATGTCGGTGGCCGTGAAGCGCGGCTCGATCTCGCCCTGCCCGCCCAGCGGGGCCGCGGCGGGGAGTCCTTCCGTGGTGAGTCGGGTGACGGAGTGCCGTCCGGAGACGTACGCGGCGCCGGGTCCCACCTGCACGATTGTCGCCTCGCCGTCGCGGATCACCACGCAGGTCACGCCCACGGCGACGCGGTGCTCCCGCAGCGACCGGCGGTTCCACTCGGCGAGGTTGGTATGCGCCTGCTGGAGCGCCCGTAGCAGCCCGCCGGTGATGGAGAGCGACTCGCGTGCGAAGAGCGCGGCGACGGCCTCCGCGACCTCGGAGCAGAACTCGGCGGATCGCCGATCCGCCGGCTCGGCGAGGACCAGCAGCCGGATCGTCTCGTCCTCGCGCTCACGTTGCCGGTCCACGAGCCACGGGCCGTGCTCGCGCACCTGCCCGTCCACCATCGCGTACCGGCCAACCCACGTGGCCACGGGTCAGCGACTCCCCGCGCGGCGGGCGAGGCGAGGCGTGCGGCGTGCGCGCGTGAGGCAGTCAGGACGTGCCACGAGTCGTTCCGGAATCCCCGCCCGGGGAGGCGCCGTCATGATAGCCACGCGCGAAAGCGGGCGTCGATCGACGCGCGGGCGTGCAGGCGGGGTGCGTCCGGTACGGGGGCGATCGGTCAGGCCGATCGATCGGCCCCGACGGTTGCCGGCACGAGGTGATACACGCAGCGATCCGCACCGCTGGCCAGCGTGGAGACCAGCGTCGCCTTCATCCCGGCGAGCCGACCGATCAGGGCCTCGTGCATGCCGCAGACCGTGACGTGTCGGCTGGCGGCGTCGCGGAAGGGGCACGTGCGCTCGATGAGCACGAAGCCGCCGCTGCCGTCAGACTCGCAGGTGACGACGACGTCCTGCTGGCGCAGCACGCTGCACGCGGCCTCCACGCGCTGGGCGAGGGGCAGGGTGGCCAGCACGGGCAGGTGGGGCGATGCCAGTGTCTCGGCCGCGCCATCGACCAGGCGCTCGAACTCCTCGTCGCGGAGCGTCAGGCGGGCCGACTCCAGCAGGGCGCTGGCGAGCTCACCGTAGGACTTCGGGTAGAGCGCCTCGGCGGTGG
>JBAYVN010000097.1:0-6436 GCA_041674525.1 Dehalococcoidia bacterium | reverse complement strand
GCGGCGACGGTCATGGGATGACTTCCGAGAACGGCCGGGTGCGAAGCATGGGCGGGAGTGTAATCTGGGCACCCGTTGCGCGGATGCCGCGCCTCACCCGTCCCGCCCAGTCCTCGGAGGCCCCGTGGCCGTGACCGTCCCCGCCCCCTGGCGCGCCGCCCCCGAAGTGCCAGCGCACGCGCTTGCCGCGCTCGACCTGACGGAGGTCGGCAACGGCGTGCGGATGCTCGTCGAACTCGGGCCGCTGACGCGCACCGGCGCGACCGCGTTCCGGGTGTTCCTGCACGCCGAGGGCCTCGGGCGGACGAAGGAGCCCGTGCTCCACGGCCTGCACCACGCCGGCCGGCTGCCCGCCCATCACTGGGTGGAGGTCACCTCGTTCCAGGCGCGCGTCCCGATCGGCGAGAACGAGGTCGAGATCCCCGAGGGGATCGACGCGCTGATCGTCGCCGCGCTGGCCTCGGCCGTCCCGCCCGGCGGGCGCCTGGCGATGGAGTACGACTCCGCGCACCGCCACCAGACGGCGCTCGCGCTCGCGGCGCACGTCCCGCCCGAGGCCACGCCGCTGGGCGCGATGATGTTCTCGGCGGGCTGCGGGATCGTGTTCCGCGACCTCCACAGCGCCGACGGCGGCCGCGAGGGGCCGCGCCGCCTGGAGGGGACGCGCGCGCACGACGAGGCGCACGCCCTGCAGCGCGCCGCGGAGCGGCTGATCGCGCTGGAGGCGTTCATGGGGCGCTCGAAGGACCTCGACTGGGGCGTACAGGTGACGTGCCGGCCGCTGGCCGAGAAGGTGATGGGCGTGCTGCGCGAGCGGCTGGGCCTGGGGGACGGGCCGGTGCCGCTGGACGTGGACGCCCTCCGCCGCTGACGCTCGCCGCGCGCCGTTTGATCGCGCACCACCCCGTGGCTACGTTCCCTTGACCAGGGTTCGCTCTCGATCAGGCCGGCGCCGAAGGATGACCCGATGTCCCAGACCCTGTCCGTGATCAAGGCCGGCATCGGCGGCTTCGTCGGCGGCGGCGCCGTCCACCCCGAGGTGATCGAGGCGGCCCGCGCGCGCCTCGCGGCGGTGGTCGCGGCGGGCGTGCTGGTGGACGCGCAGGCGTACGCGTGCGGCGACACGCTCTTCCTGGTGCTGTCGCACGCTCACGGCGAGGGCGCGGAGCCGGTGCACCGCGCGGCGTGGGACGCCCTCACGGCCGCGGCGCAGACTGCGGAGCGGCTGCACCAGCACGGCCCGGCGCGCGACCTGCTGCCGGACACCTTCACGGGCAACCTCCGCGGCGCCGGTCCAGGCGTGGCCGAGCTCGAGTTCGTCGAACGCCCCTCGGAGCCGGTCGTGGTGCTGCTGGGCGACGGCGCGGCGAACGGCGCGTTCAACCTGCCGTTCGCGCGCACGTTCGCGGACCCGTTCACCACGCCCGGACTGGTGCTCGCGGAGCCGCTGCACGAGGGCTTCTCGTTCGAGGTCCACGACACGGCGCTCGCGAAGAAGATCATGTTCAACACGCCGGAGGAGAGTTACGACCTGCTGGCGTTCATCGGGCTGACCGAGCGCTACGTCGTGAAGCGCGTGATCGCGCGGGCGACGGGCGAGGTGGTGGTGGCGACCTCCAGCGACCCGGTCGCCCCGGGCAGCGGGCCGTCCGCCGGGCGGAACGACCCGACGGCGATCGTGCGCTGCCACGGCGCGTTCCCGACCGTGGCCGAACTGACCGGTCCGTACGCGACGCCGCAACTGGTGGACGGCGCGCTGCGCGGCTCGCACGTGGGCGCGTGGCTGCCGGCCGGCCTCGCCGAGGCGGCGTCCGTGTCGGACGAGCCGCGCGTCGTCGCGCTCGGCTTCCAGGTCGCGGAGGGCCGGCTCGGTACGCCTCGTGACCTGTTCGCGGACGCGGCGTTCGACGCGGCACGCGCGGAGGCGCGGGCGCTGACCGCGGCGCTGCGCCGGCATGGGCCGTTCACGCCGCACCGGCTGCCGATGGACAGCGTGGAGGTGACGACCCTCCCCGCCTCCGCCGCGAAACTCGCCAACCGCTGGTCACCGCTGTAGCGCAGTCGCGAGGAACTCGATGACCAACCACGCCACGAAGCCCGACCGCCGCATCGTGATGGCCACCGGCAACGCCGGGAAGGTGCGCGAGTTCCGCGCGATCCTCGGCGGGCACGGGTGGGAACTGCTGACGCCGGCCGAGGCGGGCGTGGACATCCCGCCGGTGGTGGAGACCGGGCGCTCCTACGTGGAGAACGCGATCTCAAAGGCGGTCGCGATCGCGCGCGCCTCCGGCCTGCCGGCGATCGCAGACGACTCGGGCATCGAGGTGGACGCGCTGGACGGACGGCCCGGGCCGCTGTCCGCGCGCTTCGGCGGGTCGCGCTGCCAGACGGACGCGGAACGCACGGCGCTGCTGCTGCAGATGCTGGAGGGTGTCCCCGCCGCGCGTCGGGGTGCGCGCTTCCGCGCGGTGATCGCGCTCGCCCGCCCCGGCAACCGCACGGTGGTACGCGAGGGGGTGCTGGAGGGCCGCATCGCCCTCGCACCGCGGGGCGCGGACGGCTTCGGCTACGACCCGATCTTCGAGTTGCCGGACGGGCGCACGACGGCGGAGATCGGCGAGGAAAAGCACCTGATCTCGCATCGGGCGCGCGCGCTGCACGCGATGGCGGGGGCGCTGGACCGGCTGCGCTGACGCGCGGGGGCGCGGTCGCCCTCGGTGTTGGCGTGGGGGTCGAGGGCGTGCCGGTACGCCGCTGACTGCCGCTGACGCGGCAGCCCCACACCCCCTGCCCCCTCGCCCCAGGGCGAGGGGGATGATTTCTGATGGGGGTTCCACCCCCATCAGGGCTTCGCCCCCGGATCTGCGGACTCCGTGAGGCTACGACCTCGTTCAGACTGCGTTCGCGCTGAGCCTGTCGGAGCGGAGAGGGGTGCGGCTCCCTGGCCAGCGCTGAGGCGCGGGAACGCCTTCGCTCATCTCGCGGAGGATCGGGGTTAGTCGTCGTCTGCTTTGACGACGGAGGCGAGGGCTTCGGCGACGCCTTTGCCATCGACGCGCATGACCTGCAGGAGGACGCCCTGGTAGGTGACGGCGTCGCCCATGTGCGGGGGGCGCTGGAGCAGCGCGAGCACGAGGCCGCTCACCGTCTCGATGTCGTCGTGCTCGATCGCGCGCTCAAGGCGTTCGCCGAGTTCATCGAGTCGCACGGTGCCGGCGACGTGCAGGCGGCCCTGCGGGTCGCGGTAGATCTCCGCGCGCGTCTCTGACTCATCGACGCGTCCGAGGATCTCGGCGCTGACGTCGTCGGGGGTGATGATGCCGGCGGTGCCGCCGTGCTCGTCCAGCACCACGGCGAACTGCACGAGCTGGCTGCGCATGCGGCGCACGACGACATCGAGCGGCGTGGAGGACGGGACGAACGGCGCGGTGCGCACGGACTCGCCGGTGAGCGGCGCGCCGGTCCGCACCAGGTCGGTGAGCGCGCGCACGTGCACCACGCCCACGATGTCGTCCAGGTCCTCGCGGTAGACGGGGTAGCGGGTGTGCGCCGACTCCAGCAGGATGCGCCGTACGTCCTCTGCCGGTGCGCCGAGGCGGATGCCGTCCACCTGCACGCGCGGCACCATCACGTCTTCCGCGGTGAGCGCGCCGAGGTCGAAGAGTTCCTGCAGCAAGCGCCCGGAACCACGACTGATCATGCCGCCGTGGAGGCTCTCCTCCACCACGAACTCAAGTTCCTCGGCGGTGTGGAACCGCTCCTGGCTGCCCTGGGAGCGGTCGATGCCGAGCAGGCGGAGGATGCCGTTGCCGAGCGCGTTCAGCGTCACGACGAGCGGATAGAGGACGCGCCGGATCGCGAGCATCCAGGGCGTGACGCGCATCGCGGTGCCCTCGGCGTGCTGGAGCGCGAGCGACTTCGGCACCATCTCGCCGACGACGATGTGGAGGTAGGTGAGCGCGGCGATCGCAACGATGGAGGCGAGGGTGTGCGCGGCGAGCCAGGCGGGCATGCCCGTCCAACCTTCCAGCTGCACCTCCAGCCAGTGCGCCAGCTGGTGCTCCCCGTACATGCCGAGGCCGAGCGAGGCGAAGGTGATGCCGAGCTGCGCCGTGGCGATGTAGCGGTCCTGGTTGCGCGGGTCGCGCAGGATCCCGGTCACGACACGCGCGCCGCGGTTGCCCTCCGCCGCCTTGCGCTCCAGCGTCGCGCGCGGCGCGCCGACGATCGCGAACTCAGCGGCGACGAAGAGGCCGTTCAGGCCGATCAGCACGAGCACGATCAGGGCCGGCACGAAGGCGTCCACTACTCCTCCGTCCCGGTCAGCACGAAGGGCCGGACCAGGAGCGTGTGCACCGCGAGGTGCTCGACGCTCTCGACCTCGACCTCGACGCCCTCGATGAGCGCGCGGTCACCGGGCCGCGGGACGCGGCCGAGCGCCTCCGCGACGATGCCGCCGACGGTGTCGCTCTCGCCCTCCCACAGCACGCCGAGCCATTCGTGCGCCTCGTCCACGCGCATGCGACCGGACATGCGCAGACGGCCGTCCGGCAGGCGCTCGGGCGCATCCTCGCCGCCGGGGGCGGAGTCGGTGTCGCCGAGGACTTCGAGCAGCAGGTCTTCGAGGGTCACGAGCCCGGCGACGCTGCCGTGCTCGTCCACGACGACCGCCTGCTCCGACCGCTGGCGGCGCAACTCGGTCACGAGGCGTTCGGCTCGCATGGACTCCGGCACGCTGGCGATGGGGCGCATGACGTCCGTCGCCCGCCGGTGCCCCTCGCCGAGTGCGATGCGGTTCGCGACGGTCTTGGCGTGCAGCACGCCGACGATGCGATCCGTGTTGCCCTCGTAGACGGGGAGCCGGGTGAAGGCGGACTGCGCGAGGGTGCGCTGCACCTCATCGAGGGTTTGCGATCCGTCGACGGCAACGATGTCGAGACGCGGGACCATGAGCCGTCGCACCGGCAGCACGCTGAGGCGCAGCGCGCGGTCGAAGCGCTCCTGCTCTTCCTGCGAGAAGAGGCCGCCGTCGAAACTCTCCGCGATCAGCAGAGATATCTCCTCGGGCGAGTGGATGTGGCGGTGGCTGGCGGCGGGCGCGCGCATGAGGCGCAGCAGCATCATGCCGCTGCCGTTCAGCACCGCGATCAGCGGCCGGAACAGCCACAGCGAGCCGCGCATCGGGAACGCGGTGTAGATGACGGTCTGCGTCGGGAACTGGAGCGCGATCGACTTCGGGAGCAACTCGCCGATCACCACCTGAAAGCCGGTCAGGATCACCAGCATCAGGGTGGCGGCGGTGCCCAGCGCGGCTCCGGAGGCCATCCCCGCCTGCGACTCGAGCGCATCGGCGAGGATCGGCGTAAGCGTGGCCTGGCCGAACGCGCCGAGCACGAGGCTGGAGAGCGTGATGCCCACCTGGCTGCAGGCGACGTAGCGGTCGAGTTGGGCGGGGGAACTGAGGACGGTCAGCACCCAGCGCGCGGCGCCGCTGCCGGCCTCAGCCGCCTGCCGGACGCGCGTCTGGCGCGAGGACACGGCGGCGAACTCCGCCGCGACGTAGAGCGCGTTCAAGAGGATGAGGACGACGACGACGCTCAGTGAGGTCGTCATCTCGGGTGCCTCGTATGGCTACCTGGGTCTGGCTCGGACGAGTCAGTGCTCATGTGGTGGAGAGGCTAAGGGATCAGGCGTCGTTCCGTGAAGTGACCGCGATCACACCCTCGCTACAGCACAGAGAGCGCCTGCGCCCCGGCGGCCGTGAGCACCACCACCGCCCACGGCGGCACTTTCCACACCTGCAGCAACCCGAACGCGGCCAGCGCCAGCGCCACGTCCTCCGGGCCAAGGACCGCGCTCGTCCACACGGGGTCGTAGAGCGCGGCGGCTAGGATGCCGACGACCGCCGCGTTCACGCCTCGGAGGGCCGCCTGGAAGACGCCCCGCGTTCGCAGGCCCTCCCAGAGCGGCAGCGCGCCCGCGATGAGCAGGAACGAGGGGGCGAAGATGGCGCCGAGCGCGATCGCCGCCCCGGGCCACCCGTTCGGCTCCGGCCCGGCGACCGCGCCGAGGTAGGCGGCGAAGGTGAAGAGCGGGCCGGGCACGGCCTGGGCCGCGCCGTAGCCCGCGATGAACTGGTCCTGCGTCACCCAGCCGCTCGGCACCACCTCCGCCTCGATCAGCGGCAGTACGACGTGGCCACCGCCGAAGACGAGCGAGCCGACGCGGTAGAAGGCGTCCGCCATCGCCAGCGCCTGGGACTCCACGACCTGGCGAGCGGCCGGCAGCGCCACGATCAGGCCGAAGAAGAGGACCCACGCCGCGATCACCATCGGCCGGGGCACGCGCACGCGGAGGGCGTCCGCGCCGCCCGCGCTGTCAGCGAGGGCGAATAGCCGCCAGCCGACGAGCCCGGCGACGACGATCACGCCGACCT
>JBAYVN010000096.1:0-6654 GCA_041674525.1 Dehalococcoidia bacterium | reverse complement strand
CGGCGCCTCCCGCGTGGGCGACCTGGGTGCCGGCCTCGGTCGAGGCATCCGCGAGTTCCGCAAGGAAGCGCGCATCCCCGACGACGAGAAGAAGGATGACGACGCTGAGAAGGCGAAGGACGAGGGCTCGTCCACCAAGGCCTGATCACGCCATGACCGCGACACGAACGGGCGCCCGGAAGGGCGCTCGTTTGGTATTCAGCCAGTAGCCGGAGGGGGTCGCATGCTCCGCGCCGTGGTCTTCGACCTCTGGGGCACGCTGATGGCCGAGCGCCGGGAATTGTTCCCGGAGCGCGCCCGCGTTCGCTACGAAGGCGTGCGCCCCGTGCTGGAGCGTCACGGCATCCACGTCACCCAGGACGAGTTCACCCAGTTCCACCTGGCCTCCAACCGCACGCTCTCGCGCCTGCAGGAGCACGGCCGCGACGTGTCCGCCGAGGACCGCGCGCGCCACGTCATCTACCAGATGCGCCCGGGGGCGGCCGACCGGCTGACCGCCGAGGATGTCGCCGAGTTCATCGAGGCATACGGCGGCTCGATCCTGCACTCGATGCCCGCGCTGCTGGAGGGGGCGGCCGAGGCGGTGGAGGAGGCGCGCGACCGCGGCCTGCGGGTGGGGCTCATCTCCAACACCGGCGTCGCCGGCGGGCGGCACCTGCGGCAGGTCTTCGCGCACCACGGGCTGCTGGAGGCGTTCGACTCGCTTGTCTTCAGCGACGAGCACCGCCGGTCCAAGCCGCACCCGGCGATCTTCGACGCTGCGCTCGCGGACCTCGGCAGCACACCGGGCGAGACCGTCTTCGTCGGTGACACGCCGAGGTATGACGTGGGGCCGCCGCGCCGGCTCGGCTGGTGGGTGGTGCAGGTGGGGGACCGGGACGATGGCGACCCGCCGGCACACCGCCGCGTGCCGGGCGCTGGCGACCTGTTCGAGGCGCTGGAGGAACTGGGGCTGCTCGGCGGACGGTAGGGCGGCGTCTGTTATGCTCCGCCGCGGCCAGCGCCGGCAGCGACCACGCGCCGAAGCATCCCGGCCACCACGCCCCCTCGTCACGCCCCGTGACGTCCGCGGAGAGGACCCTCGGTGGAGATTGTCCCCGGCCTGTACCAGCTGAAGACGCCGTTCCCCGGGCCCGCGCTCCCCTACATCATCCCGTACGCGTTCCGCGGCGCAGACGGCGTGAGCCTGTTCGACGCCGGTTTCGGGACGCCCGAGGCGATTGAGGCGATGACGAAGCAGCTCGCGGACCTCGGCTACGCGCCGAAGGACATCCGCCGCATCTTCATCTCGCACGCGCACCCGGACCACATCGGCATGGCGGGGTGGATCAAGGAGCAGTCGCCGGACTGCGACGTGATCATGCTTGAGCGCGAGTGGCAGTGGATCCAGGACCGCTGGCTGGACAACGCGGGCTGGACGAAGCTCTCCGACCGCTGGCTGGTGACCCACGGCGTACCGCAGGAGGAGATCGACGCGGCCCACGCCGCGGGCGCCCTCTCGCCGACCGCGCCGCGCGTGAAGGTGGGGGAGACGCCTGCCGTGCCGCCCGCCGGCCAGCAGGGCGGCCGGAACGGCGCGCCGCCATCCTTCTTCGAGCCGGACATCAAGCTCCAGGACGGCGAGGTGGTGGAGTTCGATGGCTGGGCGCTGCGCGCCGTGTGGACGCCGGGCCACACGCCCGGGCACATGTGCATGTACGAGCCGAACCACAAGCTGATGTTCACCGGCGACCACGTGCTGCCGTACATCAGCCCGAACGTCTCGCTGCACGCCGACCAGGAGGGGAGCAGCCCGCTCTCCGACTTCCGCAACAGCCTGAAGAAAGTCGCGGACTTCGACACCTGGCGCGCGCTGCCGGCGCACGAGTTCACGATTGCGGACCTGCGCGCGCGCTGCAACATCCTGCTCCACCACCATGACGACCGCCTCGAAGAGGTGCGCCAGGCGGTCGGCGACGGCCTGGCCTCCGGCCGGGACGTGTCGCAGCGGGTGAAGTGGAACACCGGGCCGTTCGATGACTTCAACATCTTCATGAAGCGCAGCGCGCTCGGTGAGACGCTGGCCCACCTGCGCTACCTGGAAGACGAGCAGCGCGTCCGCCGCATCGACGAGGGCGAGCGCATCTACTGGGAGATCGTCCGCTAGGCAGACGTGGCGTGCGCCTCAGGCCCGTCCGCCGCGCGTGTGCGAACATCGAGGGGTGACGCGCACAACCAATGCTCGTGGCCCCTCACCCCGCGAACGCGCCGCGCTCCTGGCCGGCCGCGTGGCCGGCGAGGCGACGCGCCGCCTGGGCCGGGGTGGCGGTACGGCGCTGCCGGGGCTGGTCGCGCGGACGCTGGCGCCGAGCCTCGTGGAGTCGCTCGCTTCACAGCCCGGGCAGGGTCTGGTCACCGTCACCGGTACGAACGGCAAGACCACGACCACGCACCTGGTGGCCGCGATCGCGACCGCCGCCGGTATGACGCCGCTCACGAACCGCACCGGCTCGAACCTCGAACGCGGCCTGGTGACCGCGCTGGTGGACGCCGCCGGTCCGGACGGGCGGATCGCTGATGCCGCGAGCACGCTCGGGCTGTTCGAGGTGGACGAGGCGGCGCTCCCGGCGCTGTTCCCGCGGCTGCGTCCGCGCGTGGCGGTGTTCCTGAACCTGTTTCGCGACCAGCTCGACCGGTACGGCGAGATCGATTCCGTCGCCTCCGGCTGGGCACGCATGCTCGATGCGGGCGCGGGCACGCCGACGCTGGTGCTGAACGCGGACGATCCTTCGGTCGCCGCGCTCGCCGACCACGCGCGCGGCCCCGTCGTCCTGTTCGGCGTGGAGGACCGTTCCGTGGCGCTCACCCTCGCGGAGCATGCGACGGACGCGCGCTTCTGTGCCTGCGGCGCGCGCGTGAAGCACGAAGCGGTGACGATGGGCCACGTGGGCTGGTGGCGTTGCGACGCATGCGGCCGCTCGCGCCAGGCGCCGCAGGTGTTCGCGCGCCGGATCACCCTCAGCGCTGAGTCGAGCGAGATCGAGGTGGTCTCCGGCGAGGAGCAGGCCACGCTCCTGTTGCCCGCCGCCGGCCTCTACTCGGTCTACAACGCGCTGGCGGCGATCGCCGCCGGTCGTGCACTCGGCGTCCCGCTCGCGACCTCGGTGGCCGCGATCGCGGCGGCGGGCCCGGCGTTCGGGCGGCAGGAACGGTTCGAGGTCGGTGGGCGGGCGGTGCGGATCTGGCTCGCGAAGAACCCGGCCGGCCTCAACGAGATCGTGCGCGCTCTCCTTGCCGCGGGGCGGCCGCTGCAGGTGCTGGCCTTCCTGAACGACGGCATCCAGGACGGACAGGACGTCTCCTGGATCTACGACGCGGACCTCGAGCGGCTCACGCCACGCCTCGAACGGCTGACCTGCGCGGGTGCGCGGGCGGACGACCTGGCGCTGCGCTTCCACATCGCGGGGCGCACGCCGGACGAGACGATCGGCGAGACCGGCCCGGCGCTGGACGCCGCGCTCGCAGCGACGCCGGAGGGCGGCACGCTGGACATCGTCGCGACGTACACGGCGATGATCGAGGTGCGCGAGGTGGTGGCGGCGCACGCCGGCGAGCGTTCCTACTGGGAGACGGCACGATGACCTCGGAACGCCCGTCGCTCGGCACGATCCGTGTGGTCTCGCTCTACGACGACGTGATGAGCGTGTACGCGGACCGCGGGAACCTGCTCGCGCTTCAGCACCGCGCGGCGGTGCTGGGGGTCGGGGTGGAGGTGACGCGGGTCAGCCTGGGCGACGCGTTGCCGGTCGAGGCGGACCTGCTGCTGATCGGCGGCGGGCAGGACCGCGAGCAACGTCGTATTGCGGAGGAACTCGTGACCCGCGGCCCGAAGTTGCGGGCGTGGGCGGAGGACGATGTCGCGATGCTGGCCGTGTGCGGCGGCTTCCAGTTGTTCGGCCACTGGTACCGCGACGGCCAGGGCGAGACCCTGCCGGGAGCGGGCCTCTTCGACGTGACGACGGTGGCGCCCGGCCCAGGCTGGGCCCGCTGCATCGGCGACGTGCTCGCCGTCTCGACGCTGGACGATGTCGGCGAGGTGGTCGGGTTCGAGAACCACGGCGGGCGCACCTACCTGGGGCCGGCGGCGCGGCCGTTCGCGCGCGTGGAGCACGGTTTCGGTAACAACGGCGCGGACGGCACCGAGGGCTGCGTGTACCGCGAGGCGATCGGGACCTACCTCCACGGCTCCGTCCTGCCGAAGAACCTTCCGCTCCTCGACCACCTGATCGAGGCGGCGCTGCGGCACCGCTACGGCGCGGACGTGCGGATCGCGTGGGAGCAGGACCTGTACGCGACGCGCGCGCACCACGCTGCCGCGGAGGTCGCCCGGCGACGCGCGCCCCGCTTCGAAGGTGTCGCCCGGCCGTAATCGCCGCGGGTCGACCGTCCCGAGTGCAGCGGTATGCTGGAATCCGGCGGGGTGGAGACGGACACATCATGCGCGCGCCGCGCCGCGACTTCCTTCGCCTGCTCGGGGTGACGCCCCTGGCGCTCCTGCTCAACAGCTGCCTCGGTGGTGGCGACTCGGACATCACGGTGCTTACCGACGGCAGCCCGGTAGCGGCGACCGCGACGGCCGTCGTCCCCACGGCGACGGCAATGCCGTTCACGCCGACACCGCCGCCCTCCACGATCGACCCGAACGCCCTGGTGGGGCTGACGATGCCGGTGGAGGGCGCCTGCCTGCCGACGAGCGACCGGCTGATGCCGAACGCGCCTCGGGAGTACCGGAACGGCGTCCACGAGGGCGTGGACTTCTACTTCGGTGACTCGTGCGTGGTGATCGACCGGGGGACGCAGGTGATCGCGGCCGCGGCGGGCGTGGTGACGCGCGCCGACCACGACTACGTGGACCTGACGCCGGAGCAGGTGGTGGAACTGGACGCGCGTACCGCCACGCAGGGGTTCAGTGACCCGGAGACGCTGGACCTCTACCGGGGGCGGCAGGTCTGGATCGACCACGGCAACGGGCTGGTGACGCGGTACTGCCACCTGGACTCGATCGATGAGGGCATCGCGGTCGGCATCCAGGTCACGGCGGGGCAACTGGTCGGCGGCATCGGCGAGTCAGGCACGCCCGAGTCCGTCACCAATCCCAACACGGAACTGCACCTGCACTTCGAGGTCCGCATCGGAGAGACGTTCCTCGGCGAGGGGCTGGATCCGGCGACCGTCCGAGCGTTATACGAGCAGGCCTTCTCGCCGGGGCCGAGCGCCGGGGCGTAAGGGGCAGCCAGCCGCTATCGTTGATGCATAGCGCCACTCCCACGGTGCGCCGGAGGCCCGCGTGATGCCGACTGCCGTCCGACTTGCGATCGAGATCCCGTTCGACCCGGACTTCGGGAAACTCGGACCGTTCCTGTTGACCTGGCACGGCCTGTTCACGGCCCTGGGCATCCTCGGCGGTGTCTGGATCTCGCTGCGGGTGGCGGAGCGCATCCACTTCGACGTGGACAACGCCTACACGCTGGCGCTGATCGGCGTGCCGTCCGGCATCATCGGCGCGCGGCTGCTGTTCGTGGCGGAGCACTGGGATTTCTACGGCGCGAACCCCGCACAGATTATCCAGCTGACCGAGGGCGGCATCTCCATCTGGGGTGCGGTCCTCGGCGGCGTCGCGGGCCCGCTGGCGTACGCGCTGTGGAAGGGCTGGGACGTCGCGAACGGGCTGGACGCCGCCGCGCCCGGGTTGATCCTGGGCATGGGGATCGGGCGCATCGGCGACCTGATCAACGGCGAGCACCTGGCGCGCGCGACCGACCTGCCGTGGGGCGTGATCTACACCCACCCGAACTCGCCCGCCTTTGCCCACTCGGTCACCGTCGGCGCGCATCACCCGGCGACCACCTACGAGATGCTGGGCGACTTCCTGATCCTCGGGATGGTGCTCTGGCTGATCAGCGGGCCGTTCAAGCGGCGTCCCGGGCTGGCGTTCTTCGCCTTCCTCAACGTGTACGCGGTGATGCGGTTCCTGGTGTCCTACCTGCGCGTGGACTCGGCCGGCACCGTGCTGACCGATGTCACCGTCCCGCAACTCGTCTCGCTCGTGGTGGTGGCGCTCTCGATCCCCGTCGCGGCGATGTTCTGGCGTCGCGGCCCGATTGACCGTGGCCCGGCCGAGCCAGCGAGCCCGGCGGGGCGCGTGCAGGTGCGGCGGACCTAGCGGTGGCGACGGCGTCCCCGCGCCCGGAGGTCATCCTCTACTCCCGTCCGGGCTGCCACCTCTGCGCCGTGGCGAAGCAGATGCTCTACGCGCTGGGCCGCACGATCCCCTTCGACCTGCGCGAGGTGAACATCGAGTCCGACCCGGAGCTCGAGAAGCGGTTCCTGCTGGAGATCCCGGTCGTGGAGGTGGCGGGCGAGGTGGTGAGCACCGCCCCGATCGACCTCGACCGGGTGCGGCAGGCGGTCAACGAGGCGCGGATGCGCGCGGTCCGGGGCGGTGCGCCGCCCCTCGGCGGATCCTGATTGACAGAACGGACGGCCCGTCCGTAGTCTCGGAGAGATACGCGTCGGCGGGCCGGTGGCCCCTCGGCGGTTCATCCAGAGCGGTGGAGGGTTCCGGCCCTGAGAAACCGCGGCAACCGGTCGCCCTTCGCCGGGGCGGACACGGTG
>JBAYVN010000095.1:0-6697 GCA_041674525.1 Dehalococcoidia bacterium | reverse complement strand
CCGAGCAGTACTGGGAGTGGAAGTCCACCACCCGGCCCTTGCCCTCGTCACCCCACTGGCCACCGATCACGACAATTGCGGGCATGCGGAACTCCGGTGCGGATGCGGGCGTCTGAGAGACTGTGGGGAGGGCGGACCGCGCCGTCCCGATGGATGATACCCCGCTCCCTTCGCCGGGGGCCAACGAGGAGCCTGTTGTGTCCAGACGCACTGCCCGAGGCCCTCTCTTCCTGATCCTGGCGCTGACGATGCTGCTTGCCGCCGCGTGCGGCGCCTCCGATCCGCCCCCGACCAGCCCGCTCGACGACGGCGGCGATGACGCGACGACCGTCGTCGGTGTTCCGTCGGTCCTCCCGACCTTCCCGGCGACCTCCACGGTGGTTCCCGGTGACGGCGGGGGTGCGGTGGACGCGGAGCGCTTCGCCGGCCTCGCGATCGAGGCGATCGCGGAGTGGCTCGGCGAAGCGGAGACGCTCTTCCGCCTGGTGGGGGTGGAGGCGGTGGACTGGCCGAACGCCTGCCTGGGCGTGGAGCGGCCCGGCTACGCCTGCGCCGAGGTCGTGACGCCGGGCGCGCGGATCACCGTCCAGACCTTCGGCGGCGGTGCGACCTACTTCGTGCACGCCGATCAGGCGGGGCAACTCGCCTGGGCGCCGCTGATGGATGCGGAGCGCGAGGTGGCGTCGGCCGATCCCGCGACCGGGCGGCTGTCGCTCGTCGCCCTCGCCGGCTCGGACGAAATGGGAACCGAACTGCTCGTGGTGCCCGGATCGCGACTGGATGTCGCCCTGCGCGATCTGGCCGAGGGCGACCGCATCCACGTTGCGGTCGCACCGTCGCCGCAGCCGGACGCCGGCGTCGCGCCGATCGTCTGGCTGGTGCCCCTCTCGAACTGAGCCGAGGGCTGTCGCTAGCCGGCGCGCTCCCGCGCCTCGATCGCGGCGACCTGTTCGAGCAGCGCGCGGGCGCGACGCACGGAGCGCCGGTCGACAGCGCGGTCGGTCGCGGGGGCCTCAAGCACCTCGCCGGCGACCACACCCGCCCACTCGCCGCGGGCGCGCACCAGGTCCCATTCCACCAGGATCGCGCGCGCAATCGCGACCTCGGTCGGGTCGGGCGTAAAGAGCGAGTTCATCCCGCGCGCCGTTCCCTCGTGGTGCACCGTCACCCCGGCCGCGCCGAAGTCGTGCGCCCTTGAGGGCATCGCGGTCAGTTCCGGGCGGTGGTGTTCCACGTTCAGCGCCCACGGGAGGCGCACGGTGTGCGCGGCGATCGCGACGTCCGCCATCGCGTGCTCGTAGACCGCGCTCGCGCGACTGCCCAGCCGCAGGTCCTCGCGCAGCCCGGTCAGGCTGAGCATGACCGCGCCGAAGCGGTCGACCGACCGCAGGATGCCGGGCAGCACGGCGAGCGCCTCGGCGGACTCGATCTCGGGGATCAGGCGGATGCCGCCCGGCGTCAGCCGCGCGCGCATCTCGCGCTTGCGGATCTGCACATCCGCGTCGCGGGCGTCCTGCGGCTGCTCCGTGTCCGAGAGCATGACCGCGGTCAGCCACGCGCCGACGACCGCGTCCAGGTCCGCCTCCATCTCGCCGGTGACGGTGGAGGAGACGCGCGCGAACACCGGCCGCCCGGCCTTCGCGATCGCCTGCGCGGCGCGCCGCGCCTGTGCGCGGGCCTCGTCGCGCCGGCCCTGCACGCTCGGGTGTGCGAGGTCAATGAGGACGGCGTCGGCGGCGGTGGTGCGTGCCGCGGCGAGCGCGGGCGCGTCCAGCGCGTCGACGACCAGGGTGCTGCGCAGCGCGAGCATGGCGAATCCCGTCTGTTGAGGTGGGCGCAGCCTAGACGATCTCGTCCTCGCCGAGGGGTGCCCCGGCCTCGACGTCTCGGAGGAAGCGGAGCACCTGCTCGTTCCAGTCGCGCGGGCGCTGGCTGCTGGTGCCGTGGTAGCACCCGTCCAACCGCACCGTGCGCGACCGGGGCAGCCCGTCCAGCCGGCGCAGGCCGGGCAGGATCATCTCGTCCAGCGTGCCGACGATCACCAGCGTGGGGACCTGGAGGTACTTGATCGCGTCGGTCAGGTCAGGGCGTGTCTGCATCGCGTGGCGGCAGCCCTCCAGCCCGGGGTCGCCGGCCCAGTCCCACACCTCGCCGGTGCGCGGCACGGGCGGCGGCTCGGGGCCGCGCGTGGTGCTGTCGCTCAGCACGAGCGCGTGCACGTCGGGGGCGTGGTCGACGGTGTACTGCAGCGCGATCTGCCCGCCGAACGACATCCCGCCGATGATCGCGCCGTCCGCCGCGTCCAGCGCTTCCAGCAGCCCGCGCAGGTCGGCCGCGAGCGCGCGCATCGTGTAGTCCTCGACGATGCCGGGCGCCGAGGATCCGCCGTGGCCACGCGCGTCCCAGGCGATGAAGCGGTAGTCCTGCGCCAGCACGTGCATCTGCGGGTACCACATCTCCAGGCCGACCCCGAAGCCGTGCGCCAGCACCAGCGGCCGCGCGTCGCGCGGGCCGCGCTCGTCGTAGCGGATGCGGATGCCGCTGGGCAGTTCGACGTGGGGCATCAGGCGTCACTCCTGCGTGCCGCGGCGAGCGGCAGCGTCTTTGCGAGGAAGTCCAGCGCGTATTGTCGTCGCACCGCGTCGTCCGCGCGGGCTGACTTCTCCACCTTCTGAAGCGCGAGGGCGATCGAGAGTTGCTGCGCCTCCACCAGCCGGATCTCGCGCATGATCCGGTTGCTGGCGTAGCCCTCGATCAGCGCGCCTGTGAGCGGCCACCCCTGGAAGTACGCGAACGAGGCGATATCGAACGCTGGCGGGAGGATCGCGGCGTCGCCGAAGTCGATAAGGCCGGAGAGGCGCCCGTCGCGCAGCAGGAAGTGGCTCGCGTTCAGGTCCGTGTGGCAGGCCGCGACCGCGCTTGGCGCCTCCGCGTAGCGCAGCAGCGGCTCGCGCAGCGCGGAGAGCCCGGCGATCAACGACGGCGCGAGGCGGGCAACCGGGTGGGAAAGCAGCGAGCGGCCGTCAAACGGCCAGAAACCGGCGGGCCAGCGCGCGAGCATCCCCGCGCCCCGGTCGGCGGCCACGCCGCGCACCTCGTCGATGCGATCTTCGAGCAGGCCGTAGCCCTCCACCGGGATCGCGTGCAGCTCCGCGAGCACCGCGCCGAGGTCGCGTGCGGCCGCCTCCGGCATGCCCTCGGGGCCGGGCCGGTCGCCCTCTAGCAGTGACGTGACCGCCCACGCCCAGCGGCCGTCGACGGGGTCGCTCTGCTCCGGGTCGACCGAGGTGGTGATGGGGCGCGGGACGAACGGGGTCGCCTCCGACAGCGCGGTGAGCAGGGCGTGGCGCGCGCCGAACTGGGCCGGCTCGTCGCGCCCCTGCTGCGCCTGCACGTCTCGAGGGATCGCGATCAGCACGCAGTACGGGCCACCTCGCGCGTCCACGCGCCAGCCGACGGCGGTCACGCCCTGGCCGAGGATGCGGAGGTCGCCCGGCGACTCGCCGGTCGCGACGGTGAAGATGCGCGCGACGGTCGCCGCGTCCGGGAGCGTGGTGAGGCCGGCCATCGCGTCGCCCTCAGCGTCCGCTAGGCGCCGTGCAGGATCGAGTCGAGCCGGTCCGTGGAGGCGGACGGCCCGACGACGGCGAGCGAGAAGCGCGCGCCATCGAAGAGGCGCTTCGCGACGCGCTGGATGTCGTCCTGCGTCACCGCTCGGAGCCGGGCGACGGTCACGTCGGCCGGCTCGATCTCGCCCTCGTTCAGCAACTGGCCCCCGTGGCGCTGAGCGAATGACATCGGCGTCTCCAGCGAGAGCCGGAATGAGCCGCAGGCGTAGTCCTTCGTGCGCTGCAACTCCTCCTCGGGCATCGGCTCGTCCACCAGCCGGTGCAACTCCGCGAGGATCACCTGCAGCGCCTCCTCCTGGTGCTCGCGCGTCACGCCCGCGCTCACCGACACGGAGCCGATGTCCGCGTAGCGCGTGGATCCGGAGGAGACGGAGTACGCCAGGCCTCGGCGCTCACGCACCTCCTTGAACAGCCGGGACGACATGCCCCGGCCGAGCGCGGTGTTCATGATGTCCGCCGCGTACCGGTCGGGATCGCGCCGCCCGAAGCCGAGCACGGACAGTACGAGGTTGGTCTGCTCGATCGGGCGCTCCTCGACCTGGATGTAGCCCTCCGGCCGCTGGTCGGTCGCGGCGGGCCGGCGCGGGCGCACCCCGCGCGGCAAGGAGTCGAACTCGCGTGCCGCCATCTCCACGACGCGGTCGACCTCCAGGTTGCCCGCGATCGAGAGGACGGAGTTCTCCGCCGTGTAGAAGCGGCCCATGTGCGCCATGAAGTCGTCGCGGTGCATCTCGCCCACGGTCTCCAGCGTCCCGGCGATCGGCCAGCCGACCGGCTGGTCACCGTACGTGGCGACCGAGGAGAGTTCGCCGACGTAGGAGCCCGGTGCGTCGTGGGAGCGGCGGATCTCCTGCTGCACGACCGTCCGCTCTCGCTCAACCTCGACCGGCTCGATGAGGGAGCGCTGGATCATGTCCGCCAGCACCTCCAGCCCGGTCTCGGCGCGCTCGAACGGGAGGTTGTTCCAGTAGCAGGTGACTTCCTTCGTCGTGAAAGCGTTCAGGCTCCCGCCCGCGCCCTCGATCGCCTCGGAGATCTCCGGGGCGGTGGGGCGGCGGGTCGTGCCCTTGAAGAGCATGTGCTCGATGTAGTGGGAGAGGCCGTTCGTCGTCGGCGTCTCGTCGCGCGAGCCGACCCCGGTCCAGAATGACATCGCCGCAGCCTGCGCCGCCGGCACCGGGGTGACCACCACCCGCAGCCCGTTCGCCAGGGTCGTGATCGTCGGCTCGCCGCTCATCCTGGCCTCCATCACCGCGGGATTGGGGACGCCCAGCGTACCCGATCACCCGGGCGTAGAATCCCGCCGTCCCGACCGCCGTTCGTTCCCGGAGCCGCCCGATGTCCCTCGACGCCATCACCGATCCCCTGGCCGCCGCGCAGGCGGTGGTGCCGCGCATCCGCGCCGCCGCCGACGCGATCGAGGCGGGGCGGCGGCTCCCACCTGACCTGGTCGAGGAGATGCGCGCCGCGGGCATGTTCCACCTGGCCGTGCCCCGCGCCTACGGGGGCGTGGAGGCCGACCCCGTCACCGCCTCCCGCGTCATCGAGGAGGCCTCGGCCGCGGACGGCTCCGCGGGCTGGTGCGTGATGCTCGCTGCGCAGGCGGGGATCTACGGCGGCTTCGTCCCACCCGAGGTCGGGCGGAGCCTGTTCCAGGGCGGCGGCATCATGGCCGGCGTCGCCCGACCGATCGGGCGGGCCGTCCCAGCCTCGGACGGCGGCGGGTACACGGTGAGCGGGCGCTGGCCGTTCGCGTCCGGCTCCTCGCACGCCGACTGGTTCACCGGCGAGGCGCTGATCTACGAGGGCGGCAGCGACGTCCCAGCGAAGAACGAGGACGGCACCGACCGCGTCCTCGCCTTCTTCGTGCCGCGCGCGCAGGTCACCATCCACGACACGTGGGACACGACCGGCCTGCGGGGCACCGCCAGCAACGACTTCGAGATCCGCGAGGCGGCGGTCCCGGCGGCGCACACGTTCGATTTCACCTCCCACCAGCACGACTGGGCGCTGTTCCGGTGCGGCGGGCTGGTGTTCATGAACCACGGCGCGCAGGCTCTCGGCCTCGCGCGGGCGGCGCTGGCGACGGCGCGCGAGGTGTTCACGACCAAGCGCGGCTGGGGCGGCGTGCCGCTGCACGAGGTGGGGCGCGTCCAGGAGACGTTCGCCATCGCGCAGGCCCGCTTCGACGCGGCGAAGACCTATTACTACGCCTCGGCCGAGGCGCTCTGGGCGGACGTGCAGTCCTCCGGCGGCGAGGGCGACGTGACGCTCCGAGCGAAGGTGCGCCTGGCGGCGAGCCACGCGGCGACGGAGAGCCTGGGCGTGGTCGACCTGCTGCACCGCGCCTGCGCCACGAGCGCGATCCAGCGGACGAACCCGCTCGACCGGATCTTCCGCGACATCCACACCGCGGGCGCCCACGTCATGATCGGCCCACTGGTCTACGAGGCCGCCGGTCGCGTCCTCCTCGGCCGCCCCGCCGACTTCCCCCTGTTCTAGCTCGCTCGGCGCAGCCCCTGGCCCTCGCGCCGAGCGAGTCAGCGGCCGGTGAACTCGGGCGGGCGCTTCTCGGCGAAGGCGCGAGGCCCCTCCTTCGCATCCTCCGTCTGGCCGATCGCCCAGCGCATCGCGCCGCCCCAGCGGAGCGCCTGCGCCAGCGGCATCTCTAGCCCCTGCGCCACCACCTCGCGCAGGCCGCGGACGGCAAGCGGGGCGTGGGAGGCGATCCGGGCGGCGATCCGCTGCGCCTCGGGCAGGAGTTCCTCCGGCTGCAGGACGCGGTTCACCAGCCCGTACTCGCGCGCCGTCTGCGCGTCGATACGGTCGCCGGTGAGCAGGATTTCCATCGCCGCGCCGAGCGGGATCGCCCGGGGCAGGCGGAGCGGCGCCCCGCCGCCCGGGAAGAAGCCGAGCGTGATCTCCGGCATCCCGAACGTCGCGAGGGTGGAGGCGAGCCGGAAGTCGCAGGTCAGCGCGAGTTCCAGGCCCGCGCCCAGGCAGTGGCCGTTCACCGCCGCGATCATCGGCTTCTGCGCGTCGAACGAGTGGTAGAGCGGCGGCGGCGT
>JBAYVN010000094.1:0-6873 GCA_041674525.1 Dehalococcoidia bacterium | reverse complement strand
GTCGGCGTCTCGTCCTCGTCGTCGTCTTCGTCCTCGCCGGGGTCCGCGCCCGGCCCGGGGCCGTCATCGCCCGGGTTGTCCTCGCCGTGGTCGTGGTTGGACGCGAGGTGGAACATCTCGATCGGGTCGCACGCGATGCGCTGGTCGACGCCGGTCACCAGTTGCTCGTTCACCGGCAGGCCGAGGTCGCGCGTGGAGAGCGGCCACGAGGCGTCGATGGTCGCCCATTCGTCCGTGACCTGGTTCGTCTGCACGCGCAGGAGCACGTGGACATCGGGGATCGGTGCGCCCCGTGTCTCCTGCAGGAGGTGCGGAGGGAGCCAGGGCGTGCTCTCCGGCGAGAACTCGTGCGTGACGGCGAGCAGACCGACCTCGTAGCCGAGTGCGGCGAGGATCGCGCCGAGCAGGAGGTGCTTCTCGCGCCCCGTGCCGCGCCACGCCTCGATGGTGGTCTCGGGCCGCAGGTCCGCGCCGTCCGCCGAGGCGAACCCCCACGGCATGTCCCGCACGATGCGGAAGGCGGTGCGCACATCAAGCGCCGCCCCCGCCCCCAGCGCACCCCGCCGCCGCGCCTCGTCCCGGAACTCATCGAGGATGGTCATGCGATCAGGGTAGCGGTCGCCGGGCGGGGGACGCGAGGGCTGCGAGGGATGCGAGGCGAGGCAGGGTTGAGGGTGCAGGCGTGAGGCGGCCCACCCCCCGCCCCCTCCCGGCGCGGGAGGGGGATGAGAGTTGAGGGGCTTCGCCCCTCGGGTCCCGCCGGGTGGGAGCGCGGCGATCCCCGGTGTTAACGCCCCTCCATGACGAGAGTCCGGAGGGTGTCGAAATCCCCAGGGTCATCTGCGGCGACGAGTGGGTCATACCATTTCGGTTTGCTCGTGGAGCCCAACCGAACGACCGCGAAGATCTGCAGGAGGCCTCCGAGGAACTCGCTCACCAAGCAGGTCTGTTTCGCGAAATGTCGAACCGAGTCGAGCGAAACCGGTTGACTCTGAAGCCCATAGACAGACACGGCGGTATCCACTAGGCGCGCGTGCACACCATGCTTGACCTTGTTATCTAGCCTCGCGACAAGCCAGGCGGAGTCGTCAGGCGTCCGGGCACCCGCGATGCGAGCCACCAGCGCCGCGAGTTCTGCCCACTCCGCCATCATGTCGCGGTAGCCCTTCCGATCGGCGATTTGCGGCGCAGAGAATCGCGGAAGCCCGAACGCCTTTCGTGTGCGATCGGGCGATCCGCGTTTGAGGGACCGGAGCATCTCCCAACTCTGCCCGGCCTCAGCCTCCTCGAGACGAGCACTCAGCGGGCCTCCCGATCGTTCCCAAAGTCGGCAGGCGTCGGCCCACGTAGCGACATCGTCAACCGCGAGCGCGTACTGATGCATCGCCTCGAGCGTCAGCGATGCCTGCACCTCGGGGGTCTTCGCGGCTCGATACGCATCTGCTGCGGTCATCGCGGCTCGCCCACGATGGAACAGACCGAAGTCCAGCCACTCGGCCAGAAACTCGGCGTCTTCCGCAACGCTCATCCTCACCCCCTCTTCTCCATCGGCACGTAGTCGCGCGGGGCGGGGCCGTTGTAGACGGTGAGGGGGCGGATGAGGACGTTGTGCTCGAACTGCTCGAGGACCTGCACGGCCCAGCCGGGCGTGCGGCCGATGGCGAAGATGGGGACGAAGAGGTCCTCCGGGATGCCGTGCAGGTAGTAGACGACGCCCGCGTAGAAGTCGACGTTCACCGCGACGCCGAGGCGGTTGTAGGGGCGCATCGCCTCCACGACGGCCTCGAGGATCGCGTACCACTGCGGCTGGCCCATCTCCTCGGACAGGCGCTTCACGCCCTCGCGCATGTGGCGCGCGCGCGGGTCCTCCACGCGGTAGACGCGATGGCCGAAGCCCATGACGGGCTCGCGGTTGGCGCGCTTCGCCTTCACGTACGCGGCGGCGTTTCCGGGCTCGCCGATCTCCTGAGCCATGCGCATCACCTGCTCGGCGGCGCCGCCGTGCGCCGGGCCGCTGAGCGCGGCGATGGCCGCGGTGACGGCGGCGTGCAGGTTGGCGTCCGTCCCGGCGACCACCCGCGCGGTGAAGGCGGAGGCATTGGTCCCGTGCTCCGCGTGGAGCACCAGGTCCATGTCCATCAGCCCCACGGCCTCCTCGGAGGGGCGCTCGCCTTTCACCATCTGGAGGAAGTTGCCCGCGTGGTTGAGCGTCGGGTCGGGCGGGACGACGGGGAGGCCCTGCCGGATGCGGTGGTGCGCCCCGACGATCATGGGGGCCTGGCTTGTCAGGCGGATGCCCTTGCGGACGGTCGCCTCCCGGCTGTTGTCGGGCGTGTCGGGGTCGAACGCCGAGAGCGCCGAGACGGCGGTGCGCAGGACGTCCATCGGGTGGGCGTCCTTCACCGCGCGGATCACATCGAGCACCGGGTCGGGGAGGACGCGTGCGGCCTTGAGCTCCGCGTCGAACGCCTCGAGCTGGGCGCGCGTCGGCAGCTCGCCGCAGAACAGGAGGTACGTCACCTCCTCGAACGAGGAGTGCTGCGCGAGGTCGTGGATCGAGTAGCCGCGATAGCGCAGGTCGCCGGCCTTGCCGTCGATGCTGCTCGTCTCGCTGCGGTCGAAGTAGACGCCGTTCAGCCCCCGGTGGATCTCGACAGCCTCGGGCTCATTCGTCATCGGCGGTACTCCTTCGCGGGCATGGGGATCAGGCGAGTGGCGTCAACGTGTGTGGAGAGGGGCGGCCCACCCCCATCCCCTCCCGGCGCGGGAGGGGGGCCGGAAGATGACGTGGGGGCTGCGCCCCCACACCCCGGCGGAGGGTGAGCGACGCACGGTCGGGGTCGGGGATGCGCGAAGGGGCGATCCCCCTTCGCATCTGAACCCCTCCCGCGCCGGGAGGGGCAGGGGTGGGCCGCCCTGCGTGCCACCTCTACGCGGCGCTGACATCGCCGCTAGTCCTCCTCGAGCGTGCTCGTGTCGCCCTCGGGCAGGCCGAGCTCGCGGGCCTTCAGGAGGCGGCGCATGATCTTCCCGGAGCGCGTCTTCGGGAGGACGTCGATGACCTCGATCTCCCTCGGCGCGACCGCCGGGCCCAGGCGTGCGCGTGCGTGGCGGTTGAGGTCGCGCAGCAGGGCGTCGCTGGCGTCGAAGCCGTCGTTCAGGGTGACGAAGGCCTTCACCACCTCCATGGCCACCTCGTCCGGCTTGCCGATCACGCCCGCCTCCGCGACCGCCTCGTGCTCGATGAGGATGCTCTCCACCTCGAACGGGGAGACGAGATGCCCTGCCGTGTTGATTACGTCGTCGTCGCGGCCGACGAACCAGATGTAGCCGTCCTCGTCCTGCTTCGCCTTGTCGCCGGTGTAGTACCAGCCGTTCTTGAAGCGGGAGTCGTAGCGCTCCTGGTCGTTCCAGTACGTCCGGAACATCGAGGGCCATCCGGGCTTCACCGCGAGCTGGCCCTCGACCATGGGCTCCGCGATCTCATGGCCCGCGTCGTCGATCACGGTGACCGTGACGCCGGGGAAGGGGCGGCCCATGGAGCCGGGGCGGATGGGCATGGAGGGGTAGTTGGCGACCATGATCGCCCCGGTCTCCGTCTGCCACCAGTTGTCGTGGATCGGCAGGTCGAAGGCCTCCTGGCCCCACACGACGCCCTCGGGGTTCAGCGGCTCGCCGACAGACAGGACATAACGCAACGACGTGAGGTCGTGCTGCCGGGCCAGTGCCGAGCCGGCCTTCATCAGCAGGCGGATCGCCGTCGGCGCGGTGTACCAGACGGTGACGCCGTGCCGCTGGATCGTGTCGTACCAGCGCCGCGCGCCGAACCCGCCCTCGTCGATGACGCTTGTCACGCCGTTGGAGAACGGCGCGAACATCCCGTACGAGGTCCCTGTGACCCAGCCGGGGTCGGCGGTGCACCAGTAGACGTCGTCGTCGTGGAGGTCGAGGACGTACTTGCCGGTCGCGTAGTGGCTCACGATCGCGCCGTGGACGTGCGCCGCGCCCTTGGGGAGCCCCGTGGTGCCCGACGTGAAGTGCATGATCGACCAGTCCTCGGCGCCGGTGCGCTCGATCTCGAACCGATCGGACGCCGGCTCGACGATCGAGGCGTACGAGACGTCCTCAGCGGCGACGGGCTTGCCCTCGCGGTGCGCGATGACGACCACCCGGCGCAGGCTGGGGAGCTGCGCGCGGACCTCGTTCACCTTCGGCAGCAGCCTGGGCGTCGTCACTATCACGGAGCCCTCGGCGCGCTGCACCCGCTCCCGGATCGGCTCCGGCCCGAACGCCGAGAACAGCGGTGCGACGATCGCGCCGAGCTTCAGGCAGCCGAAGACGGTGAAGTACAGCTCGGGGATGCGGTCGCTGAGGATGAAGACACGGTCGCCCTTGCGGACACCGAGGTCGCGGAAGGCGTTCGCAACCTGGTTCGATCGCGCCTTCAGGTCCGCGTACCTGTACCGCTCGACGGCGCCCTCGGCGCTCTGCCAGATGATCGCCGTCTTGCCCGCACGTGCGCCGTCCGCGTGCCGATCGACGCACTCGTAGGCCTTGTTCACCAGCCCGCCGGGGCGGTCGAGCTCCGCCCATGCGGCGTCCCACGACCACGCCTGGCGCATGCCCGCCCAGTCGATCAGGTGCGGCGCGACGCGCAGGGCGCTGACGTCCTTCGGGATCTCCGGGTAGCCCTCGATCATCGCGACACCTCCCGCGAGCCCCACGCGGAGGGAGTATATCGCCGGGCCACGGGCGCAGCCGTGCGCGCCTACGTGCGCGGGGGCGCGCCGCTCGGCGGGCCGTCGCTCGCCATGAACCCCATCTCGTAGACGAGCGCGAACCACATCGCCTTCGCGGGGCGATAGCCGACGACCGTGGCGACGAGCGAGATGGCCGCGATCGCCCACATCGGCGACAGGCCGAGGCTGCGGAAGGGCGCCCAGCTCACCTCGATCAGCGCGAGCACGAGGGCGACGAGCGCGCCGATGGCGTAGCCGATCGCCGTGCCGCCGAGCCATTCGCCCGAATTGGACTCGAAGCGCGTGCCGCAGACGGCGCACCGCTCGTGGAGCCCGTAGAAGGAGTTGAACATCGAGGTCTGCCCGCACCGCGGGCAGCGCCCAAGCACGCCGGTGCGCCACAGGGTGCGGAGCGTGCTCATCTCGACGGGCGCGGGTGGGAGCAGCGGGCGTGCGGGAGGTGAGCCCGCGGCGATGCTAGCGGCGGCCCGCCGTGGCCTGGTACGGGTTGCCGATCTTCGCCTGCTTCGTCGCGCACTCGGGGCAGAGGACGGACTTCTCGCGGAAGCGCACGGCGCCCTTGATCACGTACTGGCCGCACAGGGAGCACTTCCCCTCGGCGCCGTTCTCGCCAATCTTGATGCCGGTGTGCTGGGCCATATCGCCTCCGGTGCAGCCGCCCTGTGGTCGATGCATCCCCAGTCTAGTCGGCGCGAGGCCGCGAACAAGGCCCGCCGAGGCAGATGCCCCGCCGGGCATGGTTCAGAAGCAACCGCTGCCTATACTGAGGTCCATACAGAGGGCAACCCCACCTCGACGGCCCAGGACAGCGAGCGGCGAATCGTGGCGAGCAGCATCGACGCAGGGGACGTGCTCGCGCGGATCGAATCCGCCCGCCGCGCCTCCCCCGACGCGTTTCTCTCGCTGACCCTGCCACCTGCCTTCGACCCTCGCCGGCTGCTGGACGACCCGCAGGGCGCGGGCATCGTGGCCTCGTACGAGCGTCCGGCCCAGGGCATCGCGATGATCGCGATCGGCGAGGCGGCACGCATCGAGGCGCCGTGGGGCGCGGGGCCCGGCGCGGTGGGCGCACAGGCGCGCGCGCTGGTCGATCGCGCGGGCGGCGGCGACCTGCCGGGGCTCCGGCCGCGCCTGCTCGGGGGGTTCCGCTTCAACGCCTCGGCCTCGCCGCACGCCCCATGGGAAGCCTTCGGCGCCGGGTGGCTGGTGCTACCCCGCCTCCTCTTCCTCGCCACCGGGGAGTCGAACGCGATGATCCTCGCGCCCAGCGCCGAGCCGCACGATGTGGCCGCGCTGGTGGAGCGCGCGCAGCGCCCGCCGGGGCGCCTCGCCGCGGCGCCGCTGCACGTGGAGCAGCCGGTGGACCGCGAGCGCTGGCTGGCCAGCGTGGCGGCGATCGCCGCCGAGGTGCGCGCCGGGCTGTACGAGAAGGCCGTGCTCGCCTCGACGCAGGAGCTCCAGGGGGACGCGCCGATCTCCATCGGCCGCGCGCTCGCGCGGCTGCGGGTGAACTACCCGGACTGCCACCTCTTCACGATGACCAGCGGCGAGTCCACGTTCCTCGGCGCGAGCCCGGAGCTGCTGGTATCGCTGACGCGGGGGCGGGTGCGCGCGCTGGGGCTCGCGGGCTCCACGCCGCGCGGCGCCGACCCGGCGGAGGACGAGCGCCTGGGCGCGGCGCTCCTGGAGAGCGCCAAGAACCGCATCGAGCATGAGACGGTGGTGCGGGCGATCCGGGAGCGGCTGGAGCCGGCGACCGAGGAGCTCCTGGCCCCGAACCAGCCACAGCTCCGCCGCCTGCGCAACATCCAGCACCTGTCCACCGAGATCAGCGGGCGGGTGCGCCCGGGCGTGGACGTGCTCGACCTCGTGCAGCGGCTCCACCCGACGCCCGCCGTGTGCGGCTGGCCCTTCGAGCGCGCCCGCGAGGTCATCACCCAGCACGAGGCGTTCGACCGCGGTTGGTACGCCGGCCCGGTGGGGTGGATGGACGGCTCCGGTGATGGCGAGTTCGCCGTGGGGCTGCGCTCGGCAGTCGTCCGTGGCAGCCACGCCTGGCTCTTCGCTGGCAACGGCATCATGGGCGACTCCGTCCCCCAGCAGGAGTACGACG
>JBAYVN010000093.1:0-6879 GCA_041674525.1 Dehalococcoidia bacterium | reverse complement strand
GACTGACGCCGTCCCGCTGACGGCGCTGGGCTGGGACGAGCGGCTGCAGGCGCGCTTCGCCTCGCTCGACCTCCCCGACCCCGAGGGCCTGCAGCCCGGCCGGATCGCCCGCGTGGACCGCGGCGCGATGACCGTGCTCATCGACCGTGCTTCCATCCGCGCGGAACTCTCGCCGCCACTCCGCCGCCTCGCCGCGGGCGGGGAGCCCGAGGCGATCCCGGCGGCCGGCGACTGGGTCGCCGTGCGCACCCGGCCCGACCACGCCCTGCACGAGATCGTCGCGATCCTGCCGCGCGACGGCGCCTTCGTGCGACGCGCACCGACGGCACACGACCGCGCCGAGGGCAGCGAACCCGCGCAGGTGCTGGCCGCGAACGTCACGATCGCGTTCCTGGTGGCGGCGGCCACGGACGTGCGCGCCGGACGGCTGGAGCGCGCCGGCGTCGTCGCGTGGGAGGCGGGGGCGCAGCCCGTCGTGGTCCTGACGAAAGCGGACCTCGTCGCCGACCCATCACCCGCGATCGCGATCGCGGAGGCGGCGGTGCCCGGCGTCCCGATCCACCTGGTCGATAGCGTGACGGGCGAGGGCATCGCGGCGCTCGCCCCCTACCTGGTCGGCACGCCGACGATCGTGCTGCTCGGCGCATCCGGTGTCGGCAAGTCGACGCTGGCGAACGCGCTCCTCGGCGGCGACGTGCTCGCCACCGGCGCGGTGCGCGAGGCGGACGGTCGAGGGCGCCACACGACCACCGCGCGCCACCTCGTGCCGCTGCCCGGCGGCGGCGCGCTCATCGACACGCCCGGCATCCGCGCGATCGCGACGTGGGGTGCCTCGGAGGGCATCGACCGCGTGTTCGAGGAGATCGAGGCGTTCGCGGCGGAGTGCCGCTTCAGCGACTGCGGGCACGCGAGCGAGCCGGGGTGCGCCGTGCGCGCCGCGCTGGAGTCCGGCGAGATCGACCCGGCCCGCTTCGAGCGATTCCAGCGCGTGGAGCGCGAGCGTGTCTACGAGGCGCAGAAGCAGGACCCCGCGCTCGCGGCCGAGCGCCGCGGGAAGTGGAAGCAGATCAACAAGGCGATGCGGAAGCGCGGCGACGAGAAGCACGCCTAGCGACGGCGTGGCCACGAGGATCCCGGTGCCACTCGGCTCTCGGCGATAAACTGATCACGTGCTTGAATCCTTGCACCTGTCAAGTTACCCTCGCCGCAACTGCGGCGAGGGTAAGGTCCAGCCGAGGAAGTGGCTGATGTGCTCGACTACCACGTCAATCCGCTGCCCAATTCCTGCGATGTGTGTAGATACGCCGTCCAAAACGAACTGGACTGCGCCTATGAGCACGCTCGGGCTCGCGTGGCCCTCGTGTGGCTCCTTCAGGATCTTCAAAGCTTGGAGGGCGAGTCGGCATCGCTCAGCAGCCTCGCAGTCGAGTCGGTCGGGATTGAACCGGGCCCCGTACACCCGCTAGAGCCACGGCACTGGTATTGGGCGATGTTCTACTCGCCGGAAATTCGGATCTCCCTGAAGAATCGAGACGACTCGTGAAGGAACCACGCATCCGCGACATTTATCAGGACTATCGCAGGGGGCGTGTTCCGTTCGAGCGGGTCGTCCAGGTGGCGAACGCCTACTTGGACGAGTACCGACCCGGACCGGATCCCTCGCCCCGTCGTGACGCCCCCTCTCCATCCGGAGCTCCGCTCGAGTCCGGGAGCACAGACCAGCGACAGCCAGGTCAGTAGACTCACCTCGATGCGCGACACGGCCAGGGCCTGACATCCGTTCGCGGTGAGCCTGTCGAACCGCGCCGTCAGTCCGATCGCGAGCGATGCGGCCGAGGCGCGGTCGGGCCAGCCCGACTACGTGTGCGAGGCGTCGCGCGTCTTCTTGAAGGCATCCCAGCCCTGCTCGCGGAGGGTGGCGAGGCGTTCCGCGGCGACCTTGTCGTCGCGCGTGGAGGCGGCCAGGGCGGAGAGCACCGGGTCGTCGCGGTAGTTGAAGCCCTCGCGGAAGCCGCCGATCTCCTGGACACGGTTCACCAGCATCTTGGTGAGGGCCAGCGCCGTCTGGGGCAGCGACACCAGGCGCTTCGCCAGCGCCTCGGTCTCCGCGTCCAGCGCGTCGGTCGGGACGATGCGGTTGACCAGGCCCAGGCGCTGCGCGTCCTGCGCGCCGAAGACCTCGCCCGTCATCAGGATCTCCTTCGCGCCCTTCGGGCCCGTCAGGAACGGGACGATGAGGATCGGCGGCGGGAAGCCGTGGCGGATCTGGATCTCGCCGAACTTCGCGTCCTCCGCAGCAATCGTCAGGTCGCACATGCCGGCGATCTCGCAGCCCTGCCCCACAGCGTGACCACGCACCGAGGCGATGACCGGCTTCTGCATCTGCCAGATGCGCATGACGTTGTCGATCATGTTCGGTGCGGGGATGTCGTCCGGGCGCGGCGCGGACTGCAAGTCGCCGCCGGCGCAGAAGGCGCGCCCCGCGCCGCGGACCACCACCACCCTCGCGGACTCGTCTGCCTCCGCGCGCTCCAGCGCCTGGCCGAAGCGGAGCGTCAGCGACCAGTCGACCGCGTTCAGGACGAGCGGCCGGTTGAACGTGATCCACGCGACGCCCTCGCGAATCTCGTAGAGGACGTCGTTCTCGGAGGGGGCGGGAACCTCGAACCCTTCGGGGGTGTAACGCTTGCCGGGCTCACGCTCGGACTCCGGGATCGCGCGGGGGGTATCAGTCATGGCGGTGTCGCCGTCCTTCCAGGTCGAGACGCCCGGGAGGACGCCCAGTGATCGAGACGCGCCGAGGCGTCCCGCGATGGGACGCCTCGGGTCTGAGTGCTGGGGTGATTCTACGGTCGACGGCGTTAGCCGCCCGATCCTTACTGGGCCGTGAAGGTCATCTCCAGGTCGCCGGCTCGGACGGTGTAGGTCTCGCCGCTCGTGAACCCGCCGCCCAGCGTCACGGTGTTCTCGGCGATGCCGTAGATCATCGTGCAGGCCACGTTCGGGTCGGACGGCATGGTGTTCCAGACCGTCAGGGTGAACTCGTTGCCGTCGCGCTCCACCTCGATGCCCGCGAACTCGGCACAGCCGCTCGGAAGGCCAGACTTCACGACCGCCGCGTACTGCGGCGGGAATGACTCGCGGACGAGCACGTCCAGGCCCTCGATCGGGGCGGGCTCGAGTTTGCGGTCGCCCGACGCGACCGGCGCGGGGACGTTGCCCCCGGCGTCCGGCGTCGCCACCGGGATACCCGGCGTGCCGGTGGGATCGCCGGAGCCGACCGGTGTATCGCCGCCCTGGGTGGGCGCCGTCGCGACGGGCGTCGTCGTGCTGCCGCCGTCTGACCCGGCGTCGCTGGTGCACGCCACGAGGGCGAACGAGGCGATCACCGGTACGACGACCACCAGGAACTTGCGCAATTGCATGACTCAATCCCTCCATCGCGCCCACCGGTGATGGCGGCGCGTGCTCAGGTCAGACGACCCCGGTGGCTCAGCGGTTCCCACTGCTGCGCGCCCCCGGCCCGGTCAGCGGGTATCCTCGGGCATATGGGCGAGCAACTGACCCTGATTCTGTTCCTGGCCGGCCTCGCCATGTTCATCGTCGGTGACCTGCTCTGGCTCGTCAGGAACACCTTCAACCAGCCGATGCACATCCGCGTCACGGGCGGGTTGATCGCCGGCGGGATGCTCCTCATCACGATTGGCCTCGTCCGCTTCGCCGTCGGTGGCGGGGGCGGCTAGCCGTGCGCACTACCGACGAACTCCTGCAGCAACTGGCGTTCGAGGTCTGGGCGGACCGCGCCCAGATCGCCTCGATCGGCTCGGTCGAGGCGCCCTCCGATCAGCTGCTCGCGATCGCCTGGCACCTGCTCGCGGCCGCCGAGAACTGGCTGGCGCGGGTGCAGGGCACAGCGCCCTCCGTCTCGCTCGAGTGGCAGACGCCGGCGCGCGACGCGCTGCCACCGCTGCTGGAGCAGGTCTGCGACGACTTCGTCGCCGTCGCGCGCGAGATGGACGATGCCCGGCTGAACGCGCCGGTGCGCTACACGAACTCGCAGGGCGTCGCCTACGAGAACCTGGCTGGCGACGTGCTGGAGCACCTGATGCTGCACGGCGCGGAACACCGGGGCCAGATCGCGCTGGAGGTCGGACGGCAGGGCGGACAGCCCGCCGAGACCGAGTACATCTTCTGGCTCCGCGGCGACTGATCGCGCGCTACCCTCCGCGCGCATGACCACCACCATCTCCATCCCGACCGACCGAGGCCTAATCGACGCGCGCTGGGACGCACCGGCGAGCGCACCTCGCGGTGCCGTGCTGCTCGTCGGCGGCGGGGACGGTGGCTTCGACGGCCCGGCGGAGGCGCTCTACCCCACGCTCGCGGAGGACTTCGCCGCCCGCGGCCTGGGCACGCTGCGCCTGGACTTCCGCATCCACCGCTTCCCGAACGACGTGGACGAGGGGGCATACGACGTCCTCGCCGGGCTGGGGTGGCTGGCGACGCAGGGCGTGGAGCAGGTCGCGCTCGTCGGCCACTCGTTCGGCGGCGCCGTGGTGATCGAGGCGGCGGCGCACGACGCCTCGGTGTCGGCGGTGGTGACACTCGCGACGCAGACCGCCGGCGCCCAGAATGTCGCACTCGTCGCCCCTCGGCCGCTGCTGCTGATCCACGGCCTGGACGACGTGCGCCTGTCGCCTCGGTGCTCCGAGTTGCTGTACGGCATGGCCGGCGACCCGCGGTCGCTGGTGCTGATCCCGGGCGCCACGCACTCGCTCCGCCAGGCGCGCGAAGAGGTGCGCGCGCGCATCCTCGGGTTCGTCGTGGACGCTCTGACGTAGCGGTGCAACAGCACGGCCCGGTCTCCGCGGGCGGGAACCGGGCCGGTTGAGGTCGGACGAACGCGGGTTAGCGGCCGAACACCATCTGCAGTTCGATCATCCCCTGCTCCTCCACGGAGACCACGCTCATCGCGCTGGGCGCCTCCATGTCGTAATCCGCGAACTGGATGAGCAGCGAGCCCACGACGACGACCAGGCCGTTCGAGAGCGTGCCCTCCAGCGGGAACTCCACGCGGTTCGTGACGCCGTGCAACGTCAGATCGCCGACCGCCGTTGCGCTGATCGTCTCCCCCTCGGCCGGGACGCCGTCGAGGGCGATCGGCTCGGCGAGCACGAACGAGGCCTTCGGGAAGGTGCCCCACTCGATGCCCTGGCTGCGGAGGCGCCCGTCACGCCGGTCGTCGTCGCTCTTCAGCTGCGTCAGGTCCGCGAAGACCTCGACGGCCGTGATGGCAGAGCCGTCGAACTCCAGCGATCCGGTCACGGCGGAGGTTCGGCCGACCGCCTCCGTCGCACCAACGGAGACGAGTTCCTCCTTCACGCGGTAGCCGACGAACGAGTCTGCGGCGACCAGCGTCCACGTGCCCTCAAGCGACCCGTCCGCGGAGCCCTCCGCCGTGGCGGTCGTGGCGCCCTCCGCGGTCGCGGTCGCAGCGGACGTAGAGGTCGCGGCGGCGTCGCTCACCGAGGCGACGGCGCCGGCCAGCGACACGGGCGGCGGCTCGTCGCCGCGGATGAAGAAGTACCAGCCACCAATGAGGGCGGCAGCCACAACGGCCGCCACACCCAGCATCAAACCCAGCCGTGCGGTCATGCGTGCCCTCCGAGGCGTGTGGATGCGCGGAACATCGAACGTATCCGCGACCCGCTATCGAAGTGTGAATGGCACTCAGTGTCGCGGACGGGGCATAAGGCCCCCGTAAGCGCTCAGCGCGGCCGGCGCAGCCGCACGATCAGCACCGGCGGCAACCCGTCCAGGTCGCGCCAGCGGCCGGTGTCGCCCTCGGGGAAGGCACTCTCGACGAGCCCGTCCAGCACCAGGCCGGCTTCGAACGCCGGTCGCAGCAGCGACTGGAGCGGGCGGTGGAAGTAGGGCTGCGGCACCGGCTGCCCGTGGATCGCCTGGCCGTAGGAGACACGGTCAGCGAGGTAGCCGCGGACCTTCACGAACGCGCGCCGCGCGAGGCCGGTCGCGGTCTCCTCGGTTTCCTCGACGTGGACCGCGTGCGTGCCGTTGAAGGCCGGGTGCTGAACGGAAAAGACGAACGGCGCGCCGGGACGCAACAGGTGCCCGAGTGCCCGGTAGAGCGGCGCGATCTCTGCCATGTCCATCAGCACCATGTTGGCGCAGGCCGCGTCGAACACGCCTCCGCCGAGGGCGCGCAGGGCCGCCTCGTCGGTCGCGTCCACGCGGCGGTAGGTGATGCGCGCGTCCGCCGCCACGTCGCCGATGGTGCGGGCGGCGGCATGCGCCAGCATCAGCGCAGAGGCGTCGATCCCGGTCACGCGCGCTCCCCGGGCGGCGACGCGGCGGCAGGTGAGGCCATTGCCGCAGCCAACGTCCAGCAGGTGGTCACCGGGGGCCAGGCCCAGCAGCCGCTCCGTCTCCGGCCACACCAGTTGCAGGTGCCAGTCGTTGCCCTCGCCCATGCGGGCGTCCCAGAACGCCGCGTTCACGTCCCACGCGCGGGTCGATTCGGCCTGGCCGGGAACGGGCTCGTCGGGCATGACACATCTCCGGGGTAGAGACGGCGCAGGCTACGCGTGACCGGCGGCGGAATGCAAGAACGGCGGGCCATGTGGCCCGCCGTTCCTGATGTGAGCAGTCAGCCGCCCCCGCCGCGAAGCGGCGATCGCGGCGCAGCCGCTAGCCTCTCGGAAGGCCAAGCCCGCGCGTCGCGATGACGTTGCGCTGGATCTCCGAGGTACCGCCCGCGATCGTCGAGGAGACGGACGAGAGGTACATCGTGCCCCAGCGGCCGCCCATCGGGACGTACTGCGGGGCGTCGCCGCCGCGCACGCCGCCGTACAGGCCCAG
>JBAYVN010000092.1:0-7105 GCA_041674525.1 Dehalococcoidia bacterium | reverse complement strand
CTTCGACGCCGGGATCCGGACGTCGTCGTGGCGCGCGGCCGCAGCGTTGCGGATGCGCGTGAACATGTCTGCCAGCGGGTCGGACGTCGCCATGCGTCGCCTGCCTTCCTTCGGGGGTTCCTGGTCGCCTCAGGCGCGACCGGCTACCACGAAGCTTTCTTGACGCCCGGGAGCAATCCCTGCGTCGCCAGTTCTCGGAACACGATGCGCGAGACGCCGAAGCCTCGCATGTAGCCGCGCGGGCGGCCGGTGAGCTGGCAGCGATTGCGGAACCGCGTGCCGCTCGCGTCGCGAGGCATCTTGTACAGCCGCGCGTACGCTTCGTCCTTCGCCTCCGGAGAGGCCTTTCCGTCCTTGATCACCGCGACGAGCTCGGCGCGACGCTTCTGGTGCAGCTTGCCCAGGCGCGCCCGTTCCGCGTTCTTGACCAGCTTGGATTCCTTCGCCATCGCGGGTCCTTACTTCTTCACGAACGGCATGCCGAGGAGCTCGAGCAGCCGTCGCCCTTCGGCATCCGTCTTCGCGGTGGAGACCACGTTG
Organism: Dehalococcoidia bacterium; assembly: GCA_041674525.1. GTDB lineage: Bacteria > Chloroflexota > Dehalococcoidia > UBA2979 > UBA2979 > SHYQ01. Next base: position 6,565 of record JBAYVN010000092.1, on the reverse strand, counting down.
ATCTGCAGGCCGCGCACGCGGTCCACCTGGTCGAAGCTGAGCTCCGGGAAGATCACCTGCTCGGTCAGCCCCAGCGAGTAGTTGCCGCGCCCATCGAACGCGTCCGCCGTCACCCCGTGGAAGTCACGGACGCGCGGCAGGGCGGCGTTGATCAGGCGGTCCAGGAACTCCCACATCCGGTCGCCGCGCAGCGTGAGCGACAGGCCGATCGGGTTGTTCTCGCGCAGCTTGAAGTTCGAGATCGCCTTCTTCGCGCGGCGGACGTACGGGCGCTGACCGGTGATCGCCAGCAGATCCTTTGTCGCCGACTCGATGGCGTTCGCGTTCTCCAGCGCCTCACCCAGGCCGATGTTGACCGCGACCTTGGTGATCCGCGGGATCTCCATGACGTTCCGGTAGTTGAACTCCGTCATCAGCTGCTGCGCGATGCTCTCGCGGTAGCGCTGCTGGAGACGGGGCAGTGCGGTTGCGGTGGCTGCCATTAGTCGATCGCCTCGTTGCAATGCTTGCAGTACCGGACCTTGCGGCCGTCCGCGAGCAGCCGGAATCCGACGCGCGCCGGACGGTCGCAGGACTTGCACACCACCGCGAGGTTGGAGATCGCGATGGGCGCTTCCATGTCGATGATGCCGCCCGGCCGCTGCGGGCTGGTGCTGCGCTGGTGCCGCTTCATCATGTTCACGCCGGTGACCACGGCGCGGGCCTTGTCCGTGATCACGGAACGCACCGGCCCGCGGCGGCCACGATCCTTGCCCGTGAGCACCTGCACCTGGTCGTTGCGACGGATCTTCGCGGCCATCTAGAGCACCTCCGGTGCGAGCGAGATGATCCGCATGAACCGCCGGTCGCGCAGCTCGCGTGCGACCGGTCCGAAGATGCGCGTGCCGCGCGGGTTGCCGTCCTTGTCGGCCACCAGCACCGCCGCGTTCTCGTCGAACCGGATCACGGAGCCGTCGGCGCGCTGCACCGGGGTGGCCGTCCGCACGATGACCGCGCGCACCACGTCGCCCGCCTTCACGTTGCCGTTCGGCTGGGCTTCCTTGACGGACGCGACGATGAGGTCGCCGACGCCAGCGTACCGGCGGCGCGTGCCGCCCAGCACGCGGATGCACAGGATCTCCCGCGCGCCCGAGTTGTCCGCGACCTTCAGCCGCGTTTCCTGCTGGATCATGAGCTGGCCTGCTCCCCCTCGCCGGAGGAGTCAGCGCCCTGCGCGTGCGACGCGCTGCGCTGCATCTCCTGCACCAGCGACTCGTCCAGGCGCTCCGGGGCCACCTCGGCCACGGCGCGCTCCGTGAGGACTTCCACCAGCTGCCAGCGCTTCAGGCGGCTGATCGGCCGGCATTCCTCGATGCGCACCAGGTCGCCCACGGTCGCGACGTTATTCTCGTCGTGCACGTGGTACTTCTTGGTGCGGCGAATGACCTTGTGGTAGATGCGGTGCCGCGAGGCGCGCTCGATCTCCACGACGATCGTCTTGTCGTTCACGTCCGAGACCACGGTCCCGACGCGCGGCTTGCGGTTGACAACGCGTTCTTCAGCCATGCGCTACTCCCCGTTCCCGGCGGCGGCGATCGCCCGGTCCAGCTCCGCGAGGATCGCGCGCTCGCGGATCAGCGTGCGCACGCGCGCGATCCGGCGGCGGGTCTTCTCGATCTGCGACGTGTTCGCCAGCTGCCGCGTGGCGGACTGGAACCGCAGGTTGAACAGCGCCTGGTGCGCGTCCAGCAGCTCCTTCGCCAGGTCGGCGTCCGTCATCGCGCGCAGCGAGGTGGTCTCGGCACTCACGAGTACACCTCCTCGCGCAGGATCACCTTCGTGTCCACCGGCAGCTTGTGGTGCGCCTTGCGGAACGCCTCGCGCGCGGCAGCCTCGGGCACGCCCGCAACCTCGAACATCACGCGGCCGCGCTTGACCACGGCCACCCAGCGGTCCGTGGCGCCCTTGCCCTTGCCCATACGGACCTCGACTGGCTTCTTGGTCACCGGCTTGTCCGGGAAGATGCGGATCCACACCTTGCCGCCGCGGCGCAGGGAACCGGTGATCGCGCGGCGGGCCGCCTCGATCTGGCGGGAGTCGATCCACGCCGTGGTCTGCGCCTGCAGGCCGAACTCGCCAAAGGCGACGAAGTTGCCCGCCTGGGCCATGCCGCGGCGACGCCCGCGGAACTGCTTTCGGAACTTGGTCCGCTTCGGCATCAACATAGCGTTACTCGCTCACCACGCCGGAGACGATCAGCGGATTGGTGTCCGGCGTGATGTCTCCCTTGTAGATCCAGCAGCGCACACCGATGACGCCGAAGGTCGTGTTCGCCTCGGCCTGGCCGAAGTCGATGTCAGCGCGCAGCGTGTGCAGCGGGACGCGCCCCTGCATCTCCTGCTCCGTCCGCGACATCTCCGAACCGCCCAGGCGGCCACCGATCTTCACGCGGCACCCCAGGGCGCCGCGCTGCATGGTGCGCTGCACCGACTGCTTCATTGCGCGGCGGAAGGCCACGCGTCGCTCCAGCTGGTCTGCGACCGACTTCGCGACGAGGTAGGCGTCCAGCTCCGGGACGCGGATCTCTTCGATGTTCAGGCGGATGCGTCGCTCGGTCGCGTTCTGCAGCAGACCGCGCAGCATCTCCGCGTTCGCGCCGCCGCGACCGATGACGATGCCCGGCTTCGCGGTGTGCACGGTCATGGTGACCTGGTTCGCGTTGCGGTCGATCGTCACTCCGGAGACGCCGGCGTCCGGGAGCGTCTTCATGATGAGGGCGCGCAGCCGCGAGTCCTCTAGGGCCAGCTCCGGGTAGTGGCGCTGGTCGGCGAACCACTTGGACTGCCAGTCCTTCGTGACGCCGACGCGGAACCCGTAGGGGTGTACCTTGCGGCCCATTAGAACTCGTCTCCCTCGACAACCACGGTGATGTGGCTGTACCGCTTCAACACCGGGGCCATGCGGCCACGGGAGCGCGCGCGGAATCGCTTCAGCGTGCGCGCGTCGCCGGCGACGGCGCTCTTCACCCGCAACCCGTCCGGGTTGAGGTCGAAGTTGTTCTCCGCGTTGGCCGCGGCCGACTTGATGACCTTCCAGACGATGCGCGCCGAGGGCTGGGGCATGAACTCCAGCAACGACAGCGCCTCATCCACGGTCCGGCCACGGACCATGTCCAGCACCAGGCGCACCTTGCGGGGCGCGACCGGCTGGTCGTTGGCGAGCGCACGCACTTCCATCAGCGCTTCCTCGACGTCGTCTCGCTACGGCCCTTGTGCCCGCGGAAGGTCCGCGTGAACGCGAACTCGCCGAGCTTGTGGCCCACCATGTTCTCAGAGCACAGGACCGGGATGTGGCGGCGGCCGTCATGCACGGCGATCGTCATCCCCACCATCTCCGGCATCACCGTGCTGGCGCGCGACCACGTGCGGATGATCTCCCGCCGTTCCGCGCCCTGCATGGCGAGCACCTTCTGGATCAGGCTCGGGTGCACAAAGGGACCCTTCTTCGTCGAACGTGACATGGCCCCTCCTTACCTGCGGCCCTTGCCGCGACGCCGGACGATGAACTTGTCCGTGGACTTGTTGTGGCGCGTGCGGTAGCCCAGCGCGGGCTTGCCCCACTTCGTCTTCGGGCCGGGCATGCCGACCGAGGTCTTGCCCTCACCACCGCCGTGCGGGTGGTCGACCGGGTTCATCACGGACCCCCGCACCTGCGGCCTGCGACCGCGGTGCCGGATCCGCCCGGCCTTGCCCAGCGCGACCTGCGCGTGCTCCGAGTTGCCTACCGTCCCCACCGTCGCACGGCAGGATTCCGGCACCTGCCGCATCTCGCCCGAGGGGAGCCGCAGCAGCGCGTAGCCGTTGTCCTTCGCCATCAACTGGATGCCGTTCCCGGCGGAGCGGCCCAGCTGACCGCCGCGTCCGGGGATCATCTCCACGTTGTGGACGGTGGTGCCGGTGGGAAGCGCGGACAGCGGCAGCGTGTTACCTCGAGCCACCGGCGCGTCGTGCGCGCTCAGGATGGCGTCGCCCACCTTCATGCCGTCCGGCGCGAGGATGTAGCGCTTCTCGCCGTCCGCGTAGAACACCAGCGCCAGGCGCGCGGAGCGCCCGGGGTCGTACTCGATGGCGCGCACGGTGCCCGGCACGCCGATCTTGTCGCGCTTGAAGTCCACAATGCGGATGCGGCGCTTCGCCCCGCCACCGCGGTGGCGAGTCGAGATCTTGCCCCAGCCGCGGCCGCTGGTCCGCGTCTTGGTGGCCAGCAGCGACTTCTCCGGCTCCTTCTTCGTCAGTTCGTCGAAGGTGTAGCCAGAGGCATTGCGGCGACCATCCGACGTGGGCCGGAACTTTCGAATCGGCATGTCGGTCTCCTACACGCCTTCGAAGAATTCGATGGACTGGCCGGGCGCGACCTTCACCATCGCCTTCTTGTACACAGGCGCCTCGCCGGCCGGCTTGCCGAACTTGTTCCGGCGGCGACGGCCGTGCGCCATGGTCGTATTCACTTCCTCGACGGTCACGTTGAACGCGCGCTCCACGGCCGCCTTGATCTGCGGCTTGTTCGCGCCCAGCGCAACCTCGAAGACGTACTGGCGGTGCCCCGCCAGCAGGGTGCTCTTCTCCGTCACGATCGGACGGCGAAGCACCTCGTACGGGTGGATTTCCTTCGGCATCGGTTAGGCCTCCACCCTGGCGCTCACGGGCGCCGCCCGACGGCTGGCCGCACGCTCGCCGCCCCACAGCGCCTCGATGCGCCGCACGGCGTCCACCGTGAGCACCAGCGTGCGATGCGCCAGCATATCGGCGACGTTCAGCGTGTCTGCCGGCACCACGCGTGCCCCGTCCACGTTGCGTGCGGACTTCAGCGCCGTACGGTCAGCCGCGCCGGTGACGATGAGTGCGGACGGACCGGCGCCGGTCGCCTCCAGCATCGCCACCACGGCCTTCGTGGACGGGCCGCCGTTCAGGCCCAGCTCGCTCACCACCTTCAGCCGCTCCTCGGACGCGCGCGCCGAGAGCACGGAGCGGATCGCCAGGCGGCGCATGCGCTTCGGCAGCTTCTGCGTGTAGTCGCGCGTGCTCGGGCCGAAGACCACGCCACCACCGCGGTGCGTGGGCGATCGCAGGCCGCCCTGCCGGGACATGCCCAGGCCCTTCTGGCGCCGCGTCTTCTTCGTGGAGCCGGCGACCTCACCACGGCTCCGGGTATTCGCCAGGCCGGCGCGCCGCGCCGACAACTGCGCGAGCAGCGTCTGGTGCACCACCGCCTCGTTGGGGTCCACGCCGAACACCGCGTCGTCCACGTCGATGGTTTCCGCCGCCTGCCCGGCGGCGTCGAGTACCTGGAGCTTCATTCCTGGCCCTCGCTCTGCTCGGTCGCATCCGCCGGCTCGTCCGACGCCGTGGCAGCCTCCACCTCGGCCTCCGAGGGGAAGACGGGCGGCACGTAGGCCTTCAGCGCCGGCCGCCGCGCGTTCCGCACGCTGACGATGGCGGTGCGCGCACCCGGAACCGATCCCTGCACGAAGAGCAGGTTCCGGACGGGGTCGCTGGCGACCACTAGGACGTTGAGCACCGTGGTGGTGACGTCTCCCATGTGGCCGGCCATCTTCTGGCCCTTGTACACGCGCCCGGGAGTCGTGCCGGCGCCCAGCGAACCGGGCGCGCGGTGACGGTCCGACTGGCCGTGGGTCTTCGGACCCCCGCGGAAGTTCCAGCGCTTCACCCCGCCGGCCCAGCCGCGCCCCTTGGAGGTCGCGGTGAGGTCCACGAACGTGCCCGGCTCGAACTGCCCGCAGTTCAGCACCTGGCCCAGCGAGTAGCCCGCCGTGTCGTCCACGCGGTACTCCTGCAGGGCGGTCAGCGTCTCGCGCTCCAGCCCCGCCGCGCGCAGGTGGCCGCGCTGCGCCGAGGTGACGCGCTTGCGTCGACCGCTGAAGCCCAGCTGCACGGCGCTGTACCCATCGCGGTCGGGCGTGCGCACCTGTGTCACGTAGTTCGGGCCGAGCTCGATCACGGTGACGCCGCGCACGCGGCCGGAGCCGTCGTACAGGCGCATCATGCCGAGCTTGCGGCCGATCATCCCGGTGGTCATACCCGGTTCCTTAGAGCTTGATCTCGATGTCCACACCGGACGGCAGTTGCAGCCGCATCAGCGTGTCCACCGTGCGCGAAGTCGGCTCGACGATGTCGATCAGCCGCTTGTGCGTCCTGGTCTCGAACTGGTCGCGCGAGTCCTTGTCAATGAACGGCGAGCGCATCACCGTGTACCGCCGGATCCGCGTCGGCAGCGGCACCGGGCCAGCCACCACGGCGCCCGTGCGCTCCGCAGAGTCGACGATCTGCTTCGCCGAGGCGTCCAGGACGCGATGGTCGAAGGCCTTCAATTTGATGCGGATTCGCTGTTGCGGCATCTCGGATCCCCTGACGCGTGAACGCTGCTCGCGGCTGACGCCCGCGCGTGCCTACTCGATGATCTTGGTGACGACGCCGGCGCCCACGGTGCGGCCGCCCTCGCGGATGGCGAAGCGCAGGCCTTCCTCGATGGCGATCGGGTAGATGAGCTCGATGTCCATCTGGATGTT
>JBAYVN010000091.1:0-7385 GCA_041674525.1 Dehalococcoidia bacterium | reverse complement strand
CGTGCGGCGCGCTGGCGGCGCTGCCCCGGCACGCGGTGGCGGCGCAGTTCGGCCCCGCGGGCGGGCACGCGTGGCTGGCAGCCCGCGGCGAGGATCCCGCGCCCGTGCGGCCCAGGCCGTGGGCGCGCGAGCGCGTGGTGGAGCAGGTGCAGGCGGAGCCGCCGCTGATCAGCCGCGAGGCGATCGAGCACGCGCTGGAGCAGATGCTCGGGCGGGCGCTGCGCCAGCCTCGTGCGGCGCGGCGGTTCGTGCGCTGGGTGCGCCTGCGCGCGGAGAGCGAGCGCGGCGCGCTGTGGGAGCGCGAGCAGGTGCTGCGCGAGCCGCTGGGTGATCGCGCGCGGCTCTGGCTGGTGCTGCGCACGCTGCTGGAGGTCGCGGAGCTTCCCGGCCCGATCGCCCTCGTCTCGCTGGAGCTCGGCGGACTGACAGAGGAGAGCGGACGCCAGCCGAGCCTGTTCGATGCCGATCGCACGCGACGCCACGAGCAGCTGGACGAGATGGTGCGTCACCTGAAGGTGCGCTTCGGACAGTCGCCGCTCGCGCGCGTGGTGGACGTGGAGCCGTGGCACCGCCTCCCGGAGCGCCGCCACGCGCTGCTGGAGTACGACCCGTGAGCGCCCCCGCATCCCGGGGTGATCGAGGTGATCGAGGCGGGGCCGCGCGCGCATCCCTGCGGCCGATCGGGCTGCCGCAGCCGGTGAGCGTGCGCGTGGATGCGCACGGCCTGCCGTGGATGGTGACCCGCACGGGGGCGCGCGGCCGCCTGGCCACACCGGTGCGCGTGGAGCAGGTGGACGAGGTGTGGCGCGTCTCCGAGGCGTGGTGGCGCGAGGAGCCGCAGGCGCGCACCTACCTCCGCATCATCCTGGAGGGCGGCCGTCCGCTGACGCTGTTCCACGACGACAGTCCGCGCGCGGAGGGCGGCGGCGGCTGGTTTGAGCAGGCGTACTCCGCCGAGGAGCGCGCGCCATGACGCCGCACGAATCTCGACCGGGGTACATGGAGCCGTGGGGTCACTTCGAGGTGCGGCGCGGTGCGCAGGAGGCTGCGGTCGCGAACGATACGCCGCGTTCGGTGGCCGCGCGCGAGCCCGGGGAGGCGATCCCGCTGTCCGTGCTGGACGGCGTGCCGTACGTGGAGCTGCACCTGCACTCCAACTACTCGCTGCTGGACGGCGGGTCGAGCATCGATGAGCTGCTGATGGAGTCGGTGCGGCAGGGCCACCGCGCGCTGGCGCTCACCGACCACGATGCGATGTACGGCAGCATGGAGTTCGCGCGCTCGGCGAAGGAGGCGGGACTGCGGCCGATCACCGGCCTGGAGTTGACGATCGCGGAGACGGACGGCACGCGATCGCACCTGACGCTGCTGGCGGAGACGCGGCAGGGCTACGCGCACCTGTGCCGTCTCTCCAGCATGGCGTTCGGGCTGCACGAGGAGACGCAGGAGGGCCGCGAAGCGCGCCGCCTCGATCCCGTGGTGCCGGTCAGCGCGCTCGCGGCGCACGCCGGAGGGCTGATCGTGCTCACCGGCTGCCGCGAGGGGCTCGTGCCGCGGCTGGCGCAGGAGTCGCGCATGGCGGAGGCGAAGCAGGCGCTGGCGCGGCTCATCGCGTGGTTCGGGCGCGAGAGCGTGTTCGTGGAGCTGCAGGACAACCTTGTCTTCGGTGACCGGCCGCGCAACCGCGCGCTCGTCGCGCTGGCGGATCGCCTCGGCGCCGGCGTGGTCGGCACGGGCGACGTGCACTACCACGAGCGCGATCGCCACCGGCTGCAGGACGTGCTGGTGTCGATCCGGCATCGCAAGACGCTGGACGAGTCGCATCGCGAGCGCCGCGCAAACGCGGAGTTCTACCTGCGCACGCCGGAGGTGCAGGCGCGCCGGTTCGCGCAGTACCACCCGGAGGCGGCGGCGAACTCCGTGCGCATCGCGCGCCGCTGCATATTCGATCCGACCGAGGACCTGGGCTATCGCCTCCCCTCGCCACCGATCGAGGGCGGGCGCACGCCGCTGGAGGAGCTGGAGCGCATCTGCCGCGATCGCATGGCGATGAAGTACCGCTCACACGAGCAGCCCGCCGCCGGGGAGCGCCTCGCCAGCGAGCTGCGGCTGGTCGCGATGCACGACCTGGCCGGCTTCTTCCTGGTCTACCACGAGGTGTTCCGGTTGGCCGAGGAGGTCGCGCGCGAGGTGCGCGGGCCAAGCCGCGCTCGCAGCGTGACGGGGCTGCCGCCGGGGCGCGGGCGCGGGTCGTCCGTCTCCTCGATCATCTGCTATCTCATCGGCCTGTCGCACATCGATCCGCTGCGCGCGCGGCTGCGCATCGATCGCTTCCTGAACGACACCATGCACTCGCTGCCGGACATCGATCTCGACTTCCCGCGCGACATCCGCGCGGCGCTGATCGAGCGCGTGTACGAGCGCTGGGGACGCGATCACGCTGCGCTGGTCGCGATCTTCCCGACGTTCCGGATGCGCAGCGCGATCCGCGATGTGGGCAAGGCGCTGGGGCTGCCCGAGACGGAGCTCGATCGCCTCGCGAAGCGCGCGGGGCATTACTCGCACGCGGACGGCGTGGCGGAGGAGCTCCAGCGCTACCCGGGTACCGCGGATCGCGCGGAGGCACGGGGCTGGCGCGAGCTCGCCGAGATCTCCGCACAGCTCTCCGGATTCCCTCGACACATGTCGCAGCACGTGGGCGGGATGGTGATCTCCTCCGATCCGCTGATCGACTGCGTGCCCTGCCAGCCCGCCGCGTGGCCCAACCGCTACCTGTGCCACTGGGACAAGGACAGCGTGGACGACGCGCGCATGGTGAAGATCGACTTCCTCGGCCTCGGCATGCTCTCCGTCGTCGAGGAGGCCGTGGATCTCGTGGAGCGGCACCGCGACCGTGTCGTCGATCTCTCGCGCATCGACTTCGAGGACACGGATGTGTACGACGCGATCTGCCGCGGCGACACGGTGGGCGTGTTCCAGATCGAGTCGCGTGCGCAGATCGCCATGCTGCCGCGCACGCAGCCGAGGAACATCGATGATCTCGCGGTGCAGGTCTCCATCGTACGGCCAGGACCGATCGTCGGCGGCGCGGTCAACCCCTACGTGCGCCGCCGCGAGCGGCAGCGCCGCGATCCGCGCTACGTGGTGGAGGTGCCGCACGAGTGCGTGCGCGAGGCGCTGGAGGAAACCCTCGGCGTGGTGCTGTTCCAGGACCAGGTGCTGCAGGTGGCGCGTGCGATGGGCGGCTTCACCTCCGGCGAGGCGGAGCGCTTCCGCCGCGCGATGAGCCGCAGGCGATCGCGCGAGGTGATGGAGGGCTACCGCGCGCAGTTCATGGCGGGCGCGGCGGATCGCGGCGTGCCGCAGGATGTGGCGGAGAGCGTGTTCCAGAACCTCATGGGCTTCGCGGAATTCGGCTTCCCGAAGTCGCATGGCGCCGCCTTCGCGCTGCTCGCGTACCAGTCCACGTGGCTGCGCCACTACTTCACGCCGGAGTACGTGTGCGCGCTGCTGAACGAGCAGCCGATGGGCTTCTACCCGCCTCACGTGCTGACGAAGGACGCGCTGCGCCACGGCGTGGCCGTGCGGCGCCCCGACATCAACACCAGCGGCGCCGCCTGCACCGTGGAGGAGACCACCCCCGTGGAGGGCGGCGAGCGCGGTGCGATCCGCGTGGGCCTGGGCTACGTGAAGGGCGTGGGCGCGGCGGGCGCGATGCGCGTGCAGGAGGAGCGCACGCGCGGCAGCGCGTTCCGCTCGCTGTTCGACTTTGTGCAGCGCACGGGCCTGGGCCGCGAGGCGACCACGCACCTGATCCAGGTGGGTGCGTTCGATGCGCTGGGCCTGAACCGCCGCGAGCTGATCTGGCAGATCGGCCTGTTCGCGGGCGGCTTCCAGCAGTCCGAGCTGCGCCGTCCGCGCGATCGCCAGCTGCGCCTGGACCTGCCCACGGTGCAGGACGAGGTGCGCCTGGCGGACTTCACCGCGTACCAGCGCATGGGCGCGGACTACGCGCTGCTGCGCCTGTCGCCGGACAGCCACCCGATGCAGTTCCTGCGCCCCGCGCTGGGCGAGGGCGTGCTCTCCAGCCGCCACCTGCGCGCCATGCCCGGTGGCCGCCACGTGGAGGTGGCGGGCCTGGTGGTCTGCCGCCAGCAGCCGCTCACCGCGAAGGGGGTCATCTTCCTGCTGCTGGAGGACGAGTTCGGCATGGTGAACGTGCTGGTCAGCCGCGAGCAGGTGGAGCGCGACCGCGAGGCCGTGCGCACCGCCCCCTTCGTGCGCGTGCACGGCGTGCTGGAGGCGCGCGCGGGGGAGCAGCGCACCCTGGTCGCCGACCGCGTCACGGAGTTCCTCCCCTCCGAGGTCCTCGCGATGCCCTCCGGCAAGTCGTGGGGATAGGGCGCGCGGTCGAGGGCGTTCTTGCGGCCGCTACCGGTCCACGCGCAGGTGTATGCTCCAGTCTAGATCGCACGTGCGATGAGACTGGAGGCCAACATGCCCGACAGTGAGTCGGTTCCCTCAGAACCCACCAGTCTGGCGCCGCCGCAGGCCGCTGCCCCCGCCGACAGGTCCAGGGCGCCTCGCAAGACACCGTCCGGCCCTCCGAAGTGGGAAGCGGACGCCCGTGCGCGGCTGCGAGCAGCGATTCAGCGGTTCTCCAGGCCCCTGGCCGAGCTCCACCAGCGCGACGCGAACGAGGGTGACACGCGCCTGCTGATTACCGACTTCCTTTGTGACGGACTCGGATTCGACAAGTTCGCCGACCTGACCACCGAGTACGCCGTGCGCGGTGAGTTCGCTGACTATGGAGTCAGGATCGACCGCGATCTCATTGCCTTCATCGAGGTGAAGCGCGTCACGACGAAGCTGAACGCACGTCACCTCAGGCAGGTGGAGTCCTATGCGGTGAATGAGGGCGTTGAATGGATGTTCCTCACGAATGGCGCGGTGTGGCAGGTCTGGCACATCACCGGGGGGCTGCCGGTCTCGATCGATCTCACGATCGAAGTTGACCTGCTGGGGCCGGCTACGCCCGCGCAGAAGACTGGCGATCTGTTCTACATCACTCGCGAGGCCCTGAAGCGTCACCTCATCGATGATCTCTGGAAGGCACGCAGCGCGACATCGCCGAAGGCGCTTGCCACGGTGTTGCGCAGCGCCCCGGTGGTGGACGCGGTACGTCGCGAGCTCCGCCGCGCCAGCGGGCATCGGGTGGAGAGCGCCGAACTTCTCGGCCTGCTGAGTAACGTGATCCGTCCGGACCTGTAGTCGGTGCGCGTCGCCTAGAACTTCGTGCGGAGGATCGAGGGGGACGAGGGCTTCGGGCTGCCGCCGCTGGGCTCCACGGTGAGTGCGACCTCCTCGCCGCGCTGCAGGCGGAACTCGAAGTCGCCCTTCCACCAGCCCTTCGTGTTCGTGTTGCACGAGCCGAGGCTGACCCACGTGCCGTCGCGGATCGCCCACACCTGGTACTGGCGGCCCTCCGGCGCGGCCTTCAGGCCGTCCATCGTCACGGTCACGCGTTCGCTGCCCTCGATGCCGGCGAAGCGCACCAGCTGGCCGTCGGCGCCGCGCATCTCGAAGGAGTAGCGCACGGTGGTCTGTGGCGGCGGCGCGCTGCGCAGGCCCGCGTACCAGCCCGCGCCGAACATCACCAGCGCGATCGCGGCGGCGATTCCCGCGAACCACCACGGCAGCGCGAGCGGCCCGCGGCTGCGGGGCCGCCCGTCGAGGCGCGGCGTGCGCGCGCCGGCATCGCTGTCGCTATCGAGGCCGTCTGCATCGTCGGCGTCGTCCTCAAAGTCGTCCGCGATGTCGTCGTCTATGTCATCGTCGACATCGTCCGCCTCGTCCACGTCGTCGAGGTCCTCGAGGGGCGCGGGGCGGGGGACGGCGGTGGGGCCGGCGGCGGCGAGCACGCGTGCGCGCAGGTGCGCCGAGGGGTGCGCGGCCTCGTCCAGCAGGGCGAGCGCCATGCTCGTCGCGCGCAGGTGCACGAGATCGTCGTCGTGCTCGCGGCACACGGCGAGGTGCACTTCCACGTCGCCCATCTCCTGCGGGTCGAGCGCGTCCAGCATGTACCCGGAAAGGATGTCCTGGACTTCGTTGCAGGTCATCGCTGCACCTCGGCCCGCATCGCGTCGCCGAGCCGCGCCATCGCCAGCCGCAGGCGGCTCTTCGCCGTGCCCAGGGGGATCTCGTGGCGCTCCGCGATCTCACGCAGCGTCAGCGACTCGAAGTAGACGCCCCGCACCACCAGCCGTTGCTCGTCGGGCATCGAGGAGAGCACGGACTGCAGCCGCGCGCGCAGCGTGGCTTCCGAGATCGCGTTCACGACCTCATCGAGCGCGGCTTCGGCCCGCTCGTCGATCTGCGCCAGGAGGCCGCTTTCCGCGAGTGACACGCGCGTACCTCGACGGCGGCGCACGGCGTCCACAGCACGCCGGTGCACCATGGTCATGATCAGCGAATCGATTCTACCGACCGGCTCCAGGCTCGGGGCCCGCTCCCAGAGCTGCGTGAATGCCTCGTGCACCGCGTCCTCGGCGGCGGCGGCGTCGCCCAGGACGCGCCGCGCGAGCGCGAACGCCCGCGGCCCGACCGCGTCGTACAACTCACCCAGGGCACGCGCGTCGCCCTCGCGCAGCCGGATCGCGATGTCGGAGAGTGCGGCGTGTCCATCATCACTATCTCGCACGGGCATTCGCTTCGGATCATCCTGCGCCCGCGTGGCATCCCCCGCGACGCCACCTTCGTGACGCGGCACAGACGGTACGTTCGCGCGAGGTGAGCGGTTTCCCGCGCCGGGTTCCGCTCCCCGGCGCGACGGTTCGGACACGCGCGACGGTTCGGACACGCGCGACGGTTCGGACACGCGCGACGTGTGCCACACGCCCCGGAGGAACGCCCGGCCCGCCCCGCACCCCGTGCGAGGCGGGCGCAACATGGGATACTCGAAGCCCATGCAACGCGACCAACGATCGCTCCGCCCCGGGGCCGCCCGTCTCCTCGCGACGGGCGGCGCGCTGGTGGCCGTGCTCGCGTTCGGCGCCTGCTCGTCGGCCGCTCGCTCGGCGCCGGGGGTCGAGCAGGCACCGGGGCCAGCGGCTGCCACGCCCGCACCTGCGGTGCCGGCACCCGAGCCCACGCCCACTTCGACTGGGACGTCGATGCCCACACCCACGCTCGTGCCCACGTCCACACCGGCCCTGGCCGCCACGTCGGGCCCCGCGGCGCTCCTCGCCGCTCCGCGCGGGATCGTGGAGATCGAGCGCGGGACGCCCACGCGGCGGGAGGTGGCGTTCACGTTCGACTGCGCGGCGAACTCCGGTCCCACGGCGGAGATCCTGCAGGTGCTGCGCGAGGAGCACGTCTCGGTGACG
>JBAYVN010000090.1:0-7724 GCA_041674525.1 Dehalococcoidia bacterium | reverse complement strand
GCCTGCATGGCCCGGCGCTCGATCGCCCCGGCCAGTGCCGCAAGGAGCGCCTCCCGTGAGGGTGGCGGTGCGCCCGCACCGGCCACGCTGGTGGCGATCGCGGCCACCTCGGGCGGGAGCGCCGCGCTGGTGGTCAGGTTCACGCCGATGCCGAGGAAGACGTCGGCTCGCCCCTGGTTATGTTGCGCCTCGGCCAGCACCCCGCAGAGCTTCCGGCCTTCGTACAGCAGGTCGTTTGGCCACTTGAGGTCCACGACCAGCCCGCAGGTGCTCCGGAGCGCGTCGGCGACCGCCAGCGCCCCGGCGATCGACAGGAGCGGAGCCTCCGTGGGGTGCGGCGGGATCAGGTGATACGTGACGTACAGGCCCACCTCGGCGGCGGAGATCCAGGTGCGCCCCTCGCGGCCGCGCCCGGCCGTCTGCTCGCCGGCCACGTACGCCGTGCCCGCGGGCCGGCCCGCAGCGACGCCCGCGCGCGCCTCGTCCATCGTCGAGGTGACGACCTCGCGGTACACGAGCTCGGCGCCCACGGAGGCGGAGCGGCGCAGTGTGCGGTAGCGGTCGAAATCGAACGGCATGGGCGCTTCCTCGCCGCTCGATCCTAGACCGGGCGCAGCGCTGGGGGAAAAGGTAGGGGCTGACGGATCCTCGTCAGCGACGGAACGAGGAGCGCGAGACCGGGAAGCAACGGAAAGGGCGCCCCGGCCGAAGCCGGGACACCCTTGATCGTCACCCGGGAACGGGGGTTAGGTTTCAGACACCTCCGTCGAGATGCCCGTGTTTCCCGAAACCTGGCGACTACTGTCATCTGACACTAGCATCACCCCCTTTCCTGCCCCCCACGGTAGCAGGTGCGGAAAGTATGTCAATGCGTTTCGATCAGGAGCCTGATCCGTTCCGAGAATTAGTGACGTATGTCACATTTCCGGTGCGACCCGGCGTCACGCGCCGGCGACCGCCGACACTGCGCGGGCCGTCGCCTCGATGATCGCGTCGACTTCCGAGGCGCTGACGACCAGCGGCGGCGCGAAGACCAGGTTGTCCCCCACGAAGCGGGTGATGACGCCGCCCTCCTCGCGCATGTGGCGAGCCACCTTCCCGCCGATGCCCTCCGCGGCGGGGTACGCCTCCCCGGTCGCGGAATCCTTGACGAAGGTCATCCCGGCGATCAGCCCCAGGTGACGCAGGTTGCTGACGTGGGGGTGCCGTCCGAGGGCCTGCTGGAACCCATCGCCGAGGCGCTCCCCCATGAGGGCGGCATTCTCGACCAGGCGCTCGTCCTCGAAGATCTGGAGGTTGCGCAGGCCGACGGCGCTCGCCGTGGGGTGGGCGCTGTTGGTGTACGCGTGCATGAACCGCGCGTCGGGCGGGAGATCCTGGAGCGCGTCCGCGATCGGCTTTGAGACGACGAACGCGCCCATGGGGATGTAGCCCGAGGTGATGGCCTTGGCGATCGAGAGGATGTCCGGGCGCACGCCCCAGCGCTCCAGGGCGAACCAGTAGCCCGTGCGCCCGAAGCCGGTGATCACCTCGTCGGCGATGAACAGGACGTCGTACCGATCGCAGATCTCGCGGATGCGCTCAAAGTAGCCGGGGGCCGGCGTCCACACGCCGCCGGCGCCCTTCACCGGCTCGGCGATGAACGCCGCCACGGTGTCCGGCCCCTCGCGCAGGATCGCCGCCTCCAGCCAGTGCGCGCACTCGCCGTCGCTGTTGGGCTCGCAGTCGCATTCGAGGTTGTCAGGCTTCTTCGTGTGCACGATCTCCGGGACCAGCGGCCCGAAGTACTTCCAGAACGCCGGCAGCCCGGTCATGGACGAGGTCGCCAGCGTGCCGCCGTGGTAGGCGCGCTCGCGGGCGATGAGCTTGACCTTCGAGGGGCGCCCCTGCAGGTTCCAGTAGAAGCGGGCGGTCTTGAACGCGCCTTCGTTCGACTCCGAGCCGGAGTTCGTGAAGAAGACGGCGGCCATGTTGTCGTACGCGAGGCTCACGACCTTCGCGGCGAGCCGGATCGCCGGGACGTTCGAGAACCCGGTGTAGTTGTTGGTGAACGCCACCTTGCGCATCTGCTCTGCGGCCGCGTCCGCCAGTTCCGCGCGGCCGTGCCCCGCGGCGACGTTCCACAGCGAGGACAGCGCATCGATATAGCGCTTGCCGCGGACATCGGTGAGCCATACGCCCTCGCCGTGATCGAAGATCACCGGCGCCTGATGATCCGGCGCGTAGTACTGGGGATGGATCAGATGCGCGAGATCCTCGTGCACGAACTGCGCGTAGGTCTGGTCATCGATGGTTGCCATCGCACCCTCCTCGGACTTCCCGAACCACCCGCACTACTCCGGAGTCGCGGCCTCCGCCGGGCCCGCCGCGGCGAACAGCCGGGCGATCTCCTCGCGGGCGACGCGGCGATCGTCCCACGGCCGCGGCCCGTCCGCGTACTCGATCGTGGACTCGTGGCCCTTGCCGGCGATCAGCACGAGGTCGCCCGGCCCCGCCACCTGCAGCGCCCGCGCGATCGCAGCGCGGCGGTCGGGAACGCGCTCGAAGCGCTGTCCTTCCACCGCGCCCCGGGCGATCATCGCCTGCGCGATCTCGTCGATGATCACCTCGGACGGCTCGCTCCGCGGATCCTCGTCGGTGAGGATCGACAGATCGATGAGCTCGGCAGCCGCGCTGCCCATGCCGCTGCGCCGTTCCCGGGCGCGCTCGCCAGCACATCCGAAGACCGCGATCACGCGGCCCTCCACCACCGGTCGCAGCGCCTCGACCGCCTTGCGAATCGCGGCGCCCGTGTGGGCATAGTCCACGATCACCGCGAACGGGGCGCCATCGATGCGTTCCATGCGGCCGGGGACGCCCGGACAGGCCGCCACGCCGGCGGCGGCCTGCTCCACCGGGAGCCGCAGCACGGCGGCCACCGTCAGCGCCGCGGTCGCGTTCGCGACGTTGTAGCTGCCCGGCAGCGCAATGCTGCCCTCCACGTACTCATCCTCCTCGTCGGCGACGAGGGCGAAGGTCGCACCGTCCGGCCAGAGCATCAGGTCCTCGGCGTGCACGTCCGCCTCGGCGTCGTCGACGGCGTACGTCACGACGCGCGCCCTCGTCCGCCCGGCGAAGTACCGCCACGCCGGGTCGTCGCGATTGACGACGGCGCTGCGGCGCACGCGGCGCGGCTTCTCCGTGCGCGGCTCGTCCAGCATCTCGAAGAGCCGGCCCTTCGAAGCGCGATAGTGATCCATCGTCCCGTGGTAGTCGAGATGGTCGCTGGTGAGGTTCGTAAACACTGCAACATCGAACAGGCAGCCGTCGACGCGGTGCAGGTCGAGGCCGATCGAGGTGCACTCGATCACCGCGTGCGTGCACCCCGCTTCCGCCATCTCCGCCAGCATGCGCTGCACGAACGGCGCTTCCTGCGAGGTGAGACGCGTGGGGTTCGGCAACACGCGGCCGGCGATGCGCGACTCGATGGTCGTCAGCAGCCCGGCGGAGATCCCGCACGCCTCCAGCGCGGCGAGGATGAGGAAGCACGTGGTCGACTTGCCGTCCGTCCCGGTCACGCCGATCACGGTCAGCCGCTGCGCCGGGTAGCCCTCGTGCGCGGCGCTCACCGCCGCGAGCGTCACGCGGGAGTCCGGCACCTCGACAGCCGGCACGCCGAGGCTGTCGAGCGCCCCCGCGTGGCCCGCCTGCGCGATCAGCGCCACCGCGCCGCGCTGGACGGCCTGCGGGGCGAAGGCGTGCCCGTCCACCTGTCCACCGACGATGCAGACGAAGACGTCGCCCGGCTCCACGTCGCGCGAGTCGAAACGGATCGCCCGCGCGGCGGGCAGTGCCTCGCGCGGGGTCCCCTCGGGCAGGCCCGCGCGCCAGTCTCCGCGCGCCGCGGCGGGGGTCGAGGGGGTCGAGGAGTTCGGATCGGTCGTCATGCTGCGGTCATGGTAGAGCGGCGTGCGCCCACGGTCCTCGATGGCCGCGTGTGACGGCCCCTTGCCTGCAGGCGCTGTAGAATCTACCGTGCCATGCACCCATCCGCACCTGCACGACCGGCCCACGGGGACTTGCGAGGACTCTCAGCGTGATCCATCTCGACGACGACATGAAGACGGCCATCAACAACGCGTTCACTGAGGGCTGCCCCATCATCTGGGCGAGCGTGGGTGCGGACGGTCAGCCCTCGACGGGCTTCTTCGGAACGACGCAGGCCTTCGGCGACCACGAGATCGCGCTGTGGATGCGCACCCCGGCGCGCGGCTTCCTGAAGCGCATCGCCGAGAACCCGAAGGTGACGATGCAGTACCGGAACGCGGCGACGCGCCTCGCGTTCCAGATCCACGGCGAGGCGCGCGTCGCCAACGACCCGGAGATCGACCGCCGTGTCTACGACAACGCCGCCGAGGCCGAGCGCAACAACGACCCGGAACGCAAGGGCCTGGCCGTGATCGTGGACATCGTGCGCATCATCCAGCGCGGCGAGGTCGTCCAGTCGCGCGACGACGAGGTGAGAGCGAAGGTCGACTGACCTCGCGCCGGGGTGGGCTGCCAGGGGGCCTGTAAGCCGAATTCTGTACCGCCGTCTCGTGCCCACGAGGCGGCGGCGGCGGTCATCCATCTAGGGCGGCAGTTGCCTGCCGCCTCCAGCGATCTACCCGGGGACAGGGCCGGACACCCCTCACGTCCCCCTATTTGACCTTGCTCCGAGTGGGGTTTTCCCGGCCGCCGTGTCACCACGACGCCGGTGCGCTCTTACCGCACCATTTCGCCCTTACCGAACCCAGCATCGTGAGATGCGGGGCCCGGCGGTATGTTTCTGTGGCACTTTCCGTCGGCTCGCGCCGCCCGGCCGTTAGCCGGCACCCTGTCCGGTGGAGTTCGGACTTTCCTCCCGTCCCTCCCGAGGGAGGAACCGGCGACCGCCCGGCCCCCTGACATCACCATCGTACGGCAACCGCCGCACCGGCGTGCACCGGCGGGAGCGCGGGGGCCGCGTCAGCGTCGCCGCGCCACGCGCACGGCATCGTCCGTGACGACCACCTCCGCGACCGCATGGTGCAGGAGCGATCGTCGCTCCTCGAAGCCGAGGCGGTCCCACTCCTCCACCAGCCGCGCGCGAGCCTGTTCCGGCTGCACGGGGTCGGCGCGCTCGGTCGCGGCCTCGGTCTCCATGCTCAGCTGCTCCAGGACCACGGGCGCCGCCCTGCGGACCAGGTCCGCGTCCGTCCACTGCCCCGCGGCGCGGCGCTCTAGCATCAGGTCGAGCGTCCGGTCGAGGGCCGTGCGGCGAGCAGCGTGGCCCGTCTCCTGTCGCGGGCGCGCCGCGATCGGCATCGGCGCATTCGCCCGCGCTAGCTCGGCGACGACGGCGCGTTCCAGCGCGTCGGTGCGGCGCGTGTGATAGGCACATCGGCCCTCGTTCGTGGCGGCCTGGCAGCGGTAGTACGAATGCTCCACGGGCTCGGCGCCCTCGCCGGGCCGGCGCGCGCCGATCATCGGGCCGCCGCAGTATCCGCAGCGCACGAGGCCCGAGAGCAGGTAGTCGCGACGCTCCTGCGTCGCGGGTGCGGTGCGCCGGCTCGCCATGCGCCGCAGCACCTCGGCGTGTTGCCCGGCGGTGACCAGCGCCGGGTGAGCGCGCGTCACGGTCACGCCCAGGCGCCGGTAGAGGCCCGTGTAGGCCGCGTTGCGCAGGACCGTCCGCACGGCGCCCGCGGTCCAGGGGCGCCCGGTGCGCGTGCGCAGCCCTTCCTCGTTCAGGCGTTTCGCGATCTTCCGGATCCCCTCGTCCTCATCGAGGTACATCGCGAAGATGTGCCTCACCGTGGCTGCCTCGCCGGGATCGGGCACCAGCTGGCGCTCCGAGACGACGTACCCAAAGGGCGCGCGGCCCAGGACCTCGCCGCGGAGGGCGCGGCGGCGCATCCCCTCGCGAGCCCGCTCGCGCCGGCGCTCATCGGCGCCACGCTCCTCCCAGGCCAGCACCAGCGCGTCCCCCGGCGCGCGACCGTCGGCCAGGCGCACGGGGACGTGGAGCGCGGCGAGTTGCAGGATGCGACGAGCGCGGTCCCGCACGCGGTCGCCGAACACGGCCGCCGTGGCCGCGATAACCTCGACGCCCGGCGCCCCGGTGCGCAGCGACTCCACCATGTCCAGGAAGGCGCGACTCCCCCCCGGATCGGCCTCCTCGAACACCGCGACCTCGCGCAGGTGCTCGCCCCGGCAGGCGGCGGCGATGGCGAGGCGCTGGACGGCGAGGTCGAGGGGCGGATCGCCCGGAAGCGCCCGCAGGTAGGAGATGGCGGCACGCGCGGAATCATCACCGGTCATGCTCGCAGGATACCCGCCCGGCCCACCCTCGGGCTGCGCGGCGGCGCACGCGGGGGCGGGCGACGGCCCGCGGCGCGCCCCGGGTTGTACGATGGGATCATCCTGCTTCGCGGAGACTCCCCGTGCTCATCAACGTCTCGACCCTGCTCCAGGAGCCTGTGGGTCACGCGCGCCGGTACGCGGTGAACCACGAGCCGGTGGCCGTGCCGGAGGCCCGGTTCGCGCAGGAGATCACGGGCGATCTGCGCCTGATCCGGAGCGAGCGCGGCGTCCTGGTCACCGCTGAGCTGGAGCTCGCACCGGTGTCCGTTCAGTGCGGCCGCTGCCTGGAGATGTTCGAAACGCCCGTCTCGGTGCAGTTCGACGAGGAATTCGTCCTTGACCATGACCCGATCACCGGCCGCCGGGTCGAGGTACTCCCGGACGACTTCCGCATCGACACGCGCCGGCATCTCGACCTCAGCGAGGCGGTCAGGCAATATGAGGAGTCGGCGCTGCCGATCCGCCCGCTCTGCCGGCCGGACTGCCGCGGCCTCTGCCCTCGTTGCGGGCACAACCTGAACACCGGACCGTGCGCCTGCGCGCCGGCCGATAGTGATGATCGCTGGAGCGCGCTCGCTCGCCTGCAGGAGCGGCTCGGCACGGAGGATGGCGATGGCGCTCCCGAAGCGTAGAACCCCGACAGCGAAGCAGGGCTCGCGCCGCAGCCACCACCGCGTGGAAGTGCCGAACCTGGTGAAGGATCCCGCGACCGGCGGGTTCAAGATCAACCACACCGCAGGCGGCGCGCGCGACCACAAGGGTCGTCCGATCGACCAGGCGTAGCGCCTCACCTCCCGCCGATGACCGATCTCTCGTTCCTCTCCCGCCTTCCACTGGCGGCCGATAACGCGTGGCTGTTCCCGGGACAGGGCGCGCAGGCCGTGGGCATGGGCCGCGATCTCGCGGAGCAGATCCCGGCGGCGCGGGCGATCTTCGACGCCGCCGACGCGGCCCTCGGGGTCGCGCTCTCCGCGATCTGCTTCGAGGGCCCCGAGGACGCGCTGACGCAGACGGTGAACACTCAGCCCGCGCTGGTCGTGCATGCCATCGCGGCGCTGGCCGCGGCTGTGGACGCGGGCACGGTGACGCACCGCCCGGCGTACGTCGCGGGCCACTCCCTGGGCGAGTACGCCGCGCTGATCGCGGTGAACGCCGTGCCCTTCGAGGACGGCGTCCGCCTCGTGCGCGAGCGGGGGCGGCTGATGCAGGCCGCCTGCGACGTGGAGCGCGGCACCATGGCCGCGGTGCTCGGCGCGGAGCCCGAGACGGTCCGCGCGATCTGCACCGCGCACGGCACGGCGATCTGCAACATCAACGCCCCCGGGAACATGACCATCGGCGGCACGGCCGCGGCCGTGGAG
>JBAYVN010000089.1:0-7760 GCA_041674525.1 Dehalococcoidia bacterium | reverse complement strand
TCGGGTGGCAACTGCGGAAGGCCGCGGCGACCGCGCGCGAGGCGATCCTGGCGCTGGCCTCCGACCGCCTCGATCTCCCCGCCAGCGACCTGGAGGCGAGCGCGGGGGCCGTGCGCCCGAAGGCCGACCCCTCCCGAGGCATCTCGTACGCAGATCTGCTCGCCGGCCAGTCGATCGAGCGCGAGATCGCCGATCGCCCGACGGTGTTCGGGCCGTCCGAGTTCACGCTGATGGGCCGCGCCCAGCGCCAGCGCGTCGACGCGCTCGACCGGGTGACCGGGCGCGCCGTCTACTCACAGGACGTGCTGCCGGAGGGCGTGCTGTACGCCTCGATCCTGCGCCCGCCGGCTTACGGCGCGCGCCCGACGCGTATCGACCTGTCGGCGGCGGAGCGGATGCCCGGCGTCGCGCGCGTGGTGGACGAGGGCGACCTGATCGCGGTGCTCGGCGAGACCGACGAAGCCGCGGCGCTCGGCGCGCGCGCCGCCGTCATCGACTGGCAACTGCGCGAGGGCCAGCCGTCCCGCTTTGACATGCCTGCGCTGCTCGTGGAGAGCGGCGCGGATGGCTACGCGGTGCAGGAGGCTGGCGACCTGGACGAAGGCTTCCGGGCCGCCTCGAGCGTGATCGAAAGCACCTACTACATCCCGTACATCGCGCCCGCCCCGATGGAGCCGCGCGCGGCGGTCGCGGTGTGGGAGGGTGGTCGGCTCACGGTGTGGGCGGGGACGCAGCGTCCGTTCGGCATCCGCCAGGAACTCGCCGCGGCGTTCGGCATCGAGGAGTCGCGGGTGCGCGTGATCGCGCCGGAGATCGGCGGCGGCTTTGGCGCGAAGTCGCCGTACGGCCTGGCGATCGAGGCGGCACGCCTCGCGAAGGTCGCCGGGCGTCCCGTGCGCGTGGCGTTCACGCGGGCGGAGGAGACCATGTGGTCCAACTTCCGCCCGGCGGCGATCGTGCGGATCAAGAGCGGCTTCGACGCGCAGGGCCGGATCACCGCGTGGCAGAGCGACGCCTACCACTCCGGCGAGCGCGTGATGATCGGCCGGCGAGGGGCGGACACGCCCTACGACGTGCCGCATGTGCGTTCGCTCGTCTACCGCTCGGACAGCCCGTTGCCCTCCGGTTCCTACCGCTCGCTCGGCGCGGCTGTGAACCACTTCGCGCGCGAGGCGCACATGGACGAGGTCGCGGAGGCCGCCGGCGTCGACCCGGTGGAACTGCGGCTACGGAACCTCTCGCACCCGCGCTTCCGGCGCGTGCTGGAGACGGCCGCATCCGACTTCGGGTGGTCCGGCCCCCACCTTGGCGAGGGCCGCGGCGCTGGGATCGCGCTCGGCATCGACGTCGGCTCGTACGTGGCGACCGCCGTCGAGGTGTCGGTAACGGGCCGCGACGTGCGCGTGCACCGCGTGCAGGCGTCGCTGGACTGCGGCCTGGTCGTGAACCCGGAGGGCGCCCTGAACCAGATGGAGGGCTCCATCGTCATGGGCCTCGGCGGGACGCTGTTCGAGGCGAGCGACTTCGAGGACGGGCGGCTGCTGAACGCGGGCTTCGCGCGCTACCGCGTGCCGCGCATCGTGGACACGCCGCGGATCGACGTGCGCTTCGTGGGCGACGATACGGACCCCTCGACGGGTGCGGGTGAGCCGGGGCTGGTGCCGCTGAGTGCGGCCGTGACCGGCGCGGTGTGGGGCGCCACCGGCGTCCGCCATCGCGAACTGCCGGTGACGCGCCACCTGTAGTCGCTGCTACCCCTTCGGGGCGTCCTTCTCCGTCCAGCAGGCACTGAGGCCGCAGAGCGTGCACTTCATCTCCGCGGGCGCGGGCGGGGCCTCTTCGCGTGGCGCGGTCGCCGGGGTGGTCGTGGCGGTCGAGGTCATCGCGTGGCCTCCTGGATGTGCTGCTGCAGGAACGCGCGGACGGCGTCCACGGTCTGCGGGACGACCTCCGGCGGACGCCATTCGTCGATGCGCGTGCTGTTCGGCAGCAACCGGTCGACCTCCAGGCTCACGGCGGTGGGGTGCGCCGCGTCGGCGCCGGTCAGCACGAGCATGGGCGTGGTGATCGAGGGGATGCGCTCCTTCGGTACGCTGAAGACGAAGTCGTCCTGGTGCCACATGGCGTTGCCGAAGGCGAGCAGTTGCTCGGTCGTGAGGTCGTCCCGCTTCGCGACGAGGTCCTCGCCCCAGGGCTTCCAGATGTTGTCCTGGAACACCTGCGTGTTCGTCTCGACGAGGCCGATCGGCTGTTCGAGGACGCCCGCCACCATCCGCCCCGGCTGGCGCTCGGCCTGCTTCAACAGGTACGAGCAGCCGATGCAGCAGCCGAGCGCGACGTACCGGTCGATCCCGAGGTGATCGAGGAGCCCCAGCTGGTCGTCGACATATGACGTCCACGGATCCTGGGTGTCGAGCGGACCGGTGGACTGGCCGCAGTTGCGCTGGTCCATGGCGATGACGCGGAAGTCGTCGCGGAACGCCTCGATCGGGTTGAACGGCATTCGGCTCCAGAACGTAATGGCGGAGTTCATCCCGCCGGGCGCGATCAGGAGCAGCGGGAAGCGGTCGCCTCCCGCATCTTCGTAGTAGAGCGAGGCGTCCCCGCGTTGATAGGTCGGCATGTACTCCCCCTTCTTGTCGAACGCGGGGAGTGTAGACGCGCAGAATGCCCGGCGATCCCCTCCCCGTACCGCCTCGTATGATGCGCGCCTGCAACGACGACACGAGGGGTGGACGATGGACCTGGGACTCACGGGGCGCGTGGCGATCATCACCGGCGGCAGCGAGGGCATCGGCAAGGCGGCTGCGCTGTCGCTCGCACGCGAGGGGGCACGCGTCGCTATCGCAGCGCGCCGGCCCGATGTGCTCGAAGCGGCGGCCGCGGAGATCCGCGCCGCGACCGGTGGCGAGGTGATCGGCGTCCCGTGCGACGCGCGCGACGAGGCGCAGGTGCAGGCGATGGTGGCGCAGGTCGTGGAGCACTGGGGGACCGTCGACATCCTCGTGAACAACGCCGGCACCTCGGCGGCCGCGCGGTTCGAGGACGTCGCGGACGCGACCTGGGACGGCGACCTGGGGCTGAAGCTGTACGGCGCGATCTACTGCGCGCGGGCGGTGTTGCCGCACATGAAGGCGGCCGGCGGCGGGCGCATCATCAACGTCACCACCCCCGGCGGGAAGGCGCCCGGTGCGAACTCGCTGCCGACCTCGCTCGCACGTGCGGCGGGGCTCGCGCTGACGAAGGCGCTCTCGAAGGACTACGCCGCGGACGGCATCCTGGTGAACTCCGTCTGCATCGGCCTGATCAAGAGCGGCCAGCACGAGCGCCGCTACGAGCGCGAGCAGGAGCGGAACCCCTCCCGGACGCTCGACGAGTTCTACGCGGGGATGGGACGGAACGTCCCGGTCGGCCGCGTGGGCGAGGCGGCCGAGGCGGGCGACGTGATCTGCTTCCTGGCGTCCGCGCGCGCGAGTTACCTCACCGGTACCGCGATCAACATCGACGGCGGTTCCTCGCCCGTCCTGTAGCCCTCGGAGGCGACGCCATGCTCGAGCGCTTCAAGGTCCCG
This sequence comes from Dehalococcoidia bacterium, assembly GCA_041674525.1. Lineage (GTDB taxonomy): Bacteria > Chloroflexota > Dehalococcoidia > UBA2979 > UBA2979 > SHYQ01. The sequence continues at coordinate 4,189 of JBAYVN010000089.1, read as the reverse complement.
GAGCAGGATCGCGTCTACGTCCCGGTCGAGCAGGCGCGGCGTGCGACGGAGCAGATCTTCGAGAGCGTCGGGCTGTCGGAGGAGGATGCCGCGCTGGCGGCGGACGTGCTGATCACGAACGACCTCCGCGGCGTGGAGTCGCATGGCGTCTCCAACATGCTGCGCACCTACGTGGCCGGCTACCGCGCCGGCACGCTGAACCCGCGCCCCGGCTTCACGATCACGCGCGAAACCGCCACGACCGCGGTGATCGATGGTGGCGGGGGCCTCGGCGTTCACGTGGCGCCGAGGGCGATGGACGTGGCGATCGCGAAGGCGCAGGAGACCGGGCTTGGCGCGGTGTGCGTGTTCAACGTGGGCCACATGGGTGGTTCCGGCTACCACGCGATGCGGGCGCTGCCGCACGACATGATCGGCGTGGCGATGTCATCGAGCGGGCCGCCGTCCGTGCTGCCCACGGGCGGGGCCGTCACGCGGCTGGGGACGAACCCGCTGGCGTGGGCGGCGCCAGCCGGGGAGATGCCGCCGTTCGTGCTGGACATGGGCACCTCCCAGGTCGCGCAGAACAAGATGCGGCTGGCGAAACGCGTCGGCGCGATGGTGGAGCCGGGCTGGATCGCGGCGGCGGATGGTTCGCCGATCATGGAGCGCGTGCCCGTCCCCGACACGTGGATGCTGTTGCCGCTGGGCGGCACGCGCGAGCAGGGCTCACACAAGGGCTACGGCCTCGCCTCGGTGGTCGACATCATGTGCAGCACGCTCACCGGCCTGGGGCCCGGCTTCCTGGCGCTGGTGCCGGGCTTCCATATGCTCGCGTATCGCATCGACGCGTTCGTGGACGTGCCGCAGTTCAAGCGCGACATGGATGCGTTCCTGCGCGGCATGCTGGAGACGCCCACCGCGCCCGGCGTCGACCGCGTCGTCTACCCCGGCCTGCTGGAGGCGGAAGAGGTGCCGCGTCGCCTCGCCGAGGGCATCCCGTACCACACCGAGGTGGTCGAGTGGTTCGGCACCGTCGCGAAGGAGCAGGGCCTCCGCTTCGACTTTGTCTAGGCGCCGATCACCGCGATCGCCTCGATCTCGATGAGGTAGTCCGGCGCCGCCAGCGCCTGCACGCCCACGAGCGTGCTGGCGGGCGGATCGCCGGTGATGAACTCGCCTCGGACGGTGCGGTAGGCCGCCCGCATCTCCGGCGTGTAGTTCACGATGAACGTGGTCATCTTCACGACGTCGCCGAAGCCACCGCCGGCAGCGGCCAGCGCCCTCTGCAGGTTCGTCAGCACCTGTCGCGTCTGCGCCGCGAGGTCGCCGACGCCGACCACGTTCCCGCTGGCGTCAGCCGCGACCTGCCCCGCGATGTAGACCGTGGTGCCGCCGGTTGCCTTCACCACGTGGGTGTAACCGACCGGGGTGTTGATGCCCGCCGGGTTGATCCGCTCGATCGCCATCGTCGCCTCCTCACGTCGTACCAGGGCCGTCTCCGTCACGATACCGCCGTCGCGTAGGCGCGCTCGGGGGTACGGTGGAAGCATGAAGCCGTGGGAAATGCTGGGCACTGCGATCACGCCGGACGGCAGCCGCCTGGAGCTGCGCCGTCACGACGGCGACTACGTGATCCGTGCCGAGGGCTACGACCTCATGATGAGCCGCGCCCACGGCTCCGAGGACGCGATGATGGCGCTCGCCTGCCCGAATCCCCAGGAGGGCGCGCGCGTCCTCATCGGTGGGCTCGGCATGGGGTACACGCTCGCCGCCGTGCTCGCGCTGCTGCCGGCGCGCGCCACCGCCGTGGTCGGGGAGCTCGTCCCCGAGGTGATCGAGTGGAACCGCGGCCCCCTCGGCCCGCTCGCGGGGAACCCGCTGGATGACCCTCGCACCGAGGTGATCCAGGGCGACGTGGCGCAGATCATCCGCGACAACAATGGGCGCTTCGACGCCATCCTGCTGGACGTGGACAACGGGCCGGACGCGCTCACGCAGCGCGGCAATGGCTGGCTCTACACCCCGGCCGGCCTCGCGGCCTGCTACCGGGCGCTGCGCCCGGGCGGCGCGCTGGCGGTATGGTCCGTGGGCCACGACCGTACCTTCGAAGGCCGCCTGCGCGCCGCGGGCTACGCGCCCTCCACCCACCCGGTCGCGGCGCACGGCTCGAAGGGCCGCAAGCACGTTGTCTTCCTCGGGCGGCGCAAGTAGCGCGTCACTCCGCCTCCAGCCGGTAGATGCCGCCGTCCGCGTAGTCCGCGATCAGCACCTCCCCGTCAGCGTCCCGCCCGAAGGTCACCGGTGCGCCCTTCAGCGTCGCGATCACCTCGGGGGTCGCGACGTCCTCATCGGTATCGAGCGCGAAGACCTGGCCGCTGCAGAAGTCAGCGAAGAGGTAGTGACCGCGCAGGTGGTCGAGCGCGTCGCCGCGATAGACGATGCCGCCGATCACGGCGCACGAATCCTCGGTGTGCTGGTAGGTCGCGACCGGCGGCACCAGCCCGCTCGTGTCGCAGTCGCCCGTGTCGAGACAGCGTGTGCCCTCCAGGATGCTCCAGCCGTAGTTCCCGCCGGCGACGACGCGGTTCACCTCCTCGGTGGAGGAGGCGCCGACATCCCCGAGCCAGACCTCGCCGGACTCGGGGTCGATGTCCATGCGGAACGGGTTACGGAAGCCGTACGCGAAGATCTCCGGCAGCACGCCGTCGCTGCCGACGAATGGGTTGTCGGCAGGCACGGCGTACGGGTTCGTTGCGCTGCTGGCGCTGACGTCGATGCGGATCACCGTCGCGAGGAGGGTGGTCGTGTCCTGCCCCTGCTCGAACGGGTCGAGGGAGGCGCTGCCGTCTCCGATGGAGAGGTAGAGCATCCCATCCGGCCCGAAGCGGATCGCGCCGCCGTTCTGGTTGTAGCCGGGCTGCAGCGCCTCCAGCACGATGAGCGCGCTCCCTGGGTCGGCCTGGCCCTCGACGATCTCGAAGCGGGCGAGCGTGGCGCGCGGCGGTTCGCCGGCCGCGAAGTACCACGCCCACAGGTGGCCGTTCGCATCGAAGTCGGGGTCGAGTGCGACCGAGAGCAGTCCTTCACCCTGGTCGTCGTCCACGAGCGCGGTCAGGTCGAGGAGCGAGGCCGTCGCGCCGGCGCCGTCGACGAGCCAGATCGTGCCGCCCTGCTCCGCGACGAAGGTACGACCGTCCGGATACGCGCCCACCTCGACCGGCCGATCGAAGGTCGCGCCGTCGAGGGCCGGGACGAGGCGAACGCCGGGGGCGGCGCATGCCGTGGCGAGCGGCACCAGGAGCAAGATGGCGATCGCGACGAGGGACGGGCGCATCGCCGAAGGGTAACGCGCCGCCTCGGGCGGGCGTTGTACCATGACGCCTCCGCAGCACGTTCGAGAAAGGTGGCCATCCATGACCATGACCGAGGAGCCTCGCGTCATCGGGACTCGCCCGATCCGCCCGGACGGCGTGGACAAGGTCACCGGCCGAGCGACCTACGGCGCGGACGTGCGGCTGCCAGGGCTGCTGCAGGGGCGCGTGAAGCGCAGCCCGCATGCGCACGCCATCATCAAGCGCATCGACATCTCGCGCGCCCTCGCGCTGCCGGGTGTCATGGCCGTGGTCACCTTCGATGACCTGCCCGAGCCGCACGAGCAGGTGATGGAGACGGTGCGCGGCCCGATGCCGACGGCGTGGGACTCGGAGCGCATCCTGGCCCGCCGCAAGGTGCTGTTCCGCGGTCACCCGATCGCGGCGGTCGCCGCCCTCAACCACCACATCGCCGAGGACGCCCTCGAACTGATCGACATCGAGTACGAGGTGCTGCCGGCGGTCGTGACGATCGATGACGCGCTGCGCCCGGACGCGCCGATCCTGCACGACGACGGCAAGGAGGCGCTGGTCCCCGGCCTGTTCGAGCCGGTCGATGGGCACGCCTCCAACATCGCGCGCACGATCAACCTCGGGTTCGGCGACCTCGACCAGGGATTCGCGGACGCCGACGTGATCATGGAGCGGACGTACGAGACCGCGATGGTGCACCAGGGCTACATCGAGCCGCACAACGCAACAGCCGTGTGGAGCCAGGACGGCAAGGTCACGATCTGGACCAGCACGCAGGGCGCCTTCGGCATCCGCGGCAACGTCGCGCGCACGCTCAACCTCCCGGTGAGCATGCTGCGCGTGATCCCGGCGGAGATCGGCGG
>JBAYVN010000088.1:0-8361 GCA_041674525.1 Dehalococcoidia bacterium | reverse complement strand
TGGCCTCGCCGCGGCGCTCGCGGAGGCGGACCAGCGTGACCAGCGCGAGCCCGGGCAGCAGGGCGAGCGCGAAGATGCCCACGCGGCCCTCGGACACCACGCCGAGCACGGCGGCGGCGGCCAGCGGCACCGGCCAGACCTCGCGCGGTCGGCGGACCGCGGCCCAGCCGGCGAGGAGCGCGACGGGGAGCACGGGGCCCGCGAGCGGCTCGGCAAAGGCGGCGGGCACGGCGCCGATCTGCATGATCGCGGCAAGCACGGCGAGCGCGCCGATCGTCAGTGGGATCATCGCTCACCGTCCGTCGGCGCGGGGGAGAGCGGAAGCTCGGCGCCGGGCGTGAACCCGGTCAACACGAGCACCTCCTCGAGCCGCCCGAGGTCGGCGAGGGGCTCTACGGTGATCGTCTCGTTGAGATCCTGCGGCGCGGAGCGGACGCCCGTGACCTTCCCGACCAGCAATCCGGGGGGCAGGAGCCCGCCGAGCGCCGAGGTCAGCACAACGTCGCCCGGGGCCACCGGGGAGCCGCGCGCGACGAAGTCGAGTCGCAGCCCGTCCCCGGTGCCGGTCAGCGCTCCCGGGGTCCGCGAGGCCTGCAGGATGGTCGACACCGCGGACTCACGGTCGGTGAGCAGGCGGACGCGGGCGCGCTGGTCGTCGACCTGCACCACGATGCCGGCGAGGGTGGCCCCGGCGCCGAGCACCGGCTGGCCGGGGCGCACGCCGTACAGCGAGCCGCGGTCGATCAACAGGAACTGCCGGGCCGGGGCGGGATCGCGCGCGAGCACGCCGGCCGTGACGAACTGGCCGTCGCCGGCGGCCGCCTCCAGCGCCGCCGCCTGCTGGACGCGCGTGCGCTCCTCGCGCAGGGCGGCCAGGTCCGCCTCGGAGCGGCCGAGCGCGCGCCGCAGGTCCGCGTTCTCGGCGGCAAGTTGCTCGAGCTGGCCCGCGTGGAGCAGGACGTCCGCGACCGGGCGCAGGGCGGCGCGGAGCGCTCCCGCCGCCGGTGAGACGACGCCGGCCAGCATACCCTCGGCGCGCGCGGCCTGCGGAAGCGGCGACAGGGCGAGTAGGAGGATCGCCACGAGGAGCAGGGCGGAGAGCCACGCGGCCTGCCGGACGATGACCACGCGTGTCCTCCTCCGCACCGCGAGTTACCGGGTGGGCCCGGCTCGGCTCGGCGCTGCTGCCGCATCACCGTGGTGATCGACGGCTGTGGGAGGGGAGTTCGTCGTGGCCGCTGGCCCGGCCACGACGAGGCTTCGTCCGCCTCGCTAGCGGGGTGGACGACGGCTGGCCACGGCGGCCTGCACCTTCTGCAACGTCTCGGCCTCTTCCAGGGCCTCGGCGCAGCCGCGCACCACGGTGCGCAGCGGGTCTTCGGTCACGTACACCGGGAAGCGCGTCTCGGTCGCCACGCGGCGGTCGAGGCCGCGCAGCAGCGATCCGCCGCCGGTCATCGCGATGCCGTGGAGCATGAGGTCGGCCACGAGCTCCGGGGGCGTCGTCTCAATGGTGGCGCGCACGGTGCGCACGATCTCGCCGGTGACCGCGGACAGGGCGTCCCGCAGCTCCACGGTGGAGATCTCGATCGTCTTCGGCAGCCCGGTGGCCAGGTCACGACCGCGCAGATCGACGGTCCACTCCTCGTCCAGCGGGAACGCGGACCCGGCGTCGATCTTGATCTGCTCGGCGGTGCGCTCGCCGATCAGCGTGTTGTGGACCTGCCGCGCGTAGTCCACGATCGCCTGGTCCATGGCGTCGCCCGCGGCGCGCACCGACTGCGATCGCACGATGCCGCCCAGCGCGATCACCGCGACCTCCGTGGTGCCGCCGCCGATGTCCACGCACATTGACCCGGCAGCGTCCATGACCGGCAGGCCGGAGCCGATCGCGGCGGCCATCGGCTCCTCGATCAGGTACGCGGAGCGCGCGCCCGCGGCCATCGCCGCGTCGTGCACGGCGCGCTTCTCCACCTCGGTCGCCCCGGAGGGGATGCCGACGACGACGCGCGGCCGGGGGATGCCCAGTCCGAAGCGCTCGTTCACGGAGCGGATGAAGTACTGCAGCATCTTCTCCGTCGTCGAGAAGTCGGAGATCACGCCGTCGCGCAGCGGGCGCACGGCGACGATGGTCGAGGGTGTGCGCCCGACCATGCGCTTCGCCTCGGCACCGATCGCCAGCACGCGCTTCGACACGCGGTCGATCGCTACCACGGACGGCTCGTCGATGACGATGCCGCGACCGCGCACGCTGACCAGGGTGTTGGCGGTGCCGAGGTCGATGCCGATGTCGTGGGAGAACATTCCCAGGAAGGAAGAGAGCGGATTGATCAAGTGGTCACGGGCCCTGTTGGGGAGAGGGCGGCGTTGCTGCGGCCCCGCGGGGTCGCCGGGCAGAGTCTAGCAGCGGCCGGCGCTCCGAGGCAAACGCCCGCCTCCGCAACCCCATGTGCCGGTTTGGCCTAATCGACGCATCGTACATGAGGTACTGAGGGGCCGACCTGGCTCCGAGGCTGCCTCGGACGCCGGCGCGGATGAGTCGCCGCCTCGCTAGATGCCCGTGACGTTGCCGATGAGCGTGCCGATGCCAAAGGTCAGCACCGCGGCGAGCAGGCCCAGGGTCAGCTGGCGCACGCCGCCGTACGCCATGTTCCGTCCCGTCAGCAGCGTGATGCCCGCGCCGACGACGAACAGCCCGGCGGCTGACATCGCGGCGCTGAGCGCGATGTACGGGGCGCCGGCGCCGAAGAAGAAGGGAATCACGGGGATGATCGCGCCCATCGCGAACAGCACGAAGGAGGCGAGTGCCGCGATCCACGGTGAGCCGAGCTCCTCCGGCACGATGCCGAGCTCCTCGCGCGACAGGGTGCTGAGCGCATGTTCGGTGTCCGAGATGATGTGCTTCGCGAGACGCTCCGCCTCGCCGCGCGGGAGGCCCTTCGCCTGGTAAATCAGGGCAAGCTCCTCCTCCTCGGCTGCGGGGTCGAGCCGCAGCTCCTCGCGCTCGGCGGCGATCTGCGCCTCGGCGGCCTCGCGTGACGAGGTGACCGAGATCCACTCGCCGAGGGCCATCGACGATGCGCCCGCGAGCAGGCCCGCGACACCGGCGAGGATGATCGCGCCCTGCCCGGGCGCCGCGCCCGCGAAGCCTGCCACCAGCGCGAGGTTCGACACCAGACCGTCGTTCGCGCCGAGCACGGCGGCGCGCAGCGCGTTGCCGCCGCCGAGCGCGCGGTGGCGCGATTCGATGCGCCCGATCACCGAGCCGTGCACGCCGCCCTGCCGGGAGAGCGCATCGAAGATGCGCGAGTGCGACGCCTCGTCTTCGGGGAGCTTCGCGGCCTCGGCGATCACGTCGCCCGCGTACATGTCCGTGGCGCCGTTCTCGAACGCCTTGATGACGGGGAGCACCAGGTCCGTGCCGCCCCTGCGCGCGATCCACATCAGGAACCGCGCGCGCCGCGACGGCCGACCCGGCGTGTCGTCCACACCCGCATTGCGGAGCTGCTCGCGCCAGAGCTCCAGGTGCCGCGTCTCCGCCTGCGCCAGGCGGCGATAGACGTCCTTGAGCTGCGGCTCCGTCTCGATCTCGGCGAGCTGCTGGTAGATGAAGAGCCCATCGACCTCCTCGTCGAGGTAGCGGCGGTAGCGCTGGACGTCGGTCGGGGCGGCGGTGGCCATAGGGACTCCTCGATGCTGGTGACCCCGCGCAGGGTAGCGCGCGATCAGGGCCAGCACATCACCGCGCGCTCTGCGGTGGGAACTATGCCGAGACTTCGGACCAGCCGAGGTCGCGGAGGCGCTGGATGAACCCCGCCTCGTCGATGATCTCGACGCCGAGCGCCTCGGCGCGCGCGCGCTTGCTGCCGCCGCCCTCGCCCGCCACGACGAACGACGTCGCCCTGCTGACCGCCCCGCTGACCTTCCCGCCGAGCCGCGTGATCAGCTCCTCCACCTGGTTGCGCGACCAGCGGTCGAGGGAGCCGGTGACGACAATGCTCAGGCCCTGCAGCGGTCCGCCTCGTGCAGTGCTGTCCTCGTGCATGCGCAGGCCGAAGTCGCGCAGGCGATCGATCAGCGCGGCGTTGTCCGGGTCGCGCATGAACTCGAAGACCGACTCCGCGACGACGGGCCCGATGTCGCTGACCGCCTGCAGCTCCTCCAGCGTCGCGGTCCGCAGCGCGTCCATCGTGCCGAAGTGACGCGCGAGCGCACGCGCCGTCTCGGTGCCGACGTGCCGGATCGTGAGCCCCACGAGGAGCCTCGACAGCGGCTGCTGCTTGCTGCCCTCGATGTTCTTGAACAGCGCATCGAGCTTCTTGCCGGGCGCGGGCGGCTCGCCGTTGCGCCGTTTGCCACCGCCGAGGCCCTTGATCGCGGCAAGGGCTGCGCTCTTCGTGTCAGCGAGCGTGTAGAGGTCGGCGATGCTGTCGATGAAGCCCTCGACGACCAGCAGGCGCGCCATCTCCTCGCCCAGCCCCTCGATGTCCATCGCGCCACGCGATGCGAAGTGCTCGACCTGCCGCGCGAGCTGTGCGGGGCACGCCCGGTTCGTGCAGTAATACGCCGCCTCGTCCTCGCCGTGACGCACCTCGGCGCCGCACATCGGACACGTCGAGGGCATCTCGAACGGCACGAGCTCCGTCTCGCGTCCCTCGCGCCTGGACAGCACCGGCGCGACGACCTGCGGGATGACGTCCCCGGCACGCTGCACGATGACGTCGTCCCCCGCGCGGACGTCCAGCGAACGGATGTGATCGGCGTTGTGCAGCGTCGCCATGCTCACGTTCGCGCCGCCGACGAACACGGGCTCCAGCTCCGCGAACGGCGTGAGGACGCCGGTGCGGCCCACGGAGACGGCGATCGTTCGCAGCCGGGTCACGGCCTGCTCCGCCGGGAACTTCCACGCGATTGCCCATCGAGGTTCGCGTCCGACGACACCGAGGGCGCGTTGGAGCGCGAAGTCGTCCACCTTCACGACGACGCCGTCGATCTCGTAGTCCAGCGCGTCGCGGCGCTCCACCCAGCGCTCACAGAAGCGCGCGACCTCCTCGATGCTGCCGAACGACTCGGCGAGCGGGTTCGTGGGCAGGCCGAGCGATGCGAGCCAGCGCATCGCCTCGGAGTGCGAGGCGACAGGGCGATCGCCCTCGACCCAGCCGAGCTGGTAGACGAAGAGATCGAGGCGCCGCGAGGCGGTGATGCGCGCGTCGAGCTGCCGCAGCGAGCCGGCCGCGGTGTTGCGCGGGTTCATGTAGAGCTGCTCGCCCGCGACGCGGCGCTCCTCGTTCAGGCGCGCGAACTCCGCCTTGGACATGTAGACCTCGCCGCGCACCTCGAAGGCGCCCGGGAGTGAGGCGGGCGGGGCGTTCAGCACGAGGGGGATCGAGCGCAGGGTGCGCAGGTTCGCAGTGATGTCCTCGCCGCGGAAGCCGTCACCGCGCGTGGCGCCCTGCACGAAGCGCCCACCCTCGTACACCAGCGAGATCGCCAGTCCGTCGATCTTCGGCTCGCACACGAAGCGCAGATCCTCGCGCTCGATGCGGCGTACGGCGCGCGCGTGCCAGGCGGTCAGCTCAGCGGCGTTGAAGACGTTGTCGAGCGAGAGCATGGGCTCGCGATGGACGACGCTGGCGAAGCCCGCGGCGGCCTCGCCGGCCACGCGCTGCGTGGGCGAGTCCGGGCTGACGAGCTCCGGGAAGCGCTCCTCGAACTCCCGCAGCTCGCGGAAGAGCAGGTCGTACTGCGTGTCGCCGATCTCGGGCTGCTGGAGGGTGTAGTAGCGATAGTCGTGGTGGCGGATCTGCGCGCGCAGTTCCTCGACGCGCGCGCGGGCGTCTTCCAGGATGCGCTGCTCCGCCGCTGGTTCGCTCGTCATCGGTCGAGGATACCGCGCCACCGGGGCGGGATCGCGCGCGGGCCGGGGGGCGCGCGGGGGGGACGGGCGGTACACTGGAAGCTCAGCCCTACACGCAGAGCCCCCGGAGTGCCGTCATGGCGGACGTGGTGATCGTCGACTACGGCGCAGGCAACCTGCGCAGCGTGGCGCGCGCCGTCGCCCACGCGGGGGTCGAGGCCGAAGTGACCGCCATCCCCTCGGCGATCGAGGGCGCGCGGGCGCTCATCCTTCCTGGCGTGGGCGCCGCCGCCGACACGATGAAGAACCTCCGCGAGGGCGGCCTGGACGGCCCGATCCGCGACTACATCGCCTCCGGGCGGCCGTTCCTCGGCGTGTGCATGGGGATGCAGGCGCTCTTCGACGTCTCCGAGGAGGAGGGCGAGCACCCGTGCCTCGGCGTGCTCGCGGGGCGCATCGTGCGCTTCCCGCAGGGGATGACGGTGCCGCACATGGGGTGGAACACGGTGCGCCTGCGCGCGTCGGGCGCGAGCGTGCACCCGGTGTTCGAGGGCATCGCGCAGGACTCGTTCTTCTACTTCGTGCACTCGTACCACCCCGCCCCCGCGGACGAGGCGGTGGTGATCGGAGAGACGGAGTACCTCGGCGTGCGCTTCCCCGCGGTGGTGGGGCGCGAGAACGTGATCGCCACGCAGTTCCACCCCGAGAAGTCCGGCACGGCGGGGCTGCGCCTCTACGCCAACTTCCTGCGCCTCGCACGTGAGCGCGGATCCATCGCGCCCGCGCTGCCGGCGTCGCTGTGACCGGGGGCGCGATGGAGGTGATCCCGGCGGTCGACATCCGAGGTGGGCGCTGCGTGCGGCTGGCGCAGGGCGACTACGCGCGCGAGACCGTGTTCGGCGAGGACCCGATCGCCATGGCCCGTCGGTGGGTCTCGATGGGCGCGCGGCGCGTCCACGTCGTCGACCTCGATGGTGCGCGCGACGGCCAGCAGGCGAACGCGGCGATCGTGCGCGGGATCGCGGCGGCGGTGGAGGTGCCGGTGCAGACGGGCGGCGGCATCCGCTCGATGGCGACGATCCATGCCACGCTGGGAGCGGGCGTCGATCGCGTGGTCATCGGCACGGCCGCGGTGAAGGACCCGGAGCTGCTGCGCGAGGCGATCGCGTTCGCCGGCGACCGGCTGATCGTCTCCGTCGACGCGCGCGATGGTCGTGTCGCGCTGCAGGGGTGGACCGAAGCCACGGACCTCGATGCGGTCGCATTCATCGAGGAGCTGCGTGACTGCGGCGTACGGCGCGTTGTCTACACGGACATTGCGCGTGACGGCGTGACGGACGGCCCGAACTTCGCGATGTACGAGCGGGTGACGCGGGCGATCGACATCGCGGTGATCGCGGCGGGGGGCGTGGGCTCCGTGCAGGACGTGCACCGCCTGGGTGAGTGCGGCGTGGAGGCGGCGATCATCGGGCGCGCGCTCTACACGGGCGACATCGACCTGGCCGAGGCGCTCGCGGCCGTGCAGGGAGCGGGTGCCTGACATGTTGACGAAGCGCATCATCCCCTGCTTCGACGTGGACCACGGGCGCGTGGTGAAGGGCGTCTCGTTCGTCGAGTTGCGCGACGCGGGCGACCCGGTGGACCTGGCGCGCAAGTACGACGCCGCGGGAGCGGACGAGCTCGTCTTCCTCGACATCACCGCGTCGTCCGATGCGCGGACGAGCGTGTACGACGTGATCCAGCGGACCGCGGACCAGGTCTTCATCCCGCTCACCGTGGGCGGGGGAGTGCGGCAGGCGGGGGACGTACGCCTGATGCTGGAGTCCGGTGCGGACAAGGTGTCGATCAACACGGCCGCCGTCGAGCGGCCCGAGCTGATCGGCGAGGGGGCGCATGGCTTCGGGTCGCAGTGCATCGTCGTCGCCATCGACGTGCGCCGCACCCCACCGGGGCGCTGGGAGGTGTACACGCACGGCGGTCGTACCGCCACCGGCCGCGACGCCATCGCGTGGGCGCGGGAGGCCTCGGAGCGCGGCGCCGGCGAGCTGCTGGTCACCTCCATGGACACCGATGGCCACCAGGGCGGCTACGACCTGGCGCTGCTGCGCGCGGTGCGCGAGGCCGTGCAGGTGCCGATCATCGCCTCGGGCGGCGCGGGCAAGCCCGAGCATCTGTACGACGCGCTGACCGAGGGGGGCGCGGACGCCGTGCTCGCCGCCTCGATCTTCCACTTCGGGACGTACACCATCCCGGACCTCAAGGAGTACCTGGCGGCGCGCGGCGTCCCGGTGCGCCCGGTGCAGGCGGCGGGCGTCTAGCGGCTACGGATCGCGGTTCTCCAGCCGGCCGGTCTCGAGGTTGAGCGCGCGGTAGTAGCAGTTGCGCGGCTCGCCCTTCCGGTTCTTCGTGTGGCAGATGCCGCCGCGATTCGGGCGAACGCGGTAGACGAGCGAGTTCTGCTCGCAGTTCACGAGCACCTCGAGCAGCTCGAAGGTCTCGCCGGA
>JBAYVN010000087.1:0-8379 GCA_041674525.1 Dehalococcoidia bacterium | reverse complement strand
GTTGTGGTCCGCGGGAGCGCTCTCGTCCGCCCTGCGCTCCTCGTTGAACGTGGTGTTCGAGGTGCAGGTGACCCGTCCGCTGCTCCGCGACAAGCTCGTCGACTACATGCTGGTGCCGATCATCGGCCTGCCCCTGGTCGGAGGCATCGTCCTGACCACGGCGTGGCGGCTGGCGCAGGCCGAGTTCGGCCGCGCGCTGGGCCTGGTTTCCAGCCCGATCTCGTTCTCGTTCTTCTGGAACGCGGGTGCGGTGGCCATCCCATTCGCCCTTTCCTTCACCGCGTTCGCCTTCACCTACTGGCTGCTCCCCAATCCGCACCCGCGGCTCCGGTACATCTGGCCCGGCGCGCTCCTTGCGGCGGTGGCGTTCGAGGCGCTGAAGGTCGGCTTCGCATACTACCTGGAGCACTTCGCCTCATTCGATGTGATCTACGGCTCCGTGGGGTCGGTGATCGTCCTCCTGTTCTGGGTCTTCCTCTCGGCGAACATCGCCATCTTCGGTGGCGAAGTGGCCGCCGAGGTGCCGCACGTGCTCCATGGCGAGCCACGCCACGGTTGGGACACCGAGGGGGGCGACTGGCGCCAGTCTGCACTGTCGCTGCTGCGGGGCCTGGTGCTCGCCGGCAACCAGGAGCCGATGGACGAGCAGGCCCGCCGAGAGCACCCAGGCCGCAGCGAGTAGCCCCCCGCGCTCGCGGGCGCGGGGGGCTACACCTTCCGCAGCGCGAACATCACCGCCACACCGTCGATGTCGGCCTCGACGCGTGCGTCGCCCTCCGGCGCCTCCGAGGCGTCGAAGCTCAGCGCCAGCACCTCCTCCGCGATCATCGCGCCGTGCGAGGACATCACGGAGCGCACCGGCTCCCCGGCGCGGTAGGTGACGCGAATGCGATCCGAGACGTCGAGGCCTGCGTCGCGGCGCAGATCCTGCAGACGGCGCACGATCTCGCGCGCCGTCCCCTCGGCGAGCAGATCGGGCGTCAGGGTCGTGTCGACCAGGACGGCGTAACCGGACTCCTCCTGCGCAGCCCACCCCGCGGACGCCTCCACGGTGACGAGGATGTCGGTCGGCGCCAGCGTGAAGCCCCCGACCTCGATCGGGTTGCCCGCGCGCATCGCGGCCACGATCGCGGCAGGGGCTGCCTGCTGCAGCGCCCCCCGCACCGCGCCCACCTGCGCCCCGAACTTCGGTCCGAGGACCGGGAGATTGGGGCGCAGGGTGTACGTCAGGCGGTCGCCGGGGTCGGTCAGCGCCTCCACGCGCTTCACGTTCAGCTCCTCCGCGATCTGCGCGGCGAGGCGCTCCAGCGCCCGGCGCTCGGCGTCGTTGCGCGGCACCAGCACGGCGGAGGCCAGCGGCTGGCGCACGCGCGTCTGCGCCTTCGCCCGCGCCCCCCGCCCGAGCGACACCATGCGCTGCACCAGCGCGATGTCGTCCGAGAGCGACTCGTCGATCGTGTCCCCGTCCACCTCGGGCCAGGCGTCAAGGTGCACGGAGTCTTGCGCCCCGCCCACGCGTCCGGCGACCAGGTTCTGGTAGATCGTCTCCGCGACGAACGGCGTGAACGGCGCGAGTAGCTTCGCCACGGTCACCAGGCACTCGTACAGCGTCGCGAACGCAGCCTGCGAATCGGCGCCCTCGCCCGACCGCCAGAAGCGGCGGCGGGAGCGGCGCACGTACCAGTTCGACAGCTGATCCACGAACGCCTCGATCGGGCGGGCTGCCTCGGCGGGCTCGTACGCCTCCAGCGCATCCGTCACGCGCTGCACGGTCTGGTGCAGCTCGCTGCGGATCCAGCGATCGAGCTCGGTGCGCGCCGCGTCATCGATGCGCGCGCGCGGGTCGAAGTCCGCCGTGTTCGCGTACGTCACGAAGAACGAGTACGTGTTCCACAGCGTCGACAGGAACCGCCTCGACGTCTCGGCGACGAGGTCCGCGGAGAAGCGTCGCGAGTTACCCGGGGGCGACGCGGTGTACATGTACCAGCGGATGGCGTCCGCGCCGTGCTGATCCAGCACGCTCCACGGGTCCATCACGTTCCCTCGCGACTTGGACATCTTCTGTCCCTCGCCGTCCAGGATGTGGCCCAGGCAGATCACGTTCTTGAAGGCGATCCCCGCGTCCACGTCCTCCGTGCTGTTCAGCAGCGTGGCGAGGGCGTGCAGGGTGTAGAACCACCCGCGCGTCTGGTCTACCGCCTCGCAGATGAAGTCCGCCGGGAAGCGCGACTCGAACGTGTCCTCGTGCTCGAACGGGTAGTGCCACTGTGCGTACGGCATCGCGCCCGAGTCGAACCACGCGTCCGCCACCTCGGGCGTGCGGCGCATCGTCCCGTTGCAGCTCGGGCAGCCGATCTCCACGCGGTCGATGTGCGGGCGGTGCGGGTCGATGCCCCCGTCGGCCGCACGGATCGCCTGTCCCGTGTCGCCCAGGGCGCGCCCCAGCAGATCCTCGTACGATCCGACGCACTCGATGTGGTCGCACAGCTCGCACACCCACAGCGGCAGGGGCGTCCCCCAGTACCGCTCGCGCGAGACCGCCCAGTCGATGTTGCCCTCGAGCCACTCGCCGAAGCGGCCCTCCTGGATGTGCTCCGGGACCCAGTGGATGCCGCGGTTGTTCTGGACCATCTTGCGTGCCACGGCGGTCGTGCGGATGTACCACGAGGGCTTGGCGTAGTAGAGCACGGGCGTGTCGCAGCGCCAGCAGAACGGGTACGTGTGGCGGATGCGCTCCGATCGGAACAGCAGTCCGCGCTCTCGCAGATCGGCCGTGATCGGATCGTCCGCGATCTTCGCGAAGAGCCCATCCCCCGGCCCGCCCACCAGCGTGCCGTCCAGGCGCACCGGTTGCAGGAACATCAACCCCTCCGCGCGCCCCATCGCGTAGTCGTCCTCGCCGAACGCGGGGGCGACGTGCAGGACGCCCGTGCCCTCGTCCGTGGTGACGTGGTCCGAGGCGATCACGTGGCGCGGCGGGAGGTCCTCGAAGCGCTTCGGGCGCTGCGTGCGCCCGTCCACGAACATCAGCGGGTCCACCCCCGGCCACGCCACCGACTCGTACAGCGGCTCGTACCGCAGCCCGAGGAGCGACGTGCCCGGCAGCAGCTGCACGATGGTCGCCTCCGCGCCGGCGACCTGCTCGACGCGCGCGCGCGCGACAACGATGCGCTCCCGCCCGAGGTGCGCGTCCTCGCGCTCCACCAGCGCGTACTCGGCTGTCGGCAGCACCGCCAGCGCGGTGTTGCCGGAGAGCGTCCACGGCGTCGTGGTCCACGCGAGCAGGCTCGTCGGCACGCCGTCCTCGAGGTGCAGCTCGGGCGGCGCCGACGCGTCAGCGGGGAGCCGGAAGCGCAGCGTCACGCCGGGATCCGGGGTGTCCTCCTTGTACCCCTGCGCGATCTCGTGCGATGAGAGGCTGGTCTGGCAGCGCGGGCAGTGCGGCGTCACGCGGAAGTCGCGGAACACCAGCCCGGAGTCCCACAGCCGCTTGAAGATCCACCAGCACGACTCCACGTAGCCCGCGTGGTACGTGACGTACGGGTCGTCCATGTCCACCCAGAAGCCGATGCGGTCCGTCATCCGCTCCCACTCGGATACGTACCGGAACACGGACTCTCGGCACTGCTGGTTGAACGCCTCGACGCCGTACGCCTCGATCTCCTGCTTCGAGGTCAGCCCGAGCGCACGCTCCACCTCCAGCTCCACGGGCAGCCCGTGGGTATCCCAGCCGCCCTTTCGCGGCACGCGGTAGCCGCGCATGGTGCGGTAGCGCGGGATCATGTCCTTGAACACGCGCGCCAGCACGTGGTGGATGCCCGGGTTCCCATTCGCGGTGGGGGGGCCCTCGAAGAACGAGAACACGCGATCCGCGGGCCGCTCCTCAACGGAGCGCTTGAAGATGTCATGCTCCTTCCAGAAGGCGAGGATTTCCTGCTCCTGGTCCGGGAAGGAGACCCGGGACGAGACCGGGGTGAACTTCGGCGCTGCGGTAGCCATCTCTGCCTCAATCCCACGGGCACGAAAACGCCCGTCCACACACCATGTCTGGTGCGGGACGGGCGTTCGGCGTTCACCGAAAGCACCCGCGGTACCACCCGCGTTGCGCGCGCCTCGCCCTCGAACCGATCGAGGTGGGGAGCGACGCCGCTCACCGCGCGACGGAGCCAGATCTGCCGAAGCAGAGCCTCCTCGATCGCGCTGCCCCTGGTAACGGTGGGCGCTCCGGCCGCGTCTACTGCCCCGAGGTCATCGGGGGTTCGGGCGGCAGCTCGGGAGGGATCTTCACGCCTCGTGGCACGCGCCCGGCTCCCACCGTCCCGGGCTCGCTCTGCGGTCCTGCAGTTGCAGGCCGATGCGCTACTTGTCTCCGTCGTCGCTGTTGTCTGTGTCTGCTGCTGTCTCGGATGCCAGCCAGTCTAGGTCGCGGCCCGCACGCGGATCAACGCGCCGCCGGTGCGACCCCGGCCGCCCGTGACCGTCGCGCGTGCCTAGAGGATCTTCCCGGCGTCCGGGTCCAGCACCACCGGGCGAGGGGGACCGGCGCCCTCCAGCGCGGCGGCCGCGTGGCCAGCGGCGGCGGAGATGCGGGCCGCGGCGGCCTCGGCCTCCACCGCCTCCTGCGCCTCCTGCTTCTGGCGCACGTCGTTGTAGCAGTTCGAGCAGTAGACCGGGCGGTCGCCCCGCGGGACGAACGGCACCTCGGTCGTCTGGCCGCACTGGTGGCAGGCCGCCACGTGCAGCTGGCGCGGCGTGCGCCCGCCCCACGAGACGTACACGCCGAAGGTGGGCGCTTCCTCGCGGTCCTCGGGACGCAGCAGCTTGCGCGTCTGGCGGCACGAGGGGCAGCGCACGGGGTCGTGCTGCAGGCCCTTGGTCGCGTAGAACTCCTGCTCGCCGGAGGTGAAGACGAACGACGATCCGCAGTCGCGGCAGGTCAGTTCGCGGTCGTTGAATGCCATTCGGGGCTCCTCTTCGCGCCCCTCGAGGGAGCACACGCCAAGAAGCGGACGCACCGCGCGTCCGCTTTCCGATGCTCCCTTGTAGAGGTGGGGGCGTGTGTCAGTGTAGCAGGCTCGCGGGGAGCGGCCTCGCCCGCGCCCGTGCCCCCCGTGAAGCACTGCTCCGTTGCTCGGGGATGTCGGAACTCCCGGGATGCTGGAAGGGGCGACGCCCCTTCCAGGCTCAACCCCTCCCGCGTCGGGAGGGGCAGGGTGGGCCGCCCCGCCTCACACCGATGCCGAGGCGTCTCCCCGTCTCCCTAGCGGCGGGTCAGCAGCGCCTCGAAGTCCGCGCGGTTCAGCCGGTACGCCACCACGAGGAACGCGAGGGCGCCGGCGCCGCCCGCCACGGCCAGGATCGCGAGCGCGCCCATCGTCCCGGCGCCGGTGATGCCTGCGAGTCCCAGCGCGAACCTCGAGGCGACGATCACCGCCGCCAGCGCCGCCGTGGCCGCCAGCGTGCTGCGGATCGATCGCTGCAACTCGGGCGTGCTCAGGCCGCCGATCCGATCGTGCAGCGCGTAGACCAGGAGCGCGAACTCGAGGATCGCGGTGAGCGTGGCCGCCGCGGCCAGCCCGCGCAGCCCGAACGGCGTCACCAGCAGCGCCGCCAGCGCGACGTTGAGGATCATCGCGACCACGGCGGCGCCCACCGGCGTGCGCGTGTCCGCGAGCGCGTAGAAGCCCCGGCTGAGGATCTCGACGCCGCTGTGCGCGAAGATGCCGACCCCGTAGACCACCAGCGCGCTCACCACCAGCTCGGCCGATTGCCGGTCGAACGCCCCGCGTTCCAGCAGCACCCGCACGGCCGGACCGGCGAGCAGGATGAGGGCGGCGGACGCGGGGATCGCCAGCAGCATGATCGTGCGCAGCGCGTGCGTGAGCGCGTCCCGCAGCAGCATCGTCTCGCGCGCGGCGGCGTGCTGCGCGAGGGTGGGGAACACCGCCGTGGAGATCGCCATCCCGATCACGCCCACGGGCAGCATCATCATCAGGAACGCGTAGTTCATCGCGCTGATCGCCTCGTCCGATACGAACGAGGCGAAGAAGATCACCGCGAGGAAGTTCACCTGCGCCGCGGCCAGGCCCACGACGCGCGGCCCCATCAGCGCCAGCACGTCGCGCACCCCCTCCCCGAACACGTCGAGGGACGGCGACCAGCGCATGCCGACGCTGGAGAGCGCGGGGAGCTGCACCAGCAGGTGCCCGGCGGAGCCGATGACCACGCCCCACGCCAGCCCGTACACGCCGAACGGCTTCGCGAAGAACAGCGCCGCGAAGATGATGCTCAGGTTGTAGATCAGCGGCGCGAGCGCGGGCGCCAGGAAGTGCTGCCGCGCGTTGAGGATGCCCGTGAGCATCCCGGAGATGCCGAAGAAGAGCGGGGACAGCAGCATCAGCCGCGTCAGCTGCACGGCCAGCGCGGTGAGCTCCGCCTGCCGCCCGGTCGCCTCGCCCAGCCCCGGCGCGAGCCACGGCACCACCGCCGGCGCCGCGACGAACGCCAGCCCCGCCGCGACGAACGTGGCGAGGCTCACCAGGTGCAGCACGCTGGATGCCATGCGCCACGCCTCGCGCGAGCCGCGCTCGACGCGCACGCGGCTGAAGGTGGGGATGAACGCCGAGGACAGCGTGGCGCCCGCCAGCAGCTGAAACACGAGATCCGGCAGCCGGAATGCGACCCAGTACGCCGAGAGCTCCGGGTCCGTGCCGAAGGCGTTGGCGATCGCCACCGACCGCGCCACGCCGAGGGCGCGCGAGAGCATGAACCCGATCGCGACGATGCCCGCCGCACTAGCCAGCATCCCCAGCCGGCCGCGCCTCGGGGCCGCCGGTTCGCCGATCAGGTAGCGCCGCAGCCGGCCCCGGTCGCGCAGGTGCTCCTCGTGGGGGTGGGGCGCATCCGGGTCCGGGTCGGGGATCTCGGACGGGCGCGGCAGCGAGGGGAGCCGATCCGGCGTCTCAGCGGGCACAGCGGGCGGGATCCACGGGCCGTCTCCCGGTCCCGGAGGCGGCGTGATCCAGCCGTGTTGCTTGGGATCGGGCATGCCGCCATGATCGACCCGGCCCGCCGGGCTGGCAAACCCGGCGCGGGCACGCTTCCGCGGGTACCGTCGAGGTTCGGAGCCACCAGGCGTGGCCTCGGCACGCCCAGAGCCCGAGGATGGACGCAGCCGCCGCTTCTCCTCTACGATACGTGTCCGTCTTCAGGAGGACAGTTCAGATGGCCCATTCACTCCAGGCGCGCAAGCGCGTCCGTCAGACCGAGCGCCACACGGAGGCCAACAAGCCCGTCCGTTCGCGCGCTGCCAACGCCGTACGCGCGGCGCGAGCCGCCATCCAGCACGGCGACGCGTCCGCCGGCGACCTCGTGCGCGCCGCGCAGTCCGCGCTGGACCGCGCCGCCCGCCGCAACGTCATCCACCCGAACGCCGCCGCGCGCCGCAAGTCGCGTCTCGCCCACCAGCTGAAGGCGAAGCAGACCGCCGCCTAGTCGCGCCCGGTCCGCCCCCACCTCGAAGCCCCCGCAAGAGCGGGGGCTCTTCGTGTCCCCCCGCGTCACGCGCAGTGACGGAGGCACGAAGCCGCATCCGCGCAGCGGCCGGACGTACTCCTCGCGTCTCCCGGCGAGGGCTCATCCGCGCGGGATGCTCGAAGCGGCGCAGCGCCTTCGGATCTCCACCCCTCCCGTGCCGGGAAGGCAGGGGGTGGGCCGCCTTCGTCGCACCACGTGCCCACGCCGCCCCGGATCGCCCCGGCTGCCGGGGGGCACGTGATCCCGTGATCCTCGAAGGGCGAGCGCCGCGCATCGCCGCGTCACGCGCCAGCAGCCGCGGAAGCGCGTATCGCGTCCCCCGGCCAGGGGCTCATCCGCGCGAGATGCTCGAAGGGGCGCAGCCCCTTCGGTTCTCCACCCGTCCCGCGCCGGGAGGGGAAGCGTGGGCCGCCCCTCGTCGCACCACCACACCGCCGGCCGATCGTCCTGAATCACGTCGCACGGTTCCACCGCGCGCAGCGCCTCCCGCCGAGAGCGCAAGGCCACCCGCCCGGTGCCCGGCCCACGCCCGCCAGCAGCCGCGGAAGCGCGTATCGCGTCCCCCGGTCAGGGGCTCATCCGCGCGAGATGCTCGAAGGGGCGCAGCCCCTTCGGTTCTCCACCCCTACCGCGCCGGGAGGGGAAGGGGTGGGCCGCCCCTCGTCGCACCACGTGCCCACACCGCCCCGGATCGCCCCGGCTGCCGGGGGGCACGTGATCCCGTGATCCTCGAAGGGCGAGCGCCGCGCATCGCCGCGTCACGCGCCAGCAGCCGCGGAAGCGCGCATCGCGTCCCCCGGTCAGGGCTCATCCGCGCGGGATGCTCGAAGGGGCGCAGCCCCT
>JBAYVN010000086.1:0-8498 GCA_041674525.1 Dehalococcoidia bacterium | reverse complement strand
GCGACGGGGCGCCAGAGCGCGAGCAGCGCGACGAGAAATGCGGTGGACGACAGCGCGAGGCTCAGCGCGACGCCCGCGCTGCCGTCGAAGGGCGCGTGGCCCGCCAGCGGCAGCAGCACCCCGCCCGCAACCAGCCAGGCGCCGATGGTGACCGGCAGGGCACGTCCGGTGCGGCGGATGAGCATCGCCAGTGCGGCCGCGGCGAACACCTGCGCGACCAGCAGCGCCGCGAAGAACAGCGGCTTGCCGAGGTAGTGCAGGCGATTCAGCAGCAGCGAGAATACCGGCCCGGGGAGGGCCTGGATCAGCCGGTCCTGCAGCAGCTCGGGCATCGTCGCGATGCCGAGCCCGAGTCGCATGCCGAGCGCCGCCACCACCGATGCCGCGCCGGAGACGAGGCCGTCCGCGATCGCACGCCGCCCGGAGGCGGGGGGCGAGGGGGCGTCGATCCAAGGGATGCGCACAGGCGGATCCACCCAGCCGGCGCGGTGGGAGCGCGAGCGCCGCCATCATGGCACATCTGGCCGCCGAGTTGGTGCGATCGCACCAACTCGGCGAGGTGCCACCTCGCTACGATCCCGCCACCTCAGAGCGCACCCTGGCTGCTTCGCACCCCTCGCAGGCACGGGCGCGCCGGCGTCCTCCGGTTCGAGGGCGCCGGCGCCGCGCTCAGGACAGCACGCTGTCAGCCAGTCGCCGGCTCAGGCCGCCGCGGCCCCCCGCGCCTTGGTGAGGGCGTTCACGAGCGCCGCGGAGACGGAGCCGAACTCCGACCCGAACCCCATCGCCTTCGACGCCTCGTCAGCGCGGCCAGCGACGGCCAGCGCCAGCACCTGCGCCGCGGAGGCGTGGAACTTCGCGTGGAGCCCGCGGATGTCCTCGAACGCCTCGCGCGTCGGGAACGCCGCCTGACCGCCGGAGTACAGCCACTGCCCGAAGGGACAGGCGTTGTCCTTCTTCACCGTATCGACCTGGAAGTCGCTCTTCCCCGTGGAGATCGCCGCCCGAAGGTGCATCTTCCACTTGGAATGCGCCGCAATCGCCGCCTCAACCTGCTCTGCAAACGTGCTCATCGTGGCCTCCTCGCCAGTGCGCCGGGAGTATCGGGATGTCGAGGTGCGCGATTGAGCACCACGATGGTGCGATCGCATCTACGGAGCAAAACATCAGGGAGCGCGAGGACGCCTCGCCCCGCGGCTGTCCTAGCGCGGGGTGACGAAGGTGCCCAGCGTCTCCCACACGAGGCGCGCGCCGGAGTCGCCAGCCACCACCATCGCGCCCGTGGAGCCGGCGGCGGCGAGCACTCCGGCCGCGTAGACCAGTACCGGGGTCCACGCCGGGAGGGACCAGCGGGCGCCCCAGCGATCGATGGCCCAGAGCGCGACCGCCACAAGCCCGAAGATCAACGCGAGGAACTCGGCGGCGTCGCCCTGCTCGGGGTGCTCGCCCAGCTCCCGCCGGATGCCCTGCGTGGCCCGCAGCGTGTGCTCCAGCGACTCGCCGGACTGCGCCGCCAGCAGCGCGCCGGCGGCGCCCACCGCGGCCGCGGCGGCGATCAGCCCCCCGTATGCCCGGCGCCAGCTTCCGCGCCACATGACGAGCACGAAGGCCAGCGCCGCGATGGGCACCAGGACGACCGCGAGATGCACGAGGAGAGGGTGAGCTGGAAGGCCGGCAATGTTCATTGCACTCCTGTCCGGACACGCACGGGTTGCGCGGCGTGCCCCTGGTCGCGAACAGGCGCACCGCCCGTCCGGGGGGTGCGCGGGTGGTGAGCGCACGTACAGAGTCGCGGCTTCAGCGGTTAGTCGCCACCGTCGCGCACGCGAAGATGCACGAGCCCATCACTCGCCGGGGCTGCACATCGGCGGGTCGCCGAGGAAGTCGCGGATCGTCGCGATCGTCGCGGCAGGCTGGTCGTGGTGCACCCAGTGACCGGAGTCGGGAAGCAGCACGGTGCGGGCGTCCGGGAAGTAGGATTCCACGGGCCGGCCCCCGCGCATGCGACGGCGCGGTACGCCCTCGCTGCCGATGATGTGCAGCACGGGCGCGGTGATCGCCGGCCAGTAGAGGTGATACTCCTCCATCGGCACGCCGAGGTCGCTGATCGTGAAGGCCCAGGGGTCGTACTTCCAGACGAACCCGCCATCGATCGCGTGGGCGCCCCAGCGGGCCAGGTGCTCCGCCGTCTCGGGAGAGAGCCGCGGGTTGGCCTGCTGCACGCGCGCGACCGCGTCTGCGAAGTTGGCATACACGCGCGGCTCGCGGCGCTCCTGAGCGCGCGTGTGCAGCGCCCACTCGCGCAGCCGCTCCGGGCCGCGCGGGAGTGCCGGGCGCTCCAACCCGGTGCCCTCGATCGCCACGATCTTCTCGAAGCGCTCGGGGAACGCGGAGGCGGTGAGCAGCGTCACCCGCCCACCCATGGAGTGCGCCACGACCGACACGCGCCCCCCGAGGAGGTCGATGAGCGCGACGAGGTCAAGCGTGAAGTCCTGCAGCTCGTAGTGCGACCCGCGCGTCCACTCGGAGCTGCCGTGGCCGCGGAGGTCGCACGCGACGACGCGGTACTGATCGCAGAAGGCCTCGGCGATCCGGTCCCACGAGCGCGAGTGATCGCGCAGGCCGTGCACCAGCAGCAAAGGCGGCTTGTCCGCGTCGCCCCACACCCAGTACGCCAGCCGCAGACGCTGCGACTGGTAGAAATGCTGCCACGGCTCGGGCATCGGCACGTCCTCTCTCACGCGATTGCGGATGGTATCACCGGGTGGCGGCACGAGCCGCCGGCGTCACGATCGCGGTCGAGGGCCGGGCTATGACTCCGGCACCCACACGAGGCGCGCGGCCTCCGTACCCAGCACGACCTGCTGCTCGCCGAAGATCGCCGTCACGGTGCCACGCTTTGGAGCGCGCTCGATGATCTCGATCGGCACTCCCGGGCGGATGCCCTCCGTGTCGAAGAAGCGCAGCAGCTCTTCGTCCTCCTCGTGCACCCGGTCCACCACGGAGCGCGTGCCGTCGGCGAGATCGGCCAGGCGTCTCGAGGAGAGCGGCCCGGCACCGGGCGCACCGGGGATCGGGTAGCCGAAGGGCGAGCGGGCCGGATTCCCCAGCGTCGCGACGATCAGCGGCTCGGTGACGTCCGAGATGGAGTGCTCCATCAGGTGCGCCTCCTCGAAGGCGCGCCACCACTCCAGCTTCAGGACCTCCACCAGCAGGCACTCGGCGAGGCGGTGACGGCGGACCATCCCCTCCGCTCGCACCATGCCCACGTGGGTGAGCGAGATCCGCTTCTTCGCGTCCACGGACACCAGCCGGTCGCGCGACAGCCGGGCGACCATCCCGGCCACGGAGGCCGGACGGATGCCGAGGCGCTCGGCGAGGCGCGCGGCGATCGCCTCGCCGCCCTCGTCGTGGCTGATGCGGTAGATCGTCGTGAGGGCGTCGTCCGCGGCGACGTTCTCGACCTGCTTCGGCATGGGCGCTCCCGCTGGAGGATGCTGGGGGAAGGTGATGCCCACATGTTCGCACGCCCCGCCAGCAGCCGCGCCGCCGAGCGGGAGAGCGGCAGCGCGTGTCCGGAGAGCGGCAGCGCGTGTCCGGAGAGCGGCAGCGCGTAGCCGGACAGCCCCTTATGATCGCCCGGCCGGTCTCACCCCGGCCTCCAGACGCAGATTCGGCGCATGCCGCGCCACCCCGAGCAAGGGGGAGCATCGAGTGACCCGAGACCCGGGCCGGACTCCGGAATCGGAGCAGGAGGAGGTGCTGGGCCCCCTCGTGCGTGTCATCGAGGAAGCCGCGTCGGACGCGCCCTGGGCGCTGATCGGGGCCTCCGCGCTGCGCCTGCAGGGCGTCCCGGCCCACTCCCCGAACCTGGAGTTCATGACCAGCGAGCAGGTCCTGACCACGCTGGGGGACATGCTGAACATCCCCGCCGACTGGGGCCAGGGCGCCCACCTCGCCGCCAACCGGCTGCACTTCCTGCGCCACGGCGTCCCCGTCTTCGTCTTTGGCGACCCCGTCTTCCACGGGCCCTACGATTCCCTCGCGCCGCGTGAGATCCCCTCGCTCTGGGACGCCCGGGTGCGGGTGGACGTGAACGGCGTGCGCGTGCTCTGCACCCCGCTCGAATGGGAGCTGGTCCTCGCCGTCGTGCTCGGCGCCGCCGGCCGCGTCGAGGCGCTGCGCGAGCGCATGGTGTCCGAGGGCTACGACAGCCGCCTGATCGTCCGCCTGCTCCGGGAGGGCCGCGTGGCCGCCCACACGGAGGAGGCGGTCTGGGCCGTCCTGGAGCGCCGCGCCTAGCGCCCCCGTCCCCTGCGCCGCGGCTGGTACGATGCTCCGCGCTGTCCGGACTCGTCTTCATGTGATGCGCAGACGGGCCGCGCACGCCGGGACCGTGCATGCCGCCGTGCGTGCCAACCCCTGTGTGCCAACCATGCGTACCGAGGGAACGACCATGCCCCTGAGCGTCGGCGTCGGGATCCAGAACGACCTGCGCACGATCCCGGACGACGCGCGCCGTTTGGAGGCGATCGGCGTCGACGCCGTGTTCGTCGGCGAGACGCAGCACGACCCGTTCCTGCCGCTGCTGCTGGTGGCAGAGCACACCCGGCGCATGACGTTCGGGACATCGGTGGCGATCGCGTTCCCGCGCGTGCCGCACGTCACCGCGAACGTCGCGTGGGACCTTGCGCGGTACTCCGAGGGGCGATTCGTGCTCGGCCTCGGGACGCAGGTGAAGAGCCACAACGAGCGGCGCTTCTCCGTGCCGTGGGCGCCGCCGGGACCCCGGCTGCGCGACTACATCGGCTGCATGCGCGCGATCTGGGACTCGTGGCAGCATGGCACGAAGCCAAACTACGAGGGTGAGTTCTACCAGTACCGGCTGACGAGCCCGTTCTTCAACCCCGGGCCGATCGAGCATCCCGACATCCCGGTGATCATCTCCGCCGTCAATCCCTTCAACGCGCGCCTCGCGGGCGAGATATGCGACGGCATCGCCATCCACGCGTTCAGCACGTTCCGCTACATCCGCGAGGTCCTGATCCCCGCGGTGCACGAGGGCGCGCGCCAGGCCGGGAAGAACCCCGCCGACCTGCACATCCACGGCGGCGGCTTCGTAGTGACGGGCCGCACGGCGCAGGACGTGGACGAGGCGCGCGAGCGGACGCGCCGCCAGATCGCCTTCTACGCCTCGACGCGCTCGTACGCGAACGTGGTGAAGGCGCACGGTTGGGACGAGGAGGCCGCGCAGCTGCGCCGCCTCTCGAGCGATGCGCAGTGGGAAGAGATGGCGCGCGTGATCACCGACGACATGCTGGAGGAGTTCTGCGTCATCGGCACCTGGGAGGAGCTCCCGGCCCGCATGCGCGAGAAGCTCTCCGGCATCAACACCCAGGTCACGCTGCCCATCGACCCCCGCGACCCGGACGAGGAGGCTCAGCTGCGCGAGATGATCGCCGCCGTGAAGATGATCCCGGCCGTCGGGGAGATGTAGTGAGGAGTTGCTAGTCGTCACCTCCGTCGCGGGCGGGCCATACCGCGCCGACTAGTTCGTACAACCGATCACCAACCGTACCGACCGCGACGATAAGCTCAGCGAGATCCTCCGCGTCGAAGGCAGCGATCGCATCCGGGTGGTTCTCGAGGAGCAGACGGCGGAGATCGTGGCGCCTCAACCCGCCGTCTTCGGTGGGCTTCCAGAAGACGTGGATATAACGATTCCGTCGCTGGATCAGCCCGCCGTTACCGCGGAGCTGAACGACGAGCTGCGAGATCTCTTCACTGGCCTCGCCGAAACAGGCATTCCGGGCCAAGTCGTGGACATCACGCGCGAGCCGATCGGCGGCCCACTTCGCCAGATGCGCTGGCGCCTCGTCCAGACGCGGAGCGTTCGCCAGCAAGACCAATGCGATCTCCACCCTGCCGAATGTGACCACCAACAAGCCGAGCCCTTGGAGAAGGTCGCCGACACCCGGCTGATTGGCATCGTTAGTCACGCCCTACTCTCCCGCCCTCAACCGCGCCGCTGCCTCGCGGCCGATGCGCTGCCACCGGCGCTCGGCATCGGTGTGCACGCGATCGATGCGGCGCGTGTCGCGTGCCATGCGCTCGAAGAGACGCGCGAGGCCCTCGACGTCGCCAAGGTGCACCGTCTCCGCGGCGATGCGGCCGCGCGGCCCGGCGTTGTGGTAGTTGCCGAGCGCCACGCACGCCGCCCCGGTCTCGTACCCCATCAGGTCGTACGCCGTCGCCTCGGTCGTGCCGGCGTCCATCAGCTTCCGCTGGTAGCGGAAGGTCGGGTCTTCGGCGGCCAGCTCGCGCGCGATCTGCGTCATCCACATCGTCACGCGGGGCGAGAAGATGTGCTGCGCATCGCCGACGCGGATGATCGGACCCGCGCCCTGCTCGGCGCGCCCGCCGGCCATCGAGGAGCATTCGACGGCGACCACCAGCGCGTCCTCCGGCAGGGCATGGGCACGCGCCACCGCCGCCGCGCCGATCAGTCCGGACTCCTCGGCGCGCGTGAACAGGCCCAGCACGTGGCCGGGCGCGCCGCTCACGGCCATGCGATCCAGCGCCGCCAGCACGGATACCGCCCCGGCGAGGTCATCGCACTGCCGCGCGTGCACGATCTGCCCGCGGATGCGGCACTCGTCGACGTCCCACAGCGCGTAGTCGCCCACTTCAACGGACGCAGGCCGGGATCCCCGGCCCGCCGGGCCTGGACCCGCGGGCTTGACGGGTGCGTCGAGCGTCGCGGTCGCGCCGGCGAGCCGCCCGGCGTACGGCGCCTTCGTCGCCCGCACCGAGGTGATTGTGGCGGCGCCGCGCGCCACGCCATCGGCGCCGTAAATGCGGAGACGCTCGCCCTCGCCGTAGGCGACGGAGAGGCCGCCGCGGAAGGCCAGCG
This sequence comes from Dehalococcoidia bacterium, assembly GCA_041674525.1. Classification (GTDB taxonomy): domain Bacteria; phylum Chloroflexota; class Dehalococcoidia; order UBA2979; family UBA2979; genus SHYQ01. The sequence goes on along the minus strand of JBAYVN010000086.1, from coordinate 1,585 downwards.
TCAGCCGCTGCCCGCGCACCGCCTCCACGATGAAGCCGGGGTGGTCCGTGTGCGCGCCGAGCACCAGCGGCCGGCGCCCCCGCCCGTTGCGGTACTCGATCAGCACGTTGCCCCCGGCCACCTCGCGGCAGCCGAGGCCACGCTCGTCGGCGAAGCGTCGCAGCGCGGCGACCACGTGGTCCTCGCGGAAGGAGATCGAGGGCAGCGCGACGATCTGCCGCATCAGCTCCGCGATCGGCACGGGGGTACGGGCGGCGTCAGCGGGCACGGCGTTCTCCTTCGGCACGAGCCCGATGGTAGCCGCCGGAGGGCGGACCCTCACCCTCCCGTCGCCCGCAGTCGCCCGCAGGGGCCCTCACCCTCCCCTCTCCCACTTCGTGGGCGAGGTCCCGGATCCTCTGGCCCCCTCCCCCGCGTGCGGGAGCGGGCGGGGGTGAGGCGGCGATTTCCCGCCGCGCCCACCGCCCCCGTACCATCGAGGGATGACATCCCTCGATCTCTCCTCCGGCGCACCGATCGTGCGCCCCACGCCCTCCATGCCCGACCCCGCGCCGCTGCGCTCCACCGGGAAGCGCGCCCGCGAGGCGAACCGCCCGCTGCCGCCGATCGAGCTCGAGCTCACCGGCTTCGCCGCCGGCGGGCGCGCCGTGGGACACGCGCCGGACGGGCGCGTCGCGTTCGTGGAATACGGCGTCCCGGGCGAGCGCGTGGTCGCCGAGATCACCGACGAGCACCCCGGCTACCTGGAGGCGACGGCCGTGCAGGTCTTGCGCGCCTCGGAGCATCGCGTGGAGGCGCCCTGCCGGTACTTCGGGAAGTGCGGCGGGTGCCAGCTGCAGCACATCGACTACGCCGAGCAGCTCCGCCTGAAGAGCGAGGTCGTGCGCGACCAGCTGCAGCGCATCGGCCACTTCGCGGCGGACGATGCGCGCTCGCTGGTCCGCGAGATGCTGGGCATGGACGACCCGTGGGGCTACCGGAACCACGTGCGGTTCACGGTGCGGCGGGACGGCGAGATCGGGTTCATGCAGCGCGGCACGCACCGCTTCATGCGCGTCGATGAGTGCCTGATCGCCAGCGATGGCGTGAACGAGATCCTGCGCGCGACGCAGGACCGCACCATGCAGTCGCGCCAGCTCTCCGTGCGCGTGGGCGAGCATACCGATGAGATCATGGCGCAGCCGAAGATCCAGTGGCGTCCCGGTCGCAGCCATGCACGCCTGGAGAGCGGCCAGCCGTTCTACCACGAGCGCCTGCTCGGCGTCTCCTACCGCATCTCCGGGCCCGCGTTCTTCCAGGTAAACACCCGCCAGGCGGAACGCCTGGTGGCGATGGTGCTGGAGCAGGTGCGCGCGATCGCGCCGCGCGTCGTGATCGACGCGTATGCCGGCGTTGGCACCTTCGCCGCGCAACTGGCCGCCGAGGTGGAGCACGTCGTCACGATCGAGGAATCCGCGGCGGCGGGCGTGGACGCCGAGGTGAACCTCGCGCCGTTCGACAACGTGACGCGCGTCGTGGGCAAGGTGGAGGAGACGCTCCCGGGGATGACGCCCTCGCCGGACGTGGTGGTGATCGACCCGCCTCG
>JBAYVN010000085.1:0-9234 GCA_041674525.1 Dehalococcoidia bacterium | reverse complement strand
CGTACTCGGCGGGGAGCGGCGCCTCGGACAGGGGGAGCGTGCACCCCGCCGCCACCACGCGGTCCAGCCGCACGATGACCGCGCCGTCATGCATCGGCGAGTGTTCGATGAACAGGCTCTGCAACAGCTCCACGGACAGCTCGGCGTCGATGCGGATGCCCGTCTCGATCACGTCCTCCAGCCCCGTCTCGCGCTCGATCACGATCAGCGCGCCCGTGCTCTCGCGCGCCATCTGCATCGCCGCGCGCACCACGACGTGGATCGAGCTCTCGTGCTCGCGGCGGCGCAGCACGGAGCGCAGCCCGGTGCGCCCCAGGCGCTCCAGTGCGCGGCGCAGCTCCGGCTGGAAGATGATCACCATGCCGATGAGCAGGCCGGTCACCGAGTTGCGAAGGATCCAGTTGATCATGCGCAGGTCGAAGACCTGGCTCAGGACGAGCGCGGCCAGGAGAACCAGGCCCACGCCGCGGAGCACCGTCATCGCCGCGGTGCCCCGCACCAGGAGCAGAAGCCAGTAGATCGATCCCGAGACGATCAGGATGTCGACGGCGGCGGAGATGCCGAAGCGCGCCAGCACGTCCCGCAGCATCACCGGGATCTCGGGCACCGTGCGTCCTCCCCCGTCAGCGCCCCGGCGGGGCTACCTGGCGCCTCCGAGGATACTGGCGAGCACGGCCTGCTGGGCGTGCATGCGGTTCTCCGCCTGATCGAAGACCACGGAGTTCGGCGACTCGATCGCCTCGTCGCTGATCTCCTCCCCGCGGTGCGCAGGGAGGTCGTGCATGACGAGCACGCCGACGGGCGCGGCGGCGATGAGCGCGGCGTCGATCTGGTAGCCCCGGAAGTCCTCGGCGCGCTGAGCCGCCTCGTGCTCGAACCCCATCGAGGCCCACACGTCGGTGTAGAGCGCCGTCGCACCCCGCGCCGCCTCGAACGGCTCGCGGACCTGCGACACCGTGCCCTGGCCCGGGAGCGTGCGCGCGATCGCGATCGTCTCCGCCGGCAGCTCGTACCCCGCGGGCGCGGCGATCACCAGCTCCACGCCCGCCATCACGCAGGCGTAGGCGAGCGACCGCGCCACGTTGTTCCCGTCGCCGATGTACGCGATCTTCAGCCCGCGCAGCGCGCCGAAGCGCTCCCGCAGCGTCAGCAGGTCCGCCAGCGCCTGGCAGGGGTGCTCCTCGTCCGAGAGCGCATTCACCACCGGGACCGAGGCGTGCCGGGCCAGCTCCTCGATGGTGGCGTGGGCGTAGGTGCGGGCGGCGATGCCCTGCACCATCCGCGACAGCACGCGCGCCACGTCCTTCACCGGCTCCCGCTCCCCCATCTGCACCTCCTGGTGCGACAGGTACAGCGCCCGGCCGCCCAGCCGCAGCATCGCCAGCTCGAACGACGTGCGGGTGCGAAGCGACGGCTTCTCGAAGATCAGCGCGAGCGTTTGCCCGGCGAGGATGGGGCTGGGCCCATCGCGCTTCATGCCGAGCGCCAGGTCCAGCAACCGGGTCAGCTCGACGGGAGTGAGATCGAGAACCGAGGTGAAGTCGCGACCGAACACGTGAGGCTCCGGGACTGGGGTACCGGTGGCGCGAACGCGCGGCCTCCGGCGGGGGCCTCGGCGCATCGCGAACCCAGAGTATAGCCACCGCGTTATGTAGAGGTACACCCCGCGCGCCCGCAGCGCGTGACGCGACGTGCCCCAGCGTAACGCGCGCACCGCGTAGGATGCGCCCGATGCGAGCTCCGACGCCCGCGCTCCGCCGGTTCGCCACGCCGCGTCACGCGCTGCAGGCGGCGCTCATCGTCGCCTCGCTCGTCGCGCTCGCGGTGCTTGTGGCACGCGAGCCCGCGGCGCCCGGCGTCGAGGTCGAGCGCCGCGCCCCCGCTCCCGGCATCGACGAGATCCGCGTGCACGTGGGCGGCGCCGTGCGCTCGCCGGGAGTGATCATCGCGCAGCCCGGCGATCGCGTCTCGGACGCCATCGCGCGGGCGGGGGGCGTGTCACCGGAGGCTGACACGGCGGCGATCAACCTCGCCCGCCGCGTGCAGGACCAGGACCAGATCGTCGTCCCGAAGATCGGACAGGGCGCCGCCCGGCTGATCGACATCAACCGCGCGAGCCAGCAGCAGCTCGAGGCCCTCCCGGGGATCGGACCGGCGCGCGCCACCGCCATCCTCGCCGCGCGCGCGCAGGCCCCGTTCCAGACCACAGACGAGCTGCTCGATCGCGGCCTGCTGTCCGCGGCGGTCTATGCGCAGGTGCGCGACCTGGTCGCGGTCTCGGTCGGGGAGCGGTGATTCCTCCGCTGGCACTCGCCGCCGGGGCCTATGCCGCGGGCACGATCCTCGGCGCGCTGCTCGGCGGACCGTGGTGGACCACCGCGCTGCTCGCCTCCACGCTCGCCGCCGCGGCGGCGCTGCGCGAGTCCGATGCCCGCGGCCGCGCGACCTTGCTCGCCGCCGTCGTGATCGCCGCGGGCGGGCACGCGCGCTACGAGGCGCTCGCCGCCGCACCGCCGCCCGCGCTGGCGTCCCTGGCCGGCACGCACGAGGTCACGGGGATCGCGCGCGAGGACGCCCGCCTCCGCGGCAGCCTGGCGCAGGTCGACCTAGACGTCGAGCGCGTGGACGGCGCGGCGTCGGCCGGCGGCGTCCGGCTGCGCCTGCGCGCCCCCGATCCTCCGCTCCTCGCGGGTGAGCGCATTCGCTTCACCGGACGCCTGGAGGACCCCGGACGCGACGAGGCGCCGCAGGATGCGTTCGACTACGCCGCATTCCTCCGCAGCCGCGATATCCACGCCCTCAGCCAGTACCCCGTGGACTGGGCGCGCCTGGGGCAGACGGCCCCCGCCTGGCGTCGCGCGCTGGACGCGCTGCACCGCGTCGCCGTCGAGCACATCGCCCGCACGTTCCCGGAGCCGGAGGCGGCGCTCGCCGCGGGCCTGCTGGTCGGCGAGCGGGGGACGCTTCCCGCGCCGGACGCCGAGGCGCTGCGCATCACCGGCACCACGCACCTCGTCGTCGTCTCCGGGCAGAACATCGCGCTGCTCCTCGGCGTCGCGATTGCCGCCCTCACGCTCGTCATCTCCCGGCGGCGCGCGGCGCTGATCACGCTCGCCCTGCTCGTCCCGTACGTGCTCCTCGTCGGCGCCGACCCGCCCGTCGTCCGCGCCGCGATCATGGCGGTGGGGATCGCGCTGGCCTCCGTCACCGGGCGGCGCACGCCGGGCTGGGTGTACCTCCTGTACGCCGTCGCGGTCATGCTGGCCGTCGATCCGGCGCTCGCGCGCGACATCGCCTTTCAGCTGAGCGCAACGGCGACCGCCGGGGTGATGCTGCTGGCCCCGCCGCTGCGCGACGCCGTCTTCGCGCGCTTCCCCGCCACCGCCGAGGGTGCGCGCGCCGCCCTGGTGGAGGCGGCGGCGACGGCCACCGGGGCCTCGCTGGTCGTCGTTCCCGTGCAGGTCGCGGCCTTCGAGCGCCTCGTCCCGTGGTCCGTCCCAGCGAACATCCTCGTCGCTCCGCTCTACGAGGCCTCGTTCGCCGTCTCGGCTGCCGCCGCGTTCCTCGGCGGGATCCCTCCGCTGGCGGACGCCTTCGGCGCGGTCGCGCGGTTCGCCCCCGCCGCGTTCCTGCAGCTCGTGCGGCTGCTCGCGCGGCTGCCCGGGGCGGACGTCGCCGTGACCGCGCCCCTGCTCGCCGGCGCGGCGTTCTACGCCCTGCTGGCCCTCGCGACGTGGCGCATCGCGCGTCACGTCGAGGCCGCGGGGGCCCCGGCGCTTGCCCCGGGACGAAGCAGCCACCTGGCCACCACGATCGCGCTGGCGGTCACGGCCGGCGGGCTGTGGTACGCCGTGCTCACGCCCCGCGACGCGCTCGCCAGCGTCACGGTGCTGGACGTCGGGCAGGGGCTCGCGATCCTCGTGGAGGATGCCGGACGCCGCGTGCTGATCGATGCCGGCCCGCCCGATGGCGCCGCGCTCCGGGCGCTGCCGCGCGCGGGCGCGTCCCGGCCGCTGGACGTGATCGTGGTCACCCACGGGGATGCGGACCACGCCGGCGGCGTGCAGGACGTGACGCGCCGCCTCGCCGTCGGGGAGGTGCGGGCGGCGCGCGGCCTGTCGATCCCCGGCGACGTACCCCACGAGGATCTCGACATCGGCGATCGCATCCGCGTCTCGGATCGCGTGGAGATCGAGGTGCTGGGCCCGCCGATCGCCACCCTCCCCCCGGCGATGGCATCCAGCAACGACACCGCCCTCGTGCTCCTCGTGCGCATCGGGGACCGGCGCATCCTGCTCCCCGCAGATGTCGAGCGCGACGCGGAACGCTGGCTCGTGTCGAGCGGCCTCGACCTGCGGGCGGACGTGATGGTCGTGCCCCACCACGGGTCGACGACGTCCTCCACGCGGGCGTTCCTGGACGCGGTGCAGCCGCGGGTCGCGGTGGTCTCGGTGGGCGCGCACAACCCGTACGGCCACCCGGCGGACGAGGTGCTCGCGCGTTACGGCGGCGTGCGCCTCTACCGCACCGACGAATCGGGGGACATCGCGCTGCGCTCGGACGGCGCGCGGCTGTGGGTGGCCCAGCAGCACGCGCCGATCGCGGTGCCCACGCGCACGCCCACACCCGGCGCGACGGCGACGCCTCGCTAGCCTTCGGGCGCCTCGGGTGCGGCGGTGGCCGCGGCCGCGGGGCGCGGGGGCGGCATCTGCACCAGCGCGAGCAGCGCCATCTCCTCGCCGCGGTTGCCGAGGCGCCAGCCACCCCGGCCGGTCGTCTCCACGCGGATCGCGTCGCCGACCTGCAGCGCGACATCGTGGCCCGTGGAGTCGCTGACGACGATCTCGCCCGCCACCACCACGCCGAACGAGGGCACCGCGCGATGGAACCCGGGGCGCGCCCCTCGCTCGAAACGCATGAGCATCACGCGGCTCGCGTCGCCCATCACCGCGCCGCCCACGCCCTTGAAGTCGCCCGGCCCGTTCTCGAACGGCCAGTCGAAGAGGTCGTACGGCTCGAGGTGCGTGCGCCCCTGCTCGTCAGCGGTCAGTCGATAGGCGGTCATCGTCCCCGCGGCTCCATCCCAGCCCCCCGGCGGCGTCCCCGCCTCCCGGAAGAGGCTTCGAGGGTAGCGTGCTAGGGTACGAGTCGCGAAGCGAACTGCACCCTGAACGCGAGGCCGCCCTCCATGCCCCCGATCCTGCGCTCGTTCGACCGCGGCACGCGCGAGGCGCGACCGATCACCATCGAGCCCGGCTACCTGAAGCACGCGGAGGGCTCGGCGCTCATCTCCTTCGGCGATACGAAGGTGCTCTGCACCGCGAGCGTGGAGCCGCGCGTGCCCGCCTGGCTGCGCGGCAGCGGCCAGGGCTGGGTGACCGCGGAGTACGGCATGCTCCCCCGCGCCACCAACACCCGCAACGAGCGGGAGGCCGCACGAGGCCGCCAGGGTGGCCGCACGATGGAGATCCAGCGGCTGATCGGCCGGTCGCTGCGCGCGTGCATCGACGTGAAGATGCTGGGCGAGCAGACGATCACCCTCGACTGCGATGTGATCCAGGCGGACGGCGGGACCCGCACGGCGTCCGTCACCGGCGCGTGGGTCGCGCTGGCGCAGGCGATCGAGTGGATGCAGCGCAACGGCAGCCTGCCCACGTCCCCGCTGAAGCACCACGTCGCCGCCGTCTCCGTCGGCATGATCGACCACGTCCCGCTGCTCGACCTCGACTACACCGAGGACTCCACGGCGGGCGTCGACTTCAACGTCGTCATGCTCTCCACCGGCCAGCTCGTCGAGGTCCAAGGCACCGCGGAGGCCGAGCCCTTCGACCGCGACGAGATGCGCCACCTTGTCGACCTCGCCTGCGAGGGCATCGAGCGGCTGTTCAAGCAGCAAGACGCCGCGCTGAAGGCCTGGATCGCGAGGTAGCCGATCGCGAGGTAGCGCGAGCCCTCGGCACCCACGCTGCGCTACACCGAGCGACGGGGCGGCCCATCCCCCTGCCCCCTTCCCGTCGCGGGAAGGGCATCAGATGTTCGGTATTGGAACTCTGACGCACGCGGAGTACCTTCGCACGGCGGTCATGATCGACCGCCCGTACGAGGTGGCGCGTGACCTCCCTCGGCCGCCCGGCATGCTCGAAGGGGCGCAGCCCCTTCGTTCTCAACCCCTCCCGCGCCGGGAGGGGCAGGGGTGGGCCGCCCTGCGTGGCGCCTCGAGGTCCCCGCATAGCGGCCCGCAAGAAATATGATCGATCGGATGATCAAAAGGCTTGACGCCGGGATCGTCGCCCCGTAGGTTATGTCCCACGCAAGGACCTGCGTTGGGCCGCTGTCTCCCCGGGCAGCCGGACGACGGGAGCGCGTGGATGCTGTACGGACTCTTCTGCCGCCTCGGGCGGCCGGTCGCTGACTACCCCACGCTCTCGGGCGCGGTGCAGGCGGCGGGGGTGGCCTCGTGGCCGCTCTCGGACGGAACGTGGCTGCTGGAGTCGGACCACAGCGCCGACGCCATCCGCGACTCGCTCGCGCTCTGCATCGAGCCCGAGGACCTCGCGCTGGTCTTCCCGCTGAACGTGGGGCCCGCGCGCTGGACGTCGCTCAAGGACTTCAAGTACGGGCAGCGCTTCCTGCAGAGCGCGCTCCAGCGCGAGAGCATCACCCGAGCGTAGCTCCGCCCCTCGCGCGCTACGCGTACTCGCCGAGGAACATCCCGCCCAGGACGTGGACGTGCGCGTGGTCCTGCGACTGCATGCCGTCGTACCCGAAGTTCGAGATCAGGCGGAACCCGCCCGGGCAGTGCTCCTGAGCCACCTGCACGGCCGCCTCGCCCACCGGCCCCATGTGCGCCCAGAGGTCGGCCTGCGCCATGTGCTGCTTGGGCAGCGCGAGGAGCATCACCGGCACCCAGCGCAGGCGGTTCCGGATCACGATCACTTCGTCGGACTCGAAGAGAATGTCGGCCGGTTCACGGCCGGCGACGATTTCGCAGAAGACGCAAAAGCGCTGCATCAGTAGCCTTGTCCTGAGCGATCGCGTCGCGACACCCGGCCGGGAGATCCGCAGGGTGTGGCGGCCAGTCTATGAACGCCCGGCGAGGAGCGTCAAAGCGCCCGCCGCCGACCTCCCGAACCAGCAGCGCCCGGCAGACCGGCGGGCGCCCGGAGAAAGGCCTCCTGCATGACCGAGATCCGTCCATTCCGCGCGCTCCGGTACGACCCCCGCCGCGTGACGCCCGACGACGTGATCGCGCCCCCGTACGACGTGGTGGGCGCGGACGCCGTGGCGGCGCTGCACGCGCGCTCGCCGTACAACGCGGCGCACCTGGAGAATCCCGCCGGGGCGGGGGACACCCGGTTCGCCGGGGCGAAGCGGACGCTGGACGGCTGGCTGAAGGACGGCGCGCTGGTCCGCGACGCGCACCCCGCGCTCTACGTCTACGAGCAGCGCGCGAAGATCGAGGGCCGGTGGGTGATCCGCCGCTCCTTCTTCGCGCGCACCCGCCTGCACCGCCCGGAGGAGGGCATCGTCCGCCCGCACGAGGCGACGCTCTCCGGCCCGCGCGAGGAGCGCCTACGCCTGATCCGCGCGACGCGCACCAACATCAGTCCCGTCTTCGGCATGTTCCTGGACCCCTCGCACGTCGCGCGGGACGTGGTGGCCGCGGTGGCGCGGCAGGACCCCGACTTCGAGGCGCACGACGGCCTCGGCGACCGTCACCGCCTGTGGGCCGTCACCGACCGCCGGCAGATCGAGGCGCTCAGCGGCGTCCTCGCCGCGTCGAACGTCACCATCGCGGACGGACACCACCGCACGCACACCGCGCTGGACTACCGCGACGAGTGCGCGGAGCGCGCGGGGAGGAAGTGGACCGGCGACGAGCCGGAGAACTTCGTGCTGATGGGCCTGATCCCCGAGGACGACCCCGGGCTCGTCATCCTCCCGATCCACCGGCTGATCCACGGCGACACCCTCCCCGAGCGGTTCCTCGAGCGCCTGTCCGCGCTCTACCGCGTGGACCTGCTGTCCGAGGCGGGCGGCGCCGCCGCCACCGAGGAGGCGTGGCAGCGCGTCCAGGCCAACGCCTACGGGCCGACCGCGTTCGCGATCCTCGGGGTGGACGGGCCGCGATCGGTGCACCTCGCCGTCGCCCGCTCGCAGGAAGCGATCGACTCCGCGATGCCCCGCGGGCTCTCGGCCGCCTCGAAGCGCCTCGATGCCATCGTGCTGACCGAGACCGTGCTCGCGCCGATCTTCGGCATCGACCGCGCCGCGCTGGCCGCGGGGGAGCGCGTGACGTTCACCGAGAGTGTCGAGGAGGCGCGCGAGGCGGTGGAGGACGGCGCCTGCCGGATCGCGATCCTGATCAACGCGACGCGCGCCGCCCAGATCACCGCCGTCGCAGACGCCGGCGAGGTGATGCCGCAGAAGTCGACGTACTTCTACCCGAAGCTCGCGACGGGCCTCGTCTTCAACTCCCTGGACGACTGACCCGGGAGCGGAGGCGTGCCTGACCCGTTCGCACCGGACGGATCGCACCGCCCGGGCATGCGCTTCGAACCACACAGAACGCCCCGGCCTTGCGGCCGGGGCGTTCTGCTCGTCGAGCCGATCTGTCGCGCGAGGGCGCTAGAGCTCGATCTGGCGGAGTGCGTCGATCCCTTCGAGGGCCCGTACCTGGGCGACTTCGCTGTCGGCGAGCGCCCGCTCGACGCCGATGAGCATCAGCGCCTGCCCGTTGTCGCCGGGCGACACGGACATCGAGTTGATGTTCACGCCGAGCCCGCCGAGCAGCGTCCCGACGCGGCCGATGCTCCCCGGCTTGTCGACGTTCTCGACCGCGAGGAAGTGCTGCGAGCCGTTCTTCTGCACGTTGACGTTGTAGCGGTTGATCGCGACCACGCGCACGCCATCCGCGGTCCGCGTCGCGGAGACGCGCTCCTCGCCGTCGTCTGTCCCCAGGGTCACCGTGACCAGGTTCGCGTACGGCTCCTGCGCCGGGCCGCTCTCCTCCTCGATGCGCAGCCCGTGGGCCTCCGCCTGGGAGCGCGCGTTGACGGCGGACACCTTCTCAGATGTCACGCTGTCGAGCAGGCCGACGATCACGGAGAGCGTCAGCGGCTTGGTGTCGTGGTTGCCGATCTCGCCCAGGTACTGGATGCGCACCTTCTGCAGGCTGCCGCTCGCGAGCTGGCGCGCGACACGCGCCGCCGCCGCCGCAGCCTCGATGTACGG
>JBAYVN010000084.1:0-9399 GCA_041674525.1 Dehalococcoidia bacterium | reverse complement strand
CTTCCAGCCTGGCCCTGTTCACGCGCTTCGGCGTGGTGACGGGCGTCCCGACTGGTGCTCTGCCGGTCTGCCCCAGTTCGCGGCCTTCGCCGCGGCGAAGGCCGTGAACTGGGCCGAGCGCTACCAGGGGCCCGTGATCCTGCTGACGGAGGCCTCGATCGCCGAGCGCGCGCAGGACATCAGGACCCCGGACACCTCGAAGGTCGTGGAGGAACGCCGCAGCGTCTCCACCGGCGCGGTCGGCAACCTGCGCTACTCGGGGGACGGCGTCACGCCGTTCCCGGTGCCGGGCGGGCCGGGCGCGTACGTGGCCAACGGCTCCGAGCACGACGAGCAGGGTGACACCACCCACCTCCCCGAGGTGCACGTCGCCATGACGGACCGCCGCTTCGCCAAGCTGAAGGTCCTGAACGACGGCACGTTCGAGGCGGAGAACACCGGCGCCGATGTCGTGCTGCTCCCCTGGGGCGGCTCGAAGGGCGCGGCCCGCGCTGCATGGAACGATCTGCGCGCCGAGGGCGTGAACATCGCGTGGTACTACACGATGTTCATCAACCCGCTGCCGGACGAGCTGCTGGCGACGTTGAAACAAAAGCGCCTGGTGCTCGTCCCGGAGCTGAACTACCTCGGCCAGTTCTCCGCGATCCTGCGTTCGTTGGGCGTCAACGCGCACTCGATCACGCAGTACACGGGCCTGCCGTTCAAGGTCTCCGACCTCAAGTCGGAGATCCGCCACCGTCTCGACAGCAAGTAACCGGGCCCAAGAGCGGGATCGAGTAAGAGGTCACATCATGAGCAAGCGAAACCCGGTCTACGACTTCAAGTGGTGCCCCGGCTGCGGTGACTTCGGCGTGAAGGTCGCCATCGAGCAGGCGCTGGCGAAGCGCGCCGTCGAGCGCAACGAGCCGATCGAGCGGACGGCGATCGTCGCGGGCATCGGCTGCTCCGGCAACCTGGTGCACCTGCAGGAGGGCCCGCAGCCCTTCGCCCTGCACGGCATCCACGGCCGCACGCTCGGCATCGCGTACGGACTGAAGTCCAGCCGCCCTGACCTGAACGTGCTGACCGTCTCCGGCGACGGCGACTTCCTCAGCATCGGCGCCGAGCACATCGGCCCGCAGGCGCGCCGCAACCTGGACATCACCGCGGTGGTGATGGATAACGGGATCTACGGCCTGACCAAGGGCCAGGCCTCGCCGACGACCGAGGTCGACGTCGTGACCTCCACGACGCGCTACGGCAAGCTCGACGACCGCATGCACCCGCTGGAGGTCTACCTCGGCCTCGGCGTCGGCTACATCGTCTCGGAGATGTCCTCGCGTGTGAAGCAGCTGGGCGAGGCGATCAAGAACGCGATGGACTACCCCGGGTTCTCGATCGTCCACGTGCAGTCGCCCTGCACCACGTACAACGACACCTACTCGCTGCTCAAGGGCGACGAGAAGGCTGGCATCGAGCCGCTCGCAAAGCCGATCCCGGAGTCGCACGACCCGAGCGACTTCTTTGCCGCGATAACCATCGCGCGCGGCAAGAGCGTGCCGATCGGCCTGCTCTACCGCCGCGGCGGCGAGAGCGTCCCGGCGCACGAGCGGCTCGCTCGCGCGAAGGAGCGCGTGAAGCCGCGCGAGGCCACCGTCTCCCAGCTGCTGGAGGGCATGACCATCTAGCGCGCGTCCGAGCGCGAGCACGCTGGACCGGGGCGGCCACAGGGCCGCCCCGACTGTTCCCCCTGCCGGGTCCCCGCTCGTACGATGCGACGTGCTGCGCGGCGAGCGAGACACGAGGTCACCGATGAGCACACAGCGCCACGTCACCGTGCAGGGCATCCGGCTGCGCTTCGCCGCGGCGCACATGGCCACGCTGGGCGACGACCTGGAGCCGCTCCACGGACACAACTACGCCGTGCGCTGCCGGGTGGACGGGGATCTGACCGCGGACCGCTGGGTGATCGACTTCGGCGTGCTGAAGCGCGCGGTGCGCGAGACCTGCGAGGCCCTCGATCACCGGTTCCTGCTGCAGGCGCGTTCCCGGCTGCTGCGGGCCACGCACGAAGACCCCGATAGTCCGGGGGGCGGGGCGTGGGTCGTGCGCTTCGGCGCGCGCGAGTACCGCTTCCCCGCATCGGACGTCGCTGTCCTGCCGATCGAGAACACCACGGCGGAGCTCCTCGCGGAATGGATCGCGGACCGCGTCGACGCAGCGCTGGACGCCGGCGGGCACACGAACGTCGCCCGCATCGAGGTCGACGTCGAGGAGATGCGCGGGCAGGCCGGTGGCTATGCCCGCGATCGGGGCTAGGCCGCTCACGCTGGCGCGCGTTGACAGCGCACCCTGAGTTCGTAGGATCGAGTGACGGGCAAGGAGGTCTGCGGTGCAGATCAACTGGGAAAACACGATCAACCAGATCTTTGGCGAGATCCTCACCTGCCCGCGCTGCGGAACGGACCAGGAGCAGCTGATCATCGGCTATTCCCGGAAGCCCTCCCTCAACAAGTACGCGCCCCGCCACCGCAACTGCCCGCGCGGCGAGGAGTGCGACGCCCGCAAGCTGATCACCCTCTGCGAGGCCTGCGCCCGGCTGGAGGGGCTCGCCGGCTCCCCCGTCGGCGCCGCCGAGGCGATCGAGACGTACATGCTCGACTGCCGCCGCGACCTGGAAGAGTCGCTGGACTACATCGCGGAATACTGGCGCGACGACTACGAGCTGGGCGCGGACGACCTCGACGCCCCGCTCGAGGAGATCGACCCCGACGTCTTCAAGGAAGAGACGCAGTGGCGCGAGCGCCTGGAGGAGGAGTACCTCCGCTACCACCGCGAGTTCCGCGACCGCAAGCGCCGCATCCCCAGCGCCGGCTGGCGCTCGGAGTACGTCGAGGAGATCCGGGCGCTCGGCTACGACACCCTGCTCGGCGACTAGCCGCGCCCGTGAGCCGCTTCCGCCCCCTGCTCGTCCCCGGTGCGCTCTGCGCCGTGCTCTTCGTGGGCGGGCTCGCCAGCGGTTATGTCTACACGTACCACCCGGCACGTAACACCCTCGACGTCACCGTGGCGGCCAGCGCGGCCGGCGCCCCGGCGGAGCACGCTCCCAGCGGCACCGTGAGCGGCACCGTCACGAGCGTGGACGGCGGGCGCCTCGTCCTGTCCACGAGCAACGGACCGGTGACCCTCACCATCCCCACGGGCCTGCCGGTGGATGAACTCGTGCGCGCGCCGGAGGGACTGGCGGCGGGCACCCGCGTCAACGTCGGCGTGCAGTCGACGCCGTACGGGCTGGTGCTCACCGGCCTCGTCGCCGTGGAGGGCGCGCCTTGAGGCTCCCGGCGCGGCTGCTGACGGCCGTGGTGCTGATCTGCGCCGCGCTCTCGGCCGTGGGTGGCGCAGCGCTCGGTGCGCGCCTGGGCGAGCGTGCGAGCCGCCCCGGCCACGACGAGCTGGTGCTGCTCGACCCCGCTCTCGCGGGCGGCAACGCGGACCTCACCCTGCGCTCGGCGGGCGGCTTCACCGGCTTCGACGGCCCCGGCAGCCTGGACGGCGGCGCCGTGCGCGTCGGGAGCGTGGGCGCGGTGCAGAACGGTGCCTTCGACGTCACCTCGGCGGGCGCGAGCCTGGCCATCCGCGCCACGGCGAACACTCGCCTCTTCCGCATCCGCCACGCCGCGGCCCCGTTGCAGGCGGCTGACGTGGTGGTGGTGCGCACGCGCCCGGATGGGAGCGCGGCGGGTATCCTGCGCGTGCCGCGCGATCTGAACGAGGGCACCGGGCGTCCCACGCCGTCCGGCACGCCGGCTGCGACCTCTTCGCCCGGGCGTTAGTCAGCAGGCCGCTACTCCGTCAGGCGCAGCCGGGTGCCGGTGGACTGCCGCATCGCGGCGCTCCAGGACAGGTACAGGGTCACGCCCACCACGGCGACGAGCACGCCGACGCCGAGGCCGAGCGCGCGCCAGTCCGTCTGCACGATGAACGGCGGCAGCACCCGGTCGCCGCGCTCCGTGACCGAGAGGAAGCGGAGCATGAGCGACGCCACCACCCGCCCCAGCACGAGGCCGACCACGGCCCCTACGGCCACGACGATCCCCCACTCCAGGAGCAGCGCACGGAGGATCTGCCGACCCGAGGTGCCGACGGCCCGGAGCACGGCGAACTCGACGGCCCTCGTCCGCGCGCCGAGGACGAGCGTCACGACGATCCCGAGCGTGGACAGGCCGAGCACGGCGAGGAATGCGACGGTGAGGATGCCGCTGCCGGCGGCCTGCAACGTGGGGTCGGCGCGCGTGTCGTCCAGCATCACCGCCTGGATCAGCGGGTTCGATTTCACGCGCAGCGGCGCGTCCGCTGCCATGAGCCGCGTGAGC
Source organism: Dehalococcoidia bacterium (assembly GCA_041674525.1). Classification (GTDB taxonomy): domain Bacteria; phylum Chloroflexota; class Dehalococcoidia; order UBA2979; family UBA2979; genus SHYQ01. Next base: position 5,047 of record JBAYVN010000084.1, on the reverse strand, counting down.
GTCTCGCGCCGAGCGGTGAGCGAGGTGTCATCGCGGAATCGCAACCAGAGCTCGTTCGGGCGCCCCGGGTCGACAGCGCCCACGGTGCCCGCGATCGACTGCAACTGTTCCGCGTTGAGGACCATGAAGCCCCGCGCCGGATCCAGCGTGGGGAACAGGTCCACGACGCCGCGCACGAACACGGGAATCTGCAGGCCGTTGAGGATCACCATGGCCACACCACCGTCGGTCGTGCCAAGCGTGGACAGCGCCTCGCGGTTGACGATCGCTGACAGCGGCACGGCGGGGTCGTTGAGCGCGAGCATGCGATCTTGCGCGGTGATCGTCCCGTTCCACTTCCACTCGCCGAAGCGCCGGCCTGACGCCGCGTCGCCGTCCGCCTGCCGGAACGTCTCGTCGCGCGTGGGCGCGCCGTAGAGCGACCACGTGAACGCACCCTCGAAGTCGTCGAGCACGACCTCCTGCGCGCCCACCCGCGCCGCTACGCGATCCAGCTGCAGTGCGCCATCCCGCCGCAGGTCGAGGCCGAGCCGCTCGCCGACGCGGATCCCCACAAGGGTCACGGGGCGCGCCGCGAACTCGGGCACGGACGCCGCTGCCGGGCCCCAGCCGGCGCCGGCGCGCTCGGGCAGCGCGAGCAGCGAGTCCCACATCTCGCCGCTGGCGTCACGGAACCGTGCCTGCAGGGAGGAACGCTGCAGGTTCGCGCTGCGCACCTGAATGGTGACCGTCGTCGCGCCATCAGGGAGCAGGAGGCCACCGCCGGGGCGGCCCTCGCTGCCCAGCAGGCGCAGCAGGTCCGGCATCGGACGCGCGGAGAAGTCGTCACGGAACCAGAGCATGGAGGGTGCGCGCCCGGGATCGATGGAGAGCACACCGACGCTGCCGCCGTTCGCGGTCGAGAGCGAGCCCCGGAACGCGAGCGCGGCGTCCGCGACGCCGGGCAGTGCGCGCACCGCCGGCAGCGCACGCTCGCTCGCGATGCGGTCCGGCCGCTCGATGTCCGCGCGGGCGTCCGCGCCGGCGGTGTAGCGGACACGCTCGTCCAGCGAGCGGCCCACTGTCGGGCCGTACGACGCGGCGAATGTGCCCACGGACACGGACATCGCGAGCAGCAGCATCAGCCGCGCGTACGCGGCCGGCGACCGCCCTGCTCGACGCAGGCCGATGGCGACCGCGGTGCCCCGGAAGAGCAGCAGCGCGCGCACCGCGAGCCGCACGACAGGCGGGTAGAAGCGCAACATCAACAGCGCGACGGCGACGGTGATCACCAGCGGCGAGAGCAGCAGCATCGGGTCCGTGGACCAGCCGCCGACGGACCCCGGATCGAACACAGTGCCGCGCTGGCTCAGCTGCCAGAGCAGGAACGCCGCAGCGATCACGAACGCGAAGTCGAGGTAGTAGCGCTGCACCACGCTGCGCCCCGCGGGGCGCGCCTCCTCGCGGCGCACGCGCAGGATCCCCTTGCGCGCGACGAGGTACGAGGGGAGCAGGATCGCCCCAAACGCGAGCGCCGCGCCTGCCGACCCGAGCAGGGAGGCCTCGGGCGTCACGTGCGCCACGAGCGGCGCGCCGCCGGTGATCACGTGGAACGCGGGCAGCCGCCCGATGGTTGCGACGACCTGCGCGGCAATCCACGGGCCGGCCAGTGCCGCCGGGATCGCGAGCACCGCGCCCTCGACGACGTTGAGGCCGACGAGCTGTGTCGTCGTCGCGCCGCGACTGCGCAGCACGCCGATCTCCTCGGCCTGCGGCTCCAGCAGCATGGCCATCACCATCACCACGTAGTACAGGACGATGCCGACGACCTGGAGCAGGATCAGCAGCAGCGGGATCTGTGAGAACGTCTGCGCGTTGCGGAAGCCCTGCAGCACGTCGAGCGCTGTCAGGCGCACGCCCGCCGCGAGCCCCAGGCGATCCGTGATGTCCGTCCGCCACGCGGCGAGGTCGTCGATCGCGCGCGGAACGTCCGGCAGCGTGAGCGCCCGCGCGTCCAGCACCACACCCGCGCGGTACCGGGACCCCAGCTCGGGCATGCGGGCGGCGAAGGCGCCGTAGAACTGCTCGCGCGTCGTGATGAGCGACATCGCGCGCTCCTCGGGACTCCCGGCCGGGGCGCTCGCCCCCGCGTCACGCCCGAGGATCGGCTGATCCGGGACGCGCCAGCCGCCGGCGAACAGCTGCCAGCGCAGATCGCTCGCGTCCTTCGGGCGCACGAAGCCCACGATCGTCGCCGTCGCGCTCATCGAGGCGAACGTCGTCGGGCCGCAGGGGACTTCGTCCAGCGCCGTGGCGGTGTCCAGGGACCGCGGGACGTGCACGCAGTCGTCCCACGAGGGCCCGCCGAGGCGTACCGTGTCGCCGATCTTCGCGTGGCGCTGGAAGCCGTCCGGGAGCACCACCTCCAGTCCCGCGCTCGACGGTCCCGGCAGGCGCCCCTCGACGACGTCGATCGCGCGCTCGAAGTCGGAGAGCGTGTAGACGAAGGCGCTCCACCGCTGGCGGAGCGGATCGGCTTCGCGCGCCGTCACGGCGACTGGGCGCGGGGGTGCGCTCGCCTCGTGGCCCGGGAAGGTGAGATCGAGCGCCGCGGAGCGATCCTCGATGACGGTGGTGCCGAGCCAGCCGATGCGCGCCTGCGTGACGCGCGCGATCGCCTCGCGCCGCGCGCGGTCCACGGGGTCGCCGAGGAGCATCCGGTCGACATCGAGGAAGGGGACGTGGTCCTCGACCCGCGCGAGCTGGCGTTCGAGCCTGAAGTGCAGCCCGAGGTCGGTCATCGCGGCGGCGTAGACCGGCGTTGCCGCGAGCAGCGTGGCGGCGGCGAGGACTCCGAGGGCGGCGATCAGCATCAGCCGCCCGTTCGCCACGAGGCGCTGCAGCGCGAGGCGCCAGCCGGCGAAGAGCTCCCCCATGTGTCCCTCCGGGCCGCGAGTGTATCGGAACTGCGCACCGGAAGTCGCCCGGCGCAGGGGCGCGGGGTAGCATGGACGGACGCGAGGCGAAGGGAGGACCGATGCGCGATTCCGGGGGTCGACAGACGCTGCGCCTGGCGCTGGGCGCAGGGATCGCGGGCTTCGCGTGGGGGTACCGGCGCCACCGCGCGCACCCTCGCCGCACCATGCTTGCCCTGCTGCAGGCCGCGGAGTGGTTCGTGGCCTGCGGCGGCGCCGCGACGCTGGTCGATGTGCTGCGCGACACCCTCGCCGGCGGCGACGACGAGACGACCGAGCGTGTGACGCACACGACGCAGACGGTGACGGACCACGGCGTCCGCGCCTGAGGCGGGCGCGCTCGCGGGGTACCCTCGCCAGGCGTGAGGTAGCAGGCAACCGCGCTCGCTGATACGTTCGACAGGTACGTTCGCCGACAGGCACGATCGCAGGTACGTTCGAGTGGCCGGGCACGTGCTGGCAGGCGCGGAGCATTCACGGGCGGCGCTCAACGTCGCGAACAGGGACCGGCAGGTGGCAGACGCATGACCGAAGACCCCTCCGCCCCGCTGCGCGATCTCGCGCGCGAATGGGGCCGCGCCTTGGTCGCCGACGAACCGTGGGCGGACGTCGCGGAGCGCGTCACGCTCCTCGTCACCGCGCCGCCGACGGGCGTCGAGACGCTGACGAACAGCGTCTCGCTCTGGCTGACCGTGGACAGCACCACCGCGCGCTCCATGCCCGCGCCGTTCCGTGGGCTGGCCACCAACGAGGTGCAGATCGAGCATCAGCGCGCGACCGTCAGCCAGCCCGCGATCACCCTGATCTTCAGCACGGACGCCGCCCTCGAACGCCTGCTCCAGTCAGTCACGCGACGCTCCATGGAGGCGCGGTGGCAGGTGCGCCACAGCGAGGTGGTGACGGACCGCCTGCGCCGGGCGGAGAACTACGCCCTGCGTGCCGGAATGCTCCCCGAAGACGGCCCGGAGCGCGTGGCGCGCGGGCTGTGGGTGGAGACGCACGCGGCCGCCCGCGCATTTCCCGCGCTCGCCGGGCCGCGCGGCGCGGATGCGCTGCCAGCTGCGGGCGAGCTGGTCGCGGCGCTCTGCCGCATCGCCTGCTTCATCGACGACGGCGCGTACCCGGCCACCGAGTGGCTGATTCCCGCCGCGCGTACGACGCGCATCGGCAAGCGCATCGGCGACTGGATCGACGGCATCGCGCCCGCGTTCGGCGGCGACGAGCTGGCCGCGCGCCGCGTCGCCAGCAGCGCCTCCCAGGTGCTCGCGGAGGTCCAGGAGGTGCTCGCCGAGCGTTACCGCGGCCGCCCGTGGCTCGCGGAGCCCGAGGTGTTCACCCTGCGCACGCCGCGCTGACCGGCGCCGGACGTGGATGCGCGTGACCTCGCCTGGCTGCGCAGTGAGGCCGGGACGCGCGCCCTGCACGCCGCCGCGAGCTGGCTCGACAGCGGTGTGGCGGAGCTCGGCGTCCTGGATCGCCTGCGCCGCGACTGCACGGCGGAGGAGGCGCGCGCCGCGCTGGCGCTGATCGAGGGACGGCGGTCGGCCGCGCCGAAGTTCGCCGACGCCGCCCGCCTGTTCTTCGACCGCGCGAGCGCCGAGCAGGGCACCGCCGAGGTGGTCGCTCGGCACACCGCCGCCCGGTTCGCCGGCGCGCGGCGGATCGTGGACCTGGGCTGCGGCGCCGGGGGGGACGCCCTCGCGCTCGCGGCGCACGCGCCGGTGCTCGCGGTGGACAGCGATCCGGGCCGCCTTGCCATGGTCGCCGCCAACGCCGCGGTGCGCGCCCTCCCGATTGACGTCGCGCGGGGAGACATCGGCACCTTCGCGCTGCCCGCGGATGGCGACGCCGTGTGGCTCGACCCGGCGCGCCGCGACACCGCCGGGCGGCTCCGGGATCCCGAGGCGTGGTCGCCCCCGCTCTCGGTCACCGTGCGCGTCGCTGCGTCCGTGCCGCGAGCGGGGATCAAGGTCGCCCCGGGGATCGACCTCGCGTGGGCGCCGCGGTCCACGGAGGTCGAGTTCATCTCGCATGCCGGGACGCTGGTGGAGGCGGTGCTCTGGTTCGGCGCCACCGTGACCGCCCCGCGCCGT
>JBAYVN010000083.1:0-9974 GCA_041674525.1 Dehalococcoidia bacterium | reverse complement strand
GGACCGGCGGGTTCATTACCCCCGGCGACCGCGTGGACGTCCTGGGCGTGGTGACCAAGGAGGCCACGGGCGTGGCCGAACTCGTCCTGCGCGACATCCCCGTGCTGGCGGTGTCCAGCGTGGCCGTTGGTGACGAGGCGGACTCGGATTCGAAGGCCGGAGCGGAGAACCCGCGGTCGCTCGACACCACGGTGACGCTCGCGGTCACGGTGGAAGAGGCACGGCGGCTGGTGCAGGTCGATGAACTCGGGAAGCTGCGGCTGGCGCTGCGGCCCCGCGTGACGGAGTAGCCCCGACCGGGGCCGGGACTGGTGAGGAGGACTGCGATGGGGCGGAATCAGCAGGTCCTGATCGTCGACGCGGACGTTGACCATCGGGCGCAGGTCAAGCAGACGCTCGGCTCACTGGAGTACGCGGTCGTTGGCGAGGCGACCTACGGCATCGAGGCGTCCCGTCTCGCGGCGGAACTGCGGCCGGAGATCGTCCTGCTGCACATCGAGGAGCCGCTGGCGCTCGCCTTCCGCACGCTGGAGGTGGTCCAGGCCGCCTCGCCGCGGTCGACGGTCGTGGTCATCTCACAGCGCGACGACGCGGCCACCGCCCACAAGGCGATGCTCGCCGGGGCGCGCGGGTACATCGTGAGCCCGGCCACGCCTGCGCGCATCGACCAGGTGCTCCGCGCGGCCCGCTCGCGGCACGCGGACGCGGTCGACCGCCTCGTGAACCCCGTCCCGGAAGGGGAGACGGCGCCGACCGCCGGCTTCGTCGTCACCGTGTTCGGACCGAAGGGCGGGGTGGGCAAGACCACGCTTGCGACCAACCTCGGCATCACGCTCGCGCTGCGGACGCGTGCCCGCGTGGTGGTTGTCGACACGGACGCCTACTTCGGTGACGTCGCGCTCACGATGGGCATCCAGCCGGAGCGCACGATCGCCGACCTGCTCGCTCAGGTCGAACTGGGCCAGCGGCCGGATACGAAGGCCTACCTGGTCCAGCACCCCTCCGGGGTGTGGGTGCTTCCCGCGCGTCACGCGGGCGGCGTCCATGCGCCGCCCGATGCCGACGCGATCGCCGGGCTCATCCGCTCCCTCGCGACCACCTTCGACTTCGTGATCGTGGACACGCCGGGCGCCTTCGGGCCCTCAGTCGCAGCGGCGCTGGACGAGTCAACGACGGCGCTGCTCGTGACGAGCGCGGACATGGCGAGCGTGAAGGACGCGCGGATCGCCCTCGATTCACTCCGCGACGAGGGGTTCGAGGACGACCGCCTGAAGCTGGTGGTGAACCACGCGACGAACGCGAACTCGATCACGGACGAGGACATTGCCCGCACGGTCCGCTGCGAGGTGTTCTGGACGATCCCCCACGACCGGGAAGTCCCGCTCTCCACGCAACGCGGCGAGCCGCTGGTGATCGCGTCCCCACGCGCCCAGATGGCGCGGCGCGTCGAGGCGCTGGCGGCCCTCCTCAGCGGCGCCACCGCGCCGGATGAGGCGGACAACCGCAGCGTCCTGGGTGGCCTGTTCCGGCGAGGTCGCTAGCCAGTGTTGCGTGAGCGCTTCGCCAGTCCGCGCCCGTCGCCTTCCACCGCGGAGCACGACCCCTCCGTCGCCGCGGTGGAGGCGCCCGTCGTGCCCCCACGGCCCGAGATGCCGGAGGCGCCCGCGTTACCACCGGCACTGGTGCAGGTGAAGGAGCGGGTGCACCGGCAACTGATCGAGGAACTCGACCAGGACCGCCTCGGCCGCCTGAGCGCGGCGGAGGCGCGCGCGGAGGTGCGGCGTGCCACGCACGAGATCGTGGAGGGTTACCCGCTCCAGGGCGCCGGCGAACTCCGGCAGGCGCTGGTCGAGGAGATCATCGACGACGTCCTCGGCCTGGGGCCGCTGGAGCCGCTCCTCCGCGACGACTCCGTGAGCGAGATCATGGTGAACGGGCCTGACCAGGTGTGGGTGGAGCGGAGCGGCCGCCTCCAGCGCTCCGTCCAGTCGTTCCGCGACGAGGCCCACCTGATGCGCGTCGTCGAGCGGATCGTCGCGCCCCTCGGGCGGCGCGTGGACGAGGCATCGCCGATGGCGGACGCGCGCCTCCCGGACGGCTCGCGCGTGAACATCGTTGTGCCGCCGGCCTCGCCATCTGGCGCGAAGATCACGCTCCGCAAGTTCGCACGGCAGCGCCTTCTGTCCGCTGACCTGGTGCGGATCGGGACGCTCTCCGAAGCCGCCGAGGCGTTCCTGCGCGGGTGCGTGCGTGCAGAGTTGAACATTCTGGTGTCCGGCGGCACCGGCACCGGTAAGACCACGCTGCTGAACGTGCTCTCGTCGTACATCGACGCGCACGAGCGCATCGTGACGATCGAGGATCCCCTCGAACTCCAGTTGCAACAGCCGCACGTCGTGTCACTGGAGGCGCGCCCGCCCGGGCTGGAGGGGAACCGCCAGATCTCGCAGCGCGACCTCCTTCGCAACGCCCTGCGCATGCGTCCGGACCGCGTGATTGTCGGTGAGGTTCGCGGAGGCGAGGCCTTCGACATGCTCCAGGCAATGAACACCGGCCACGACGGGTCGATCAGTACGGTGCACGCCAACACCCCGCGAGACGCGGTGAGCCGCGTGGAGAACATGGTGCTGATGGCGGGACTCGACCTCCCGGACCATGCGATCCGCGAGCAGATCGCCTCCGCGATCCAGTTGATCGTGCAGGTCTCGCGCCTGCCGGACGGCAGTCGTCGGGTGAGCCACATCACCGAAGTGGCCGGGATGGAGGGGCAGATGATCACCCTCCAGGATCTGTTCGTGATGGTGGTGGACGGCGAGGACGCCGAGGGCCGCCTGATGAGCACGCTGATGCCGACCGGCCTGCAGCCCCGGTTTATCGAGCGGTTTGAGCGCGTCGGCGTCCCGTTCCCGGCCGAGTCGCTGCGTGTCGACCGTGTGCACGGCGGTGCGTGGTGAGTGAGTGGGGTGTGCTCGCCGCACTGGCGACCGCCGGCGCCACCTTCGCCCTCGCACGGGGCGTTGCGCTGGCGCTTGGCGAGGGCCACCGGCACTCCCGCGACCGGCTCGCCTCGTTCGGGGCGCTCGAGGCGGCATCGTCCTCCTCGCAGTCGGCCACGAAGCGACGCCGTTCAGCACGGGCCCGCGGTGATGGCACGCGCAGCAGCGCGCGGCGCTGGCTGCGGCGTGCCGGGTTGGCGTGGGAGCCGGCCGACCTGGCCGGAATCACGGTGGCCTCGGCAGTTGTCCCTGGCGCGCTCGTGGGCGCGGTCACGGGTGGCGTGGTGCCGGCGGTGACCGTCGGCCTGCTCGGGGCGTTGCTCCCGCTGTTCGTGATCCATCGCCGTGCGTCCCGGCGTTCCTCCGCGCTCAATGCGCAGGTCGTGGAGACACTCGAGGTCGTCGCCTCCTCGCTCCGTTCCGGCTTCGGCTTCACACAGAGTCTGGACCTGGCCGCGCGCGAGCAGGCCGAGCCGATCAGCGGGGAGCTGCTGCAGGCGATCCACGAGGTGAACCTGGGCGCTTCCACCGATGAAGCCCTTCAACGCCTGGTCGACCGCACGGGCGATGCCGACCTGGCCCTGGCCGTGAACGCGGTGGTGATCCAGCGCCGTGTCGGCGGCGACCTGTCGGAGGTGCTCGGCAACATCGCGCACATGATCCGGGAGCGCATCCGCATCCGCGGCGAGATCAAGACGCTGACTGCGCAGGCGCGGATGTCGGCGTGGATCATCGGGCTGCTCCCGATCGCCCTCGCGGCGGTGCTCACGCTGATGCAGCCGGAGCAGATGCGCATCCTGATCGACGACCCCGTCGGCCGCGTCCTCGTGTTGGTCGGGGGCGGGTTGCAGATCGTCGGGTTCATGGCCGTCCAGCGCGTCGCCGCGATCGAGTACTAGCGAGGTGAGATCGCGATGGAACTGATCGCTGCGTTCTGCTTCGCCGCTGCGCTGTTCGTGGGCGCCCGGGCCGTGCTCGTGCATGCGCCGTCCGCCACCCGTGCGCGCCTCGATCGCATCGCGCAGGGCGACGGAACGCGCGAGGTGCTTCCGGACGTCCAGCAGCGCGTGGTGCAGCCACTCGCGCGCGGCATCGGCCGTGCCGCCAGCGCGCTCCTCCCTGAGCACACGGGGCGCTGGCTACAGGAAGAGATCGCCGCGGGGGGCATGGACTTCCGCCCGGGCACCTTCGTGATGGTCATCGTCGGCTCCACGCTGCTCATGGGCGGCTCGATCGCGCTGATGGTGCTCTCCTCGCCCCGTGTCCCTTCCGGGCTCGGCTCGCTGCTGGCTCTCGCCTCGGTCGGCCTCGGGCTCGCCGGGCCGATCGTGTGGCTTCGAGGGCGCGTGGCGCGCCGCCAGGCGGAGGTGCAGCGGGCGCTCCCGGACACACTGGACCTGATCGTCGTATCGGTGGAGGCGGGCCTGGGCTTCGACGCCGCAGTGGCGCGCATCACTGACCAGTCAGATGGCCCGCTGGCGGAGGAACTACGGCGCGTGCTGGCGGACATGAGTTTCGGCATGTCACGACGCGACGCGCTGCAGGCGATGGCGCTGCGGGCGCGGGCATCCGGGGTCTCCTCGCTGGTGACGGCGATCCTTCAGGCGGAGCGTACCGGGATGAGCATCGGCGGGGTGCTCCGCTCACAGGCGACGCACGTGCGCACGCTTCGCCGTCAGCGTGCCGAGGAAGCGGCGATGAAGGCGCCCCTGAAGATGCTGTTCCCGTTGATGTTCTTCATCTTCCCCTCGCTCTTCATCGTGGTGCTTGGTCCGGCAGTACTGAACCTGATGCGCACCATGGGGGGCAACTGATGGGTGGGACGCTCTGCTCGGGGAACGCGATGTTGACGGCCGTGGTCGCGCGCACCGGCGAGCCGGTCGCCAGCCGGGTGCAGGCCGCGCGAGGCCTCCTGGGCAGGCTGCGAGGACTGCTGGGGCGGGACAGCCTGCCGCTGGGCTCAGCGCTCCTCATTGACCCGTGCAACGGCGTGCACACGGCCGGGATGCGGTTCGCGATCGACCTGCTGTTCCTGGACCGCGCCGGGCGCGTCGTCCGTGTTGCGCACGAGGTGCCGCCGTGGCGCTTCATCCCGTTCGTGCGGCGCGCCTCGCGCGTCCTCGAACTGCCGGCCGGCACGCTGGTGGCGGCGGAGGTCGAGGTCGGCGATGTCGTGGCGATCGACGCGGTCGGGCCGCGCTCGTGACGGCGCTCCTGTTGCTCCCGGCGTGGCTGGCGGCGGGGATCGACCTCCGCACGCGGCGCATCCCGAACTGGGTGACGGGAGCCGGGCTGTTGCTCGCGCTCGTGGTCGCCGCGATGGCGGGTACGCTCGGATCGGCGGCGATCGGTGCGGGCGTCTGCCTGGCGATTGGCCTCGTGCTCGCCTCGTTCGCGCGGGGCGCCTTCGGCGGCGGCGACGTGAAGTTGATGGCGTACGGTGGCGCGGTGACCGGGATCGCCGGGGTGCCGGCGTTCCTGTTCTGGATGAGCCTGGCCGGCGGGCTGCTGGCGCTCGCCGCGCTCGCGCTGCTGCGCCGGCGTCACCTCACGATCCCCTACGGCCCGGCCATCGCGGCGGGTGTAAGCGCGGCGCTGCTGCTCGCCTGAGGCGTGCGGCTCAGCCGGGCTCGCTCTCCTCGGTCTCATCGGCCGCGCGGTGCTCGCGAGCGCGCTCCACGCTCAGGTATCGGCGTCGTCCGCCGTCCTTGGGCTGCTCGGTCAGGGGAGTGTCGTTCGCGGCGCGCACCATGCGGTCGGAGTAGGAGGAGAGGATGTGCGGCGTGAAGCCCTGGATCTCCTGCATCTGCTGGATGGAGTGCTTCATCATCCGCAACTGGAACGGATCCTGGCGGGCGACGCGCTCCGCGTAGGCCATCGTCTCGTCCTCGAGACGCTCGGCGGCGAACACGTCCGAGACGAACCCCCACGCCATTGCCTCGCGCGCGCCGATGAAGCGGTTGTCGTACATCAGGTACGAGGCGCGTCGCACGCCGATGTCCCACGGCACGGAGAAGTAGGCGAAGTTGGTCGGCAGGAACTGAGCGTCCTCGGCGGCCAGGATGACGTCCATCGCGGACGCCAGCATCCAGCCGGCGTAGATGCAGTGGCCCTGCACCATGGCGATCGTCGGCTTCGGGATCGCCCGCCAGCGAAGGTGCGGGTCCACGTCCATCGCACGCGTGCGCGGGTACCGCTGGCCCATGCTCTCGCCCTGGCGTTCCGCACGCATCTCGGCCGCGTCCGGGGATCCGAGGTCGTGCCCGGAGGAGAACGATGGCCCGTCCCCGCGGAGGACGATGACGCGCACCTCGGGGTCCGCCTCGGCCTCAAGGAAGGCGCCGTCCAGCGCCTCGATCATCTGGCGGCTGAGCGCGTTTCGGTATCGCTCGCGCGCCATGCTGATGACGGCCACGCGGCCGTCCAGTCTGGTTTCGTATCGGACGCGTGGCTCGTCGGCCATCGGGGGCTCCTCCGCTGGGGTCTGTGCTCGCGCGCACTGTACCCGCCCCGGTCGCAGCCTTGCGAAGGCGCGAGGAACGCGCGGGGATCGGGACCGCGCCGTGGAACGCGGGACGAACGTCATGCGGATCAAGGGGCGTCCGGCCGTCGGCGGGGCGTCGCACGGTGCGTAATCTCAGGAGCGAGGCGGTAGCACCCGCTACCGACGGGCCAAGGGAGGCCGCGAGTGGACAGGGCAGTCAATGCCAGGGCCCTCGGGGCAGAGACCGTCACGCATTAAGCGTCTGCGGGAGGTTTGCCCCAGCACGTGAGTCCCAAAAGGACTTGAGTGTGCGCCAAGGTGAATGCCCCGAGGCCCGATCTCAACAGGGCCCCACCGACAGGTGGGGCCCTGTCCATATCCCGCTCGGCGGGCGCGGGGACTGCCGTGGCCGCCCGAGGCAGATCGCACACCTGGAGGATGACGATGACCACCGAACCGCCGGAGATCGAAGACGAAGGCGCTCCGGACCGCGCCTGCGCGAACTGCGGGCACCCCGGCCACCAGCACCTCGTCCGGGACGCCGAGCTTCCCGGACGGACGGTGCGGGAGACGTTCTGTGTAGAGTGCGGCGCACTCTGCGAGTTCGTTCCGGAGCCGAACGGGCACTAGCGGGCGGATCGGTGGGTGCACGGGTGAAGCGCTGAAGCGTGTCCCCGGGCGCTCAGACCCAGCGGCGCAGCCAGTACTGCTCGAAGGCGACCTTGCCGAGGTGCCAGATCCGCCCCGGCCGCTGGAACGCCACCTGCGGGCTGGGGGATGCGAAGAAGTCGCCCCGCGCCAGCGCCCCCTTGCCGCCGCCGACTTCCACGAAGCACGTCCCGTGGCCGTCGAACTCGACCTCGCGGAGGTCCCCCTCGATCCGCCGAGCGATGTTCTCGGCCGCTACCTCCGCCTCGCCGTGTGCGAACACGCCGGCCTTGGGCAGCATCATCCTGTTTTCCAGGGGGAGGCCGGTCACGTCGCCGATCGCGTACACGTTGCCGGCGCGGGTCCTCAAGGAAGCCCGGTCGATCGCCACCCAGCCGGACGCGCCGGTCAGGCCGGTCGCCGCGATGACCGCAGGTGGCCGGTGCGGCGGGATCACGACCGCCAGGTCGTACGGCACGGCCTCGCCGTTGATTGTGATGGCCTCGCGTTCGACCACACTCGGCACTGACCGCGGGTGGAAGGTGATCGAGCGGGCGGCCAGTTCCGCCGCGACGCTGTAGCCGGCGCGCGGCCCGGCGACCGGCATGGGGAGCGGTTCGGGTGTGTACATGTCGATCGTTGAGGCCTCCCGGACGCCTCGCTCGCGTAGGTACCCATCGATCAGACGCAGGCGACTGCCCGTGGAAAGGGCGGAAGCGACGGAGGCGAACTGCTCGAAGATGTCCAGTTGCATAGTCGTGCAACTACTCAATAGTCAGGTGCATGGCGCAACCGCCGCGACCGAGGCGTCTACTCATCCGCCTTCGGGTGCCCCGGGGTCGTGGTCGCCGGCGTACTCAACGTCCGGCCCGTCGGGATGCACCTGCGTCCCGGCGCTCCCGTCGAGCATGCCCGTCAGTCCTTCGAGGCTACCGATGACGGCGCGCTGGCCGCTGCGTTCAACGAACCGGCAGACGGCCTCCACCTTCGGCCCCATGGATCCGGCCGGGTAGGTCCCGGCCCGCAGGCCGCGAGGGGTCGCTCGCGTCAGGGCGCGCTGCCCGGGCGTACCGAAGTTCGAGTAGACGGCGTCGACGTCCGTCGCGAGGACGAGCAGGTCGGCCTCGAGTTCCATCGCGAGCAGGGCGGCCGTGTAGTCCTTGTCGATCACGGCTTCCACGCCACGGTGTCCATCCGCGTCCTCGACGACGGGGACGCCACCACCGCCCGCGCAGACGACCAGGAAGCCGGACTGCAGCAGGGTGCGGATGGCGTTGATCTGCACGATCCGCCGGGGCTCAGGCGACGGCACCACCCGGCGCCACGCGGGTCCGTCCGGCCTCAGGGTCCAGCCGCGCTGCGCGGCGAGCCCCCGCGCCTCGGCCTCGTCGTAGGTCGGGCCGATGAACTTGGTGGGGTGCTCGAACGCCGGATCGTCGGCGTCTACGACGACACGGGTGATGACCGCGACCGTGTCCTGGTGGTCGATGAAGTTGTCGAGCTGCATCTCCAGGACGTAGCCGATCTGCCCCACGGTCTCCGAACCGAGCACATCCAGGGGGTAGGGTTCGACCTCGGTGTACGCGTCGTTCATCAACGCGAGCAGGCCAACCTGCGGCCCGTTGCCGTGGGTGACGACCAGCCGATGCGTGGTTGCAGCCCCGGCCAGGATCCGGGCCGCGTCACGAGTTGCCCGGGCCTGGGCCGCGGCCTCCAGCCGTTCGCCACGTCGAAGCAGGGCGTTGCCGCCGAGCGCGACGACCACCGTGGGTGGGATCGCCATCACTGTTCCTTCGTCCCTCCGCGCGGTGAGCCCCGCGTGCCGGCCCGCCCCGCAGTATCCACCCCTGCGACGCCGCCGCGAATGGGGCCGCGAACGAGCAAGGGAGGGTTCTACACTCGGACGTAGGCACGACACGCCCGTGCGCCGACGCTGTGCCGGCGCTCCCGCGCGGGCTGGCGGATTGATGCTCGAAGGGACGTCGCATGACAGGCCGCACAGACAACCAGCGCCGGGTCGTGATCATGGGCGCGGCCGGGCGCGACTTCCACAACTTCAACGTAGTCTTCCGCGACGCCCCCGCTGTCCGCGTGGTCGCGTTCACTGCAGCGCAGATCCCCGGCATCGCCGGGCGGCGCTACCCCGCCTCGCTCGCCGGTGCGCAGTACCCGGACGGGATCGCCATCGAGGACGAGGGCAACCTGGAGGCGATCTGCGCGCGCGACCGCGTGGACGAGGTGGTGTTCGCATACAGCGACGTGCGTCACGAGGTGGTGATGCACGCCGCCTCGCGCGCCCTCGCCGCCGGCGCGGACTTCACGCTCCTGGGGCCGGACGCCACCATGCTGAAGTCGTCGCACCCGGTCATCGCCGTCTCCGCGACACGCACGGGCACCGGCAAGTCGCAGACGTCGCGGTGGATCGTCCGGCGGCTGCGCGAACGCGGCCTGCGCGTCGCCGCCGTCCGCCACCCGATGCCGTACGGCGACCTCGAGCGGCAGCGCGTGCAGCGCTTCGCCTCGCGCGAGGACCTCGATGTGGCGGAGTGCACCATCGAGGAACGCGAGGAATACGAGCCGTACATCGCCGCCGGCTCGGTCGTGTACGCGGGCGTCGACTACGCGGACATCCTGGCGCGCGCGGAGGCCGAGGCCGACGTGATCGTGTGGGACGGGGGCAACAACGACTTCCCGTTCTACCGCCCCGACCTCCACGTCGTGCTGACGGACACCCTCCGTCCCGCGGACGCGGATCGCTACCACCCCGGCGAGGCCACGCTCCGCATGGCGGACGTGGTGGTGCTGGCGAAGGTGAACGCCGCGTCGCACGAGCAGATCGCGGAGGC
>JBAYVN010000082.1:0-10014 GCA_041674525.1 Dehalococcoidia bacterium | reverse complement strand
CGTCACGGCCTTGCTCAAGGACGCTGGTTGCACGTCGTGGACGACCGAGCTCGCCGAGGTGTGGCAGACGGACGAGATCGCTGCGCGCCGCGATCTGTGGATCTTCAGTAACCCTGAAGCCCCCGCGGTCGTTCATGACATGGAATGCGGCAGAACATCGCGAAGGACCAGTCGGCGCGCACCTGTGTACGTTCTAGTTCGAGATCCTCGCGCAAATACGTGGGGCTGATGTACCTCGGTCTCCAACCCAGCATCCACGATCGCCCCGCAGCTCCTGCGGCTTACCAACCCGTTACCTCCGACAGGCCACCGCCACAGGCGTCCCCTGGGCGGCGAGTTCCTGGGCCAGCCGGAAGCTCATGCAATGATCGTGCTCGCGCAGTCCGAGCCGACGATCGCGTTCCGCATGGCGTCGACGGCCGACACCCCGTGGTTCTGCCGCCACGCGCCGCTCCTCGGCGAGCACACCGACGAAGTGCTGCGTGAACTCGGCTACACCGACGCGGCGATCGCCGACATGCACGCGAGTGGCGTGGCGGGCAGGTAGGGCGTTCGAGCGCGAACTTCGGCGCAGCACGCGGCGGCCGGCGCCGCGCTGATCCGGCCCGTGCTAGTTGATCGCGCCCGGGCTACCGAATGAGTACGCCTCCCGCGGGAGTGTATCCAGGAGGGCGAGTGCGCCCTCGATGTTCGACTCGGCGCCGGAGTTGTTGCTCGCGCGGTCCCCGTCGATGCCGTCCCGCACCAGCCCACGCTCCCGATCGTAGATGGGTGTTCTCGCCGCATTGCGCCCATCGAACCAGGCGCGGGCGAGTGAGGCGAGGTGCGCATAGCGCTCGCGCCCCGTGGCTGCCGCGACACCATCGAGGTCACACACCGTGCTGCTCACGTCGAACGGGAGCGTGCCCGTCCCGGGGAACGCCGCGCGCACGGCCGGCGCGAGGATCGCGTCGGCGCTGTTCGCCGCGATCTCGACGAGGTCGTCCCGGCCGAACGCCGCGCCCACACGAGCAACCGCGGCCTCCTGGAGGTGGCCCCACAGGTGAACGCCGGTGTCTCCCTCGCGATCGGGAAGCACGTCTCCGATGCGGGCCGCGGCGATCGCCTCCGCCCAGCCGAGCGAGCGCGTGGCCGCGTGACGCTCGCCGCTCGCGCGCCAGTACTCGTGTGTTGCCAGCGTGGCGAGGGCGAGCACGTCGAGCTGGGGCGTCGCCGCGTCGAATGCGCGTAGACCGCGCTCGAACGCGCCGGCGTAGCCGTCATCGCCGAATGCGGACACGCCCGAGGCAAGCGCGTGCAGGGCGCGGGCCTGCCATGAGACGCCGCCGGGCCACGAGGTCGGCGTCTGGAGTTGCCGGCGTCCGCTCCAGTCCGCGATGAAATTGACGAATGCCCCGTCCTCGTTCTGCATGGCGCACACGAAGGCGAGCAGCCCTTCCGCGCGCTCGCGCGCCCAGGGGAACGCGTGCCTCCGCCAGATCTCGCTGTACAGCACCGCTGCGCGAGCCGCGTCGTCCACGCATGCGACGCCCTCGTACCCCTGCTCGGCGGCGGAGCGCAGCACGAAACCGTCGCCGTCGGGTTCCGCATACACCGCGAGCGCGAGCGCGTTCGGTCCGAACGCCGGGACGTGCCGTTGCAGGCGATGAAGCTGACGTATCACATGACCCCGCTCACCCGTACGTGTGATGCCGAAACATGCAGCAGCCCCCGCAATTTCCGGCAACAGGGGAGAGTCTCTGCTACTCCTACACGCGCGGCGCTCTATCCTAATGAGAGAACGTTGCGCGAGAGATATCGGCCGCACGCAGGCCGATGCAGGAGGATGACATCCTCGCCGAAGCGATCGAGCGAATAGGCGATTGATCATCTCCCCTACAATGAGGCCATCCGGCTAGCGCTCGCCTGGGGGGAAGCGCGTTGGCGACCAAGATTGATCAGCAGGCCACCGCGATCACGACTGCAGGGGGGTTCCGCGAGCTCTTTCGCCGCCACCCGGCCAATCCCATTCTGACCGCCGCGCACTGGCCGTACCCGGCCAACACCGTCTTCAATCCGGGCGCTGTGCAGCTTCCCAGCGGCGAGACGCTGCTGCTCGCACGCGTCGAGGATCGAAGCGGCGCGTCGCACCTCACGGTGGCCCGCAGCGCCGACGGTGTGAGTGACTGGCGCATCGATCCGCAGCCGACCATGCTCCCACTTCCAGGGCAGCACCCGGAGGAGCTCTGGGGCATCGAGGATGCGCGGATCGTGTGGCTTGCAGAGCTGGAGCGCTACGCGATCACGTACACGGCATACTCGCGCAACGGCCCGCTGGTCGCGCTGGCGCTGACCGCGGACTTCGTGACGTTCGATCGGCTCGGGCCGATCACGCCGCCCGAGGACAAGGACGCCGCGCTCTTCCCGCGTCGCATCGACGGGCGCTGGGTGCTCATCCACCGGCCGGTCGCGCACATGCCGGGCTCGAAGGCGAACATCTGGCTGTCGTTCTCGCCCGATCTCAAGCACTGGGGCGACCACATGATCCTGATGGAGGCGCGCGAGGGATCGCACTGGGACGCCGGCAAGATCGGGCTGTCGCCGCCTCCGATCGAGACTCCGGAGGGCTGGCTCGTCCTGTACCACGGCGTGCGACACACGCCCTCGGGAGCGATCTACCGGATGGGCGCGGCGCTGCTCGACCTCGAGGATCCGCGCCGCGTGGTCCGTCGCAGCTCCGACTGGGTGTTCGGGCCTGCGGAGCCGTACGAACTCACGGGCGATGTGCCGAACGTTGTCTTCCCCTGCGGCACCGTGATCGATCGCGACTCGGGCGAGATGCGCATGTATTACGGTGCGGCGGATTCCCGGATCTGCGTGGCGACCGCGGACGTGGCGCAGGTGCTTGACTGGCTGCGCCAGACGGACACCCTGGACACGGCCTCGTACGCCCTCGAGGATGGCATCGTCCCGGTCCACCACTAGCGCCCCGCGCACATCCGGGGTCTGGCGGCCCGGGTCGCGGGTCACTCTCGCGCGCTCACGCCCGATGTTCCCCGGAGGACATCGGCGTACACCTGCAGGTAATCGTCCACCATCCTCTGCACGGTGAAGCGCTCCTCGACCCGGCGCCGGCTCGCGCCCCGATCCAGCGACCCGACCCGGCCAACCGCCGCGGCGGCCTCGTCGATGGTGTGCACAAGGAAGCCGTGCTCGCCGTCACGGATCAGTTCCGGCATGCTCCCCCGGGGGAACGCGATCACCGGAGTGCCGCATGCCATCGCCTCGACGACCGAGAGGCCGAACGGCTCCTCGAAGTGGATCGGATGCAGCAGCGCCAGCGCCCCGCCGAGCAGCCGGTCGCGCTGCTCCGGCCCCACGCTGCCCACGTACCGCACGCGATCGCCATCGACGGCGGGCTCCACCTCAGCGTGAAAGTACGCGGCATCCTGCACGGGGCCCGCGATGATGAGACGCTTTCCGGCGCGCTCCGCGATCTCGATCGCGTCGCGTGTTCCCTTGTCGGGGTGGATGCGCCCGAAGTACAGCAGCGTGTCGCTAGGCCCCTCGCGAAACGTGAATCGCTCGATGTCGATGCCGTGATACACGGTGGCGGCGTAGTCCAGCTCCGGGCTCCGATCCGCGTTGCTGATGGCGACGTAGGCCACGCGCCCGTTGTACCTGCGGAACACCGGCAGGATGCGCGGCGATGAGAACCCGTGGATGGTTGTGATCACGGGCGTGTTGACCAGCCCGGAGTAGGTCAACGGCAGGAAGTCGAAGTGGTTGTGGATCAGGTCGAACTCCCCGGCCCGCTCGAAGGCCGCCGCGATGTGGAGGCCTTCCCAGACCTTCGCGTCCAGCGTCCGATCTTCCTCGTAGCCGGTGGGGCTGACGGCGTGCAGGCGCGCCCGCGTCTCGGAGTCCGCGGTGGCGAAGAGCGTCACCTCCACGCCCCGCGCCACCAGGCCCTCGGTCAGCAGCGACACGACCCGCTCCCACGGTCCGTAGTGCCGCGGCGGCGTCCGCCACGCGATGGGCGCGAGCATGCCGACGCGGAGTCGCCTGCCGCTGCTGCCGGCGGGGGCATCATTCGCAGTCATGTTCCCTCCCCGGCCGCTCGCCGAATCCCGCGCACGAAGCATGATGGACGCCGAGCATGTGGAGGGCGCCGATGGCGGACCGCAACCTGATGCCGGCCGAGGCCGTCGTCTCCATTGACCTCGGCGCTACGCGCCTGCGCACCGCCGTGTTCGGCGCGGGGGGCGTGTTGCTCTCCCGGGCGTCGCGCAGTACTCCCCCCGCCAGCCCGGCGGCCCTGACCGAGGCAGCACACGAGGCGGTCGCCGCAGCGGCGGCCGCAGGGCGAACGGTGATGGGCGTCGCCGTGGGCATTGCCGGTCCGGTGCACCATGCCACCCGCAGCGCGCCCCAGCTGCCGAATCTCCCGGGCTGGGCTGGCGGCGTGTCGGCGACAGACCTGGAGCGCTCGCTGGCGCTGCCCGTGCTGATCGCGAACGACGCGGACCTCGCCGCCCTCGGGGAGCATCGATTCGGGGCAGGCGCCGGTGTGACGGACATGGTGTACGTGACCTGCAGCACCGGCGTCGGCGCGGGGATCATCCTCGGTGGCCGGCTGCTGCGCGGGGAATGGTCGCTCGCCGAGATCGGCCGCACGTTGATCGACTGGCGCACCGGCGACACCGTCGAGGACCTGGGATCCGGCACGGCCCTCGCGCGACTCGCCGGAGCGGCGGGGCAGGACGTCGAGGCTCGCGCGCGGGCCGGCGATCGCGAGGCGATCGCGCAGTTCAGGCGCGTGGCGGACGCATTCGCGGTCGGCGTGCTCAACCTCGTGTACTGCTTCATGCCGCAGCGGGTCGTGATTGGCGGGGGCATGGCCGCTTCCCGTTCGCTGTTGCTGGACCCGGTCCGTGACCGCATCTCGCAGGGCGGCCCGTCATGTCCGATCGGCCCGGCGGACGTCGTCCTGGCTCAGCGAGACGACGATGCGGGGCTGTTCGGCGGCTACGCCCTCTGGCTCGACCGTCCCAGCGCCTAGACGCCGCGCCGTGCGCCATCACGGCACCAGCCACGCGGCGGCGAGGGCGGGCAGCACGAGCTCGCGCGATCCGGGGGGACCGTCGAGCGCGGCCGATTCGTGGCTCGCGAGGAGGATGTGCTCGAACTCCCGGCCCAGCGGCACGCGCGATGGGGCACGCGCCGTGTTCACCACGACGAGCACCGGACGCGCGTCCTGCGCGCTCCGCCGGAGCGCCAGGACCGCCTCGCCGCGGCGCTCGATCGTCATCTCGCCGCGGCGGAGCGCGGGTTCGCGCTTGCGGATGAAGATCGCGCGGCGGTAGAGCGAGAGCAGCGATCGGTCGTCGCCCCGCTGGGAGGCCACGTCGACGTCGAGCGGGCCGAAAGGCAGCCACGGCACCGCGTTCGTGAAGCCGCGCCCGGGAGCGCGATCCCACTGCATGGGTGTGCGCGAGGAATCGCGGCCCACCGGGTCGCGCTGGTGCGCAGGTGGGATCGGAACATCTGGCATGCCGATCTCCTCGCCGTAGTACAGGCACGGAACGCCGCGCACGCCGAGCAGCAGCAACGCCGCGGCACGCGCCCGCTCGAGGCCGAGATCGTCGGCATCGTGCCGCGATCGCAGGCGCGGGACGTCGTGATTCGAGAGCGCGTAGCACGGCAGGGCTCCAGCAGGGAGCGACTGCTCCACGCGTTCGAGCAGGTCGGCGATCGCCGGCGCTTCCCATGGCGTGTACGGTCCGTCCGCAACGAGGCGGATGAACGCGAACAGGAAGGCCAGGTGGACGCCGGCTGCAGCGCCCTCGAGAGCCGGTGTTCCGTAGAGCGTGGCCGCCTCCTCGGGCGGCACGTACGCCTCGGCGATGGCGATGCGCCCGTGGAACTCGTCCAGCACGCGCCGGACGATGCGCAGGTGATCCATGATCCGCGGATCGATGCGGCCCTCGCCGATCAGCGCTGCAGATGACGCGCCGGGATCCGACTCCACCGGCTTGGCGAGTTGCTGCACGGCGTCCACGCGGAACCCGTCCACCCCCCGCCGCACCCAGAAGCGCAGCACCTCCCCGATCGCTGCAACGACCTCAGGGTGCGCCCAGTTCAGATCCGGCTGCTCGGGGAGGAAGGAGTGGAGGTAGTACTGGCCGGTGGCCGCATCGAGCGTCCACGCGCTGCCGCCAAAGACGGACGTCCAGCCGTTCGGCGGCCCGCCGCCGGGCGCGGGATCGCGCCAGTGGTACCACGCTCGCCTCGCCGATGCGCGCGATGCGCGTGACTCACGGAACCAGGGGTGCCGGTCGGAGGTGTGATTCAGCACGAGATCGAGCACCACACGGACGCCGCGTCCGTGGCAGGCGCGCACGAGGCGGTCGAAGGTGGCGAGGTCACCGAACACCGGATCGATGTCGCAGTAGTCGGCCACGTCGTAGCCGAAGTCAGCCATCGGCGAGGGGTAGATCGGCGATAGCCAGATGGCGTCGATGCCGAGCGATCGGTCGCTGCCGTCGTTCAGGTGGTCAAGGTGTTCGAGGATGCCGAGCAGATCGCCCACACCATCGCCGTCGGCGTCAGCGAAGCTGCGCGGGTAGATGTGGTAGATGACGCCTTCGCGCCACCAGTTCGCCCCGGTGAGATCCGTCGTCACCCGGCCTCCTGCAGATGCGGGCGGACAACACCGCGCGCGATCGCGACGACCGCGTCACGGGGGTCGACCGCCCGGAGTCCGCGCCCGCCCGCGCGGGCCCGCCGCCGCCGCCTCATGTGAGCGCGGGATGACGTTCCTCCACGAGCGCCTGCGACGGCCGGGGGGGCGCCTCGGCCGGTCCGCTCGTCGCGTTGCGCGCTGCGGCACGGAGTACGCCGAGTACCTGGCGTCCGATGTGCGGCCAGGCCGTCAGCCGCCCGAAGTGGTACGCGTTCCGCTCCAGGCGGCTCCTGAGTTCGTCCTCCGCCAGGACTCGAGATACCGCATCCGCGAGCCCCTGCTCGCTGCGCGCCGGCACCAGCAGCCCACGATGATCGGCGAGCACCTCCACCGCATGCGCGTAGGGCGTCGACACGATCGCCTTTCCCGCTGCGAGAGCGTAGGCGAGCGTCCCGCTCGTGATCTGGTTGAGATCGAGATACGGCGTCACGTACACGTCGCTCGCCACGAGGTAATCGACGACCTCGGCCTGGGTCAGGTACTCGTCGATGAACGCGACGTGTCGCTCCACACCGCACGCGCGCACCAATTCGATCAGCCCGGCACGGTACGCCTCACCCGCGCGGTGCACGAGCTCGGGGTGCGTCTTCCCGAGGATCAGGTAGAGCGCATCCGGGCGCCGCCTGACGATCTGCGGCATCGCGCGCACCATGTACTCGATGCCCTTGCGGGGATCGAGGAGCCCAAACGTGGAGATGACGCTGCGCCCCTCGAGGCCGAGCCGCGCCCTGATCCGCTCCCGTCCCGCCACCGCGACCGGCGGGGCTCCGTGCGGGATGACGTGCACCGTCGCCGGGTCGATCCCGTACTCCAACTCGAGGATGTTCCGGGCGCGATGCGCCATGACGATGAGCGCTTCGCTACGCCGTCCGATCCGCCGCACCGCGTCGCGCACCGACCGGGAGGGGTTCGGCAGCACCGTGTGGAAGCCGGTGACCAGCGGTTTGCGCAGCACATCCAGGAACGGGGCGAGATGATCCTCGAAGGTCTCGCCCCAGATGCCGTACAGCCCGAACTCGTGCTGTATCGACACGACGTCGACCGGGGAGGCGTTGATCTGGGCGGCGACCTCTGCGTAGCTCCGGGCGTCTCGCTGGCGTATGCGCCAGCGCACCTGATCGCCATATCGCCGGGCTCGCTCGTCCCTCGTGTCATCGATCGCGGCCCATGAGACGCGTGCGGCCGGGTCGGCGCCCTCGATCGCGCCTGCGAGATCGGACGCGAATGTGGCGATGCCGCACTGGCGCGGGGGGCACGTGGAGACAAGCGCGATGCGGAACGCCTCGGGGCGTTCTTCCGGCAATGCGAGTCGATCGGCATGCATCGTGCGCCCCCCACCCGAACACCGTTGACTCTCGGGGGGCCGCAGAGTCCGGCCAACCGTGGACGGAGACTAGTCCGGGTGTCGTTGCGCTCATGTGACGGCGCGCTCCGCGGCGCGTTGCGAAGCTGTTGCACCGCCTGTAGCACCGCGTCGTCCGCCACGCGCGCCGGCCGGTGCGGACGATCGTGCGAACGCTGCCCGGAGGATCGCGAGGTCGGCGCGATGTTCATCGAGTCGTGCGAGATGCGGGTGTCGCGGACCGGCTGCGTACGTTACAGGAGCGGCTACCTGCTGCCGCATGGAGGCGACTCACGGAGGACGAGATGAACACCGGGCGTCAGGCCGGCGGCGATGAGGGCGCAGTACCGCAGGCGCTTTCGCCGCGTCGCTACATGATCGGCATCTTCGACGACAGTGGCGCTGCCGAGGCTGCTACCGGCGAGATCGCCGCGAGCGGCGTCTCGCAGCCCGAGATCCTGCTCTGCATCGCGCCCGAGGCGATCGACGCGCACGGGCAACTCCACGGCCCGTTCGCTGCGCTGAAGAAGCGCGTGCAGGCGCTGGTTGCGGATGACGACCACCTCCTCGAACGGTACGAGGAGGCTGCGCGGACGGGCGCCTGCGTGATCGGTGTGCTGGCACCCGAGCCGGCGTCCCGGGATGGGATCCGCCAGATCCTGCAGCGGCATGGCGGGCACACGATCAACTTCTTCGGGGACTGGGTGATCGAGACCCTGGACGCCGATCCCGGCCGGTCGTAAACGCGGGCCGACGACCCCGGAGCCCGGACTCGCGGCCTGCGCTCGCGCGGGGCGCAGTACGACCGCGCGTGAGCCCGGTGCGCCCGTGGTGACGGTGAGGCACCTCCCCATGCGGTCGCGCTGACGGCGCCTGCGGCGCGCCGTTCCGCTCCGCTCGCCCACGGCCGCGCTCGTTATGCTGGACGCCAGATGACGTGCCGGCGGAAGTCGGCCGGGAGCCACCAGGCGCCGGGACGGGCTGGGACCCGCCACCTGCTGGCGCCGGAGAACACTGAGAGGCGCACACGATGTGTGACTCCGAGGGGGATCGCCGGCCATCGATACGGGCGATCTTCTCGAACTGGAACGAGTACGACGCGCCGTTCTCGACCAGGCTGCGACTCGCGTTCCGGAACTACTGGATTCGCCTGAGGTACGCCCGCGCCTGCTGCGGCAACCACGGCGAGCCCGGCTGCTGACAGGTCCCGCGAGACGCCCCGTGAGGGCGCCGGGGTCATTGTTCGACACGAACTGAAGGCAACAGCCCGGCGGAGCCGCGTCGGCGTCGCCCTCCGCGCAGCGTGCCGTCCAGGTGTGCGGAGAGCAGAGGAGCCCCGTTTCCGGCGAGCTCCTCTGCCCCCACGCGCTGTCGAAGCCCCGCTAGCGCACGGGCGTCCCGACGGCGGTCGCCTCGAACACGTAGCCAGCCTGCGTGAACTCGCTCGCGTCCAGACCGGCCACCTCGTCCGCGTTGTCGACGCGGAGACCCATGGTGGCGCGGATGACCCCGAAGATGACGAACGATGCGACGCTCGTCCACGCAACCACCGCGACGACGCTGATCAGCTGGGCGATGATCTGCCCGCTGTTGCCGACGATGAGGCCACCAACATCGCCGTACTCGCCATTCGCGAAGATGCCGACGGCGATCAGGCCCCAGATGCCGTTGACGCCGTGGCAGGCGACGGCCCACACCGGGTCATCCAGCTTCAGCGCCTTCTCCATGAACTCGGCGGAGGCAACCACCAGGACGCCCGCAATGAGGCCGATGACGACCGCGGCCCAGGAGTCCACGTAGGCGCAGGGTGCCGTGATGGCCATCAGGCCGGCGATGATTCCGCTGCAGGTCGCACTGATGTCGACCTTGCCCGTCCGCGCGAACTGAATGTAGTACGCGATCAAGCCGCCCATGATGCCGGCGAGGAATGTGTTGACCGCGATGACCG
>JBAYVN010000081.1:0-10022 GCA_041674525.1 Dehalococcoidia bacterium | reverse complement strand
TGATGACGCTACGCAGCATGTCGATCGTGGAGCACAACGGGAAGTTCACGTACGAGGGCAGCGCCGAGAAGGTGTGGGCTCCCGAGCACGGCGTGAAGACCACGGAGACGATCGCGCAGCTCCTCGGTCCGTACGCGCAGCTGCTGAACGGTGCCGAGGACGCGATCGAGAGCGGCCTGTACGCGCACAACGTGCTGGGCGCATTCCAGTCCGGGGTCAACCACGGCAGCACGCAGATCATGCGTGACCAGGTGGCGGTCCGCGGCCTGGGGCTGCCGCGCAGCCGGTAAGCTCGACGCCCGGCGACCGGGACGACACCTGGAGGGGCCGCGAGGGGAAGCCCGCCACTGGCGGGCTTCCCCGCATCTGCGCGCCCGTGGCCCGCGAACGGCGCCGATTGGGCGCGAGGCGGGTTGTGGAGACCCACGCCCGCGCCTAGACTCCGCGCATGACCAGCATCCCCGCGGGCAATGACGCACTGAACCGGGCCCGGGCGGAGCTTGCGTCCACGGGCGTCCTCCGCGCGGGCATCAACATGGGGAACTTCCTCCTCGTCAGCGGCCGCACGGCTGACGGGGGGCCAGACGGCGTGTCGCCCGACATGGCGCGCGCGATCGCGGCGGGGCTCGGCGTGCCGGTCGCGCTCGTCCCCTTCGAGACGCCCGGCGAGCTGGGCGATGCCGTCGACGCCAACGTGTGGGACATCGCGCTGATCGGCGCGGAGCCCCAGCGCGCAGAGAAGATCGCGTTCACCTCGGCGTACGCGCAGATCGAGGCTACGTACCTGGTCCCCCCGGGGTCGCCGATCGCAGCGATGGCAGAGGTCGATCGCCCGGGCGTCCGCATCTCGGTCGCGGGACGCAGCGCATACGGGCTGTGGCTCGATCGCAACATCACGCGCGCGACGCTGGTGCGCGCGGCCAACACGGAGGCCGCGGTGAGCCAGTTCACGGCGGATCGGCTGGACGTGCTGGCCGGCCTGCGCCCCGCGCTGATCGAGAACGCGCACGAGCTGCCGGGCGCGCGCGTCCTGGACGGGCACTTCGCCACGGTGCAGCAGGCGGTCGGGACGGCGAAGGCGAACCTCGAGGCCGCGCGCTTCCTCGCCGCGTTCGTCGAAGAGGCGAAGGCCTCCGGCTTCGTAGCCAGTCTGATCGCGAAGCACGGGGTCGAGGGCCGGCTCTCGGTGGCGCCGCCCGCGTAGGCACGGACCACCCGGTAGCGCGGGGCGCGGCAGGGGTGCGTGTGCGATGATCGGCCGCACGCCCAGGCACAAGGTGATGCAGCCGCAGGGAGGCTCGACATGGCGACCGCGCAATCGATCCCCGCGGCCACGCTGTACGAGGCGCTCCGCGAGGCCGGCGTCACCGACGTCGTGGCCGTCCCCGACACGCACCAGCGCTCGCTCATCGACCTCCTGGTGAAGACCGGCGCGATTCCGTTCATCCAGGCGGCGACGGAGGACGAGGCAATCGCCATCGCGGCGGGGCTGATCATCGGCGGCCGGCGGCCAGTGCTGCAGATCCAGCACGCCGGGCTCTACGCCTGCGTGAACAACCTGCGCGGCATCGGCATCGACGGCGAGTTTCCGCTGGTGCTCCTGGTCGGTCTGCTTGGGCGGGACGTGGCGAAGCCCCCGCGCGACAACTTCGACTCCATGGTGCGCTACGCCGAGCCGCTGCTAGACGCGCTGGAGATCCCACACGTGCTCCTCGACGGCCTGGGTGACATCCCGCGCCTGGCCGAGGCGTTCCGCATGGCCGGCGAGCGATCCGGCCCGGTGGCGGTGCTCGTCGGCGCCGCGACGGCCTAGCCGGATCGCGCAGGATGGAGAAGGGCGGCATGTCGATGTCCGAGTCCGGCCCGTGCATGTCGCTCGACGCCGCGCTGCACGCGCTCGCGCGCCGGCGCCGCGACCAGGTGGTCGTTGCAACGATGACGGCGATGGCGCCGTGGCGGAAGATCGCGGCCACCGATCGCGACATCGGCTGCGTCGGGTTCATGGGCGGCGCCTCCACGCTCGGCCTGGGCATCGCGCTCGCCCGCCCGGATGTGCCCGTGTGGATCATCGATGGCGACGGGTCGCTGACCATGCAGCTCGGGTCGCTGATGACGATCGCGAACGCCGCGCCGCGCCGCTTCCTGCACGTCGTGATGCGCAACGGCGTCTACGACACCAGCGGGGCGCAGCCGATCCTGGGCGCGGGCACGGTCTCGTTCGCCGCGCTGGCAGAGGCGGCCGGCTACGCCCGTGGGGTCCGCTTCGAGGATGCGGAGTCGTTCGACGCCGCCCTCGACGAACTGATCGAGGTGGACGGGCCGGTGCTGGTGGAGTTGATCACCCAGCCGACCGGCGCCGGGTACGTCACACCGCCCCCCGCCACCTCGAAGTCCAGACACGTGCTGGCGATGACCTGGCCCGTGTTGCGCGACGCGCTGCGCCGGGAAGCCTGACCGCGCGCTGCAGAAGGAGCCAGCGATGACCGACCGGCCGGACGGCGTGGGCGTGGCGCCGGATGCGCCACCCGAGCCCGATCGCTACGACTGGAATGCGATCGTCGGCGGACTGAACCAGTACCTGCGCCTGCGGGCCACACCCGTCGGCATCAAGATGTTCGAACGCGTCGCGGAGATGGAGGCGATCGAACGCGTCCGCCGCCCGCAGGGACGGCTGATGCTCGATCAGATCGTCGCGCAGGCGCGCTGGAACGGCTGGACGATGGGCGTCACCGGCGACGACCTGGGCGCGCAGTGCGCGGCGCCGGTGGGGCTCTACCCGCAGATCGCCGAGTGGCGGGAACGCACGTCGATGTCCGGCGTGTGGTTCGCCACGGACGAGGACGCGATCGCCCACCAGCAGGCGATGGACTGCCTGCCCGCCGGACGCTACGAGGCGCTGGTCGTCTCGCCGCTGACCTCGGGGCGCCTCGAACGGCCGGACGTGTGCCTGATCTACGGGACGCCGGCCCAGATGATCATCCTCATCAACGGCCTCCAGGTCCGCGGCTACCGCAAGTTCGAGTTCTCGGTCGTCGGCGAGTCCGCGTGCGCGGACTCCTGGGGGCGAGCGCTGCGCACCGGCGAGCCGTCGCTCTCGATCCCCTGCTTCGCGGAGCGGCGCTTCGGCGGCGTGCAGGACGACGAGCTCCTGATGGCGATCCCGCCGCGCTACCTCCCGAAGGCCATCGAGGGCCTGGCGACGCTGCACCGGAACGGGCTGCGCTACCCCATCGCGCCGATCGGGATCCAGGCCGACCCCACGGAGTCGTTGCGCCGCTCGTACGGCGGCTGAGCGGCGAACCCGGCCGCGGGGCGAGGTGATGGCGGGAGGCGCCATGCTCGAGGTGATGGCGCCGGCCGTGATGGACGACCCTCCGTGGCTGGACACGGCGGTCTCCTGGGCGCTGCTGCAACACGCCACGGCGGGCACGGCTGCCGAGACGCTGCGCCTGGTGCGCCCGGCCCGCATCGTCGCGTTTGGCCCGGCCGACCGGTTGCTCCCCGGCTTCGAGGCGGCCTGGGAGGCTGCTCGAGGGGCCGGGTTCGCGCCGGTGAACCGGCTGGCAGGCGGACACGCGGCGGTCTTCCACGAGCAGACCATCGCCTTCTCGTGGACCGTCCCCGATCCGCGCGCACGCGCGGGGATCCACGAGCGCTTCCGGGAGATCTCCGCGCTGATCGCGGAGGCGCTGCGCCAGCTCGGCGTGGACGCGAGGATCGGCGCGCTGCCCGGCGAGTACTGCCCCGGCGAGTACAGCGTGCATGCCGGAGGGCGCACGAAGCTGATGGGCGTAGGGCAGCGCATCCTCCCCGCCGCTGCTTATGTCGGAGGCGTGATCGTCGTGGACCGGGCCGACCTCGTTCGTGATGCGCTGATCCCCGTGTACCGCGCGCTCGGCCTGGACTGGCGTCCGGAGACATCCGGGAGCGTCGGGGAGGAGGTCAACGGCGTGACGTGGGATGATGTCGCGGCGGCACTCCTCGCCGTCGTCGCGGCACACCGCGAGGTGCGGGAGACGCGCCTCGACCCCGCTATCGTCGACGAGGCGCGGTCGTTCGAGGTGGAGTTCGGCGGTGGTGGCCGGTGATGTGGCCGGTGATCAACCCGTGATGTGGCAGGCGGACGGGCGGGAGAGCAGATGACCGACACGCTGCGGGAGCTTCCCCTGCGCGAGGCGCACGAGCGCGCCGGCGCGCGCTGGGCGCCGTTTGCCGGGTGGAACATGCCGTTGCAGTACACCGGCATCGTGCAGGAGCACCGCGCCGTGCGCACGCACGCGGGGATCTTCGACGTGTCGCACATGGGCCGCGTCGAGGTACACGGATCCGACGCGGGCGCGCGCATCCGCGGGATTACCACTGCGAACGTCACGCGCCTGGAGCCCGGTCGCTCGCGCTACACGCTGTACTGCACCGAAAGCGGGGGCATTGCCGACGACGTGATCGCGTACCGGTTAGCGCCGGATCGCTGGCTGCTGGTGCACAACGCGGACAACGCGCGCGCCGACGCGGATCGCGTGCGCTCAGCCCTGGGCGACGCGATGACCGACATCGCGCCCGACACGGCCATGCTCGCCGTGCAGGGGCCCGAGGCCGCCGCGGTGCTGCGGAGCGTGCTGGGCATCGACCTCGCGACGTTCGCGCGCCACGGGTGCGTCGAGATCGAGTGGCACGGCGGGCGCGTGTTCTTCGGGCGCACCGGGTACACCGGCGAAGACGGCGGCGAGTGCATCACCGATCACGATCGCGCGCGGCAGCTGTGGGACGCGTTCCTCGCGGCTGGCGTGGTCCCGGCGGGTCTCGGCGCGCGTGACACCCTGCGCCTGGAGGCGGCACTGCCGCTGCACGGGCACGACATCTCGCCGGAGACCCACCCGTACGAGGCGGGCCTCGGCTGGGCGGTGTCCCTGCAGGATGGCGCGCCGTTCACCGGGCGCGACGCCCTGGTGCCCCTCGCGGCGCGCGAGCCTGAGCGACGGCTCTCCTGCGTACGCCTGCTGGAGCGCGGCGTGCCGCGGGCGGAGTTCCCCGTGCTCGACCCGGCGCGTCCCGCCGCAGGGCCGATGGCGCACCTGAGCAGCGGCGCGTTCAGTCCCACCCTCGAGGCAGGCATCGGCATGGCGTATCTCCCCGCGCCGCTCGCCGTGGTGGGCACGCCGCTCGCCATCGAGATCCGCGGTCGTGCGATCCCAGCGGAGGTGGTGGCGCGCCCGTTTTACCAGCGTCCGTCCTGAACCAGCGCAGCGAGAGGCGAACTGATGGAGATTCCTGCGGAACTGCGGTACACGACCGAGGACGAGTGGTTGCGCCTGGAGCCGGACGGCACGGCGACGGTCGGCATCACCGCGTACGCCCAGGATCAACTGGGCGACATCGTCTTCGTCGAGCTGCCGGAGATCGGGCGCGTGATCGCGCGCGGCGAGGCGTTCGGCGTGGTGGAGTCGGTGAAGGCGGTCTCCGACCTGTTCATGCCCGCTTCCGGCGAGGTGCTGGCGCGCAACGACGCGCTGGTGGACGCCTCGCAGTTGATCAACGAGTCGCCGTATGACGACGGATGGATCATCCGCATCCGCCCCACGAACCCCGCGGAGATCGACGCGCTGCTCACCGCGGACGCATACCGCTCGCGACTGCCGGCCGAGTAGTCCGGGCGAGGAGACCGACATGCAGGCGTTCCCGTACATCCCGAACACCGACGCCGACCGCGCGATCATGCTCGAGCGCCTCGGCGTCGCCTCCGTCGATCGCCTCTTCGAGGAGCTCCCGGCGGAGCACCGGGACCCGCAGATCAACATCCCGGCCGCGCTCGCCGAGGCCGACCTCGTGCGGCTGCTGCAGGAGCGCGCCGCG
Source organism: Dehalococcoidia bacterium (assembly GCA_041674525.1). Taxonomy (GTDB): domain Bacteria; phylum Chloroflexota; class Dehalococcoidia; order UBA2979; family UBA2979; genus SHYQ01. The sequence continues at coordinate 4,172 of JBAYVN010000081.1, read as the reverse complement.
GAGAACGTCGTCGACCGCCCGACGTTCCTCGGCGCCGGCGCCTACCGGCGCTTCGTGCCGGCGATCACCCCGCACCTGGTATCGCGCTCAGAGTTCGCCACCTCGTACACGCCGTACCAGCCGGAGATCAGCCAGGGGACGCTGCAGGCCGCGTTCGAATACCAGTCGGTCGTGTGCGAGCTGACCGGGATGGACGTCTCCAACACCGGGATGTACGACGCCGCCAGCGCCACCGCGGAGGCCTGCCTGCTGGCCGTGCGCGTCACGCGCCGGCGAGCGGTCGCGCTCCTGGAGCCGATCCACCCCAACACCGTGGACGTGGTGCGCATGTACGCGTTCGGCGGCGACGTGCGCGTGGACACCGTGCGCCACGCGACCGACGTCACCGCCGAGCACGCGTGCGTGGTGGTGCAGCAGCCCGACTTCCTGGGCACCATCCTCGACGTCGAGGACGCGTCCGGCGCGGCGCACGCCGCGGGCGCGCTCTGCATCGTCGTCGCGGATCCGCTCGCGCTCGGCTTGCTGCGAGCACCGGGCGACGCCGGAGCCGATCTCGTCACCGGGGAGGGGCGTGACCTCGCGGGGCCTGTCGCCTTCGGCGGGCCGTCGCTCGGGCTGTTCGCCGCGCGCGAGCCGTTCCTGCGGCAGATGCCCGGCCGCATCGTCGGTCGCGCGCAGGAGTCGCACCCGCCCGCCGGCGCCTCGCCGGGCGCGGCGCCGCGCACCGGCTACGTCCTGGCGTTGCAGGCGCGCGAGCAGTTCATCCGCCGCGAGCGCGCGACCTCGAACTTCTCGACCGGCCAGTCGCTGATCGCCACCGCCTTCACGATCACCGTCCAGACGCTCGGCCCGCAGGGCATGCGCGAGAGCGCCGAGCTCTGCTACCAGCGCGCGCACGACGCTGCCCGGCGCATCGCGACCCTGCCGGGCTTCGCGGTCGTCGAGCGCGGTGCGTGGTTCCAGGAGTTCCTGGTGCGCGCCCCGATGCCGCCCGCCGCGCTCGCCATGGCGCTGGCCGATCGCGGCATCATCGCGGGCCTGGACGTCTCCGATCGCGGCGAGCCCGAGGCGCGCGAGGCCACGATGTTCTGCGTGACGGAAGCCATGTCGCCCGCACACGTCGATGCGCTGGTCCAGGCGCTGTCGGAGATCGGAGCCCGCTCGTGATCGAGGATGTGGGCGCTCGGCTGTCATTCGATCGGGGTGCTCCCGGGCGTCGCGGCGTCGGCGTGCCGCGCTGGGACGGGGAGCCCGCCGCGCTCCCGGACGCGCACCTGCTGCGCGAGTCCGTCCGCCTCCCGGAGATGAGCCAGAACGAGATCGTGCGGTACTACGGCGCGCTGTCCCGCCGCAACTACAGTGTCGACTCCGGGACGTACCCCCTCGGGTCGTGCACGATGAAGTACAACCCGAAGGTGGACGACCTGATCGCGAGCCTGCCGGGCTTCGCGGAGGCCCACCCGCTTGCCCCCGCCGAGGACGTGCAGGGCGTGCTGCGCGTGCTCTTCGAGCTGCAGTCGCACCTCGGCGAGATCACCGGGCTGCCCGCGGTCGCGCTGTCCCCGGCGGCGGGCGCGCACGGCGAGCTCGCCGGGATGCTGATCGTGAAGCGCGCGCTGGAACGCCGGGGCGAGTTGGCGCAGCGCCGCCGCGTGCTGGTCCCGGACAGCGCCCACGGGACCAACCCCGCCACCGCCGCCATGGCCGGGTTCACCGTCCAGGAGCTGCCCAGCGGCCCGGACGGCGGCGTCGACCTCGCCACGCTCGAGGCGGCCCTGGGTGACGACGTGGCGGCGTTCATGGTGACGCTCCCGAACACCCTCGGGCTGTGGGAGCGCAACATCCAGCGCGTCGTCGAGCGCGTGCACGCCGCCGGTGCGTTCGTCTACGGCGACGGAGCGAACCTCAACGCGATCGTCGGCCGCATGCGCTTCGGCGACCTCGGGTTCGACGTGGTGCACCTCAACCCGCACAAGACGTTCGGCACGCCGCACGGTGGCGGTGGCCCGGGCGCCGGGCCCGTCTGCGCCCGCGCCGAGCTGGCGCCGTACCTGCCGGCGCCCGTGGTGGTGCAGGAGGACGGGCGCTACGCCCTGGTACGGCCCGCGGACACCATCGGCCGGATGCAGCAGTTCCACGGGAGCATCGGCGTGCTCCTGCGCGCATACGCGTACATCCGCACGCTGGGTTGCGAGGGGCTGCGCGAGACGTCCGGAAACGCCGTGCTGAACGCCAACTACCTGCGCGCGCTGATGCGCGACCATTACGACCTGCCGTACGACCGCCCCGTGATGCACGAGGTGGTCTTCGCCGGCACCCGCCAGCGCCGGCGCCACAACGTCCGGACCTACGACATCGCGAAGCGGCTGATCGACTACGGGCTGCACCCGCCCACGGTCTACTTCCCGCTGATCGTCGAGGAAGCGCTGATGATCGAGCCGACCGAGGCGGAGTCACGCGAGTCGATCGAGATGCTGGCGGGCGCGTTCATCGCGATCGCCGAGGAGTCCGAGCGGGACCCCGAGCTGCTGCACGACGCCCCGCAGACATCGCCCATCGGGCGCATGGACGAGGCCGAGGCCTCGCGGCACCCGGTGATCCGCTGGCGGCCGCGCGAGGCGTGATCGCCGCGATCACCGCCGGTCGCGGTCACAGCAGGTTGAGCGCCTCGCCCTCCGGAGAGAGGTCGATCTGGAGCGCGTTCGGGTTCGTGGGCAGTCCGGGGAGCGTCATGATCTCCCCGGCGAGACAGATGATCTGCTCCGCTCCCGCGGCGATCCGGAACTCCGTCACCGGGAACGTGTGCCCGGCGGGCGCTCCCCGCAGCCGTGGGTCCGCCGAGAGCGACAGGTGCGTCTTCGCCATGCACACGGGGAAGTGCCACCCGTGCTCATCGAAGCGCCGCGCCGTGGTCCGCGTCATCGCGCCCCAGCTCACCCCGCCCGCCAGGTAGAGGTCCCGTGCGATCGTCTCCACCTTCGCCGTGAGCGGCGCGCCGTCCTCATACAGCAGGCGCACCTTCGCCGCGCCGCTGTCGGCGGCCTGCACCACGGCGTGCGCCAGCTCAGACATGCCGGCGCCGCCATCGGCGTAGCCCTTCGCCTCGATGGCGGCGAGCGCGCCCGCCTCCAGCGCCGCGCGCTGGAGCTCCACGATCTCGTCCGGGTGGTCGCCGGGGAAGCGGTTGATCGCAACCACCGCGGGCAGGCCATACCGCTGCACCACGCCGATGGCGTGGCAGAGGTTCGCGCTCCCGCGCGCGACGGCGGCCACGTCCGGCGCCGCCATGTCGCGCATCTCGACGCCGCCGTGCCACTTCAGCCCGCGCACCGTGGCGACCACCACCGCCGCCGATGGTGACGCGCCGCCCTGCCGAATCTTGATGTCCATGAACTTCTCGAAGCCGAGGTCCGCGCCGAATCCCGCCTCGGTCAGCACGTACTCGCCGCAGGCGAGCGCGAGGCGATCCGCCACGATCGATGAGCACCCGTGCGCGATGTTCCCGAACGGCCCCGCGTGCACCAGGACGGGGTTGCCCTCCCCGGTCTGGACCAGGTTGGGGTGCAGTGCATCCTTCAGCAGCACCATCATCGAACCCACCGCGCCCACATCCCCCGCCGTGACGGGCGCGCGCCCGTCCGTCCACCCCACGACGATGTTCGAGAGCCGCCGGCGCAGGTCGGCACGGTCCCGGGCCAGCGCGACGATTGCCATGATCTCGGACGCCGCGGAGATGTCGTATGCCGTCTCGCGGAGCAGGCCCTCCGACGCGCCGCTGCCGACCCCGACGATGACGTGGCGGAGTGCACGATCCTCGGCGTCCGTGACGCGGCGCCACGTCACGCCGGAGGCCGCGAATCCGCCGATTCGGCGCTCCCGGATGGCGTTGTCCACTATCGCCGCGAGGAAGTTGTGCGCCGACTCGATCGCGTGGAAGTCGCCGGTGAAGTGCAGGTTGATGTCGACCGCGGGCTCCGCCGTCGCCCGACCGCCCCCCGTGCCGCCGCCCTTGCGGCCGAACAGGGGACCCAGCGACGGCTGCCGGATCACGGCGATCGCGCGACGGCCGATGTGGTTGAGGCCGTCCGTGAGCCCCAGCGTCATCGTCGTCTTGCCCTCGCCCTCGGGCGTCGGCGTGATCGCCGTCACGACGATGAGCTTCGCCTGCTGCG
>JBAYVN010000080.1:0-10183 GCA_041674525.1 Dehalococcoidia bacterium | reverse complement strand
CGTGCATCGGCCCCATCGACCGCCCGCCGTACTACGCCGTCGCGGTGGTCCCCACGCCGCTGGGCACCAGCCTCGGGCTGCTCACGAACACCAGCGCGCAGGTCATGGACGAGGCGCACGAGGCGATCCCCGGGCTCTACGCGTGCGGCAATGACATGCACTCCGCGTTCGGCGGCGAGTACCCGGGCGCGGGGTCGCAGCTGGGGCACGCGATGACGTTCGGCTACCTCGCCGCGCGCCACGCGGCCGCCGGGCGGTAGTCCGCGCCGCGTCAGCGCCCGGCGGGCGTCTCCGCGAGCGATCGCAGGTAGTTCACCACGTTCCAGATCTGCTCGTCGGTGAGGCGATCGGCAAACGCCGGCGACTTGCCCCGCGCTGAGCCGTTGCGGATCGACTCGAAGAGATCGCCATCGCTCTTGTGTCCGAAATGGATCTGGATGTTGCCCGGCAACAGCTGTCCCGGGATCGGATCGCCCACGCCACGCGCGTCCGGGCCGTGGCACTGCGCGCAGTTCGCCTGGTACAGCGGGGCGCCGATCGCGACCGACTCGGGCGTCGCGGGGATCGGGTTCCTCGGCCCGGCGGCCACTGTGGCCACGGGAGCCGGCCCACCGACGGCCAGCGCGTCGAAGACGTTCGCCATCGCGAGCACCCAGCCGAGGAACACCGCCGCCGCGCCCACTCCGATCCCGGCAGCCGAGAACCGGGTGCGACGCCACCACGCCAGCGTCACACCGATCGCCAGCGCACCGATCGCGATCAGTTCAAGCCCCCACAGCAGATGCCCGGCAGTGGACGGCGGCGCGAGGCGCGCGCGGGCTGCCACGCCGGGCGGGGCGACATCGACGCGCCAGCCGGCACGCGCGTCCGCACCGTCGGCGCGCGAGACGCCGACCTCGACCTGCCAGCGCCCCGCGAGGCTCAGCGGGACGCCGTCCGCCACGTAGCGCCCGGGCTCGAGCGGCTGCGGCGCGAACATCGCCATGGGAACGTCGGCGTCGAGGAACTGCACTCCCAACGAGACGCTGAGCACGTCGCTGGCGGGACGCCCTCGCGGGTCCGCGAGATCGATGGTCACGCGGTTCACACCCGTGGTCCCCGGCTGGACCGTCACGGAGAACAGCGTGATACCGGCCTGCTGCCGCAGGCGCAGGCCGGCGCTGGAGGCCGCGCGCGCCACCGCCTCGCGGCCGGGCTCCATGCTCGTCAGCGCACCCGTGGCGATCACGAGCAGCGCGATCAGGGCCATCCCGGCGCGCACCGACCGATCGATCCACCCCACGCCACGCCCGTCCGCGCCGGGGCGAAGACGCAGCGCGAGCCAGGCGATCGCGCCCAGCACGAGGAGCACCACGAACGCCGCGGCCTTCGCGATCACCACCCTCCCGTACGCGGTGTCGAGGCCCGCCCGCGTGATGATCTGCGCCCACGCCCCGTACAGCCCCGTCAACGCGACGACACCCACGGCCAGCACGGCCACCGCCGAGAAGCGCGCGGCAAGTCCGGACACCGTCGCGCCCCGCTCCTCGACGTCCGCCACGCCCCGGGCGATCGCAAGCGCGCCGGCGAGCGCGACCAGCCCGCCAGCCCAGGCGGCCGCCGCGAGCAGGTGCAGGATGTCCGACACGGCGGCGGGGATTGCGACGTTCGGCGTCGCCGCGCCGTGACTCGCGAGGCTCATGGCGACCATCGCCGCGGCGAGTGCACCCAGCGCGCGAAGCGGACGCTCCGCCGGCTCGTGCCCCACCCGCCACCCGACCAGGGCCGCGCCCGAGGCGACGAGGAACGCCATGCGCGCCAGCCAGAGCTGCCCCCACCGCGTGTCCATCAGCACGGAGCGGAGCAGGGTGAGCACCGGCTCCCTCGACACACCGGCGATCGCCGCGGCTTCGACGAGCGGGTGCACCACGCTCGCCGCGACGAAGACGCCCAGCCCCGCGATCGCGAGGCGGCGTGTCCGCCGCTCGATAGCCGCCGCCGAGGCGCCACCGGCCTGCGCCCCGACCGCCAGGTGGAAGAGCACGGCACCGAACGCCAGCAGCGCCCCCGCGAGCGTGAGCGCGCGCACAATCGGCTCCGGAGGCGACGGGAACAGGGGCGGGGCGACAGCCGGAGAGGGGGATGCCCCGGCGGGACGCTCGCCCACGGAGAAAACGTACGTCCCGCGGAGCGCGTGCCCGTCCGCGCTGGAGACGTTGTGCCACAGCACGGTGTAGGTGCCCGCCGGCAGGGTCCGGAGCGAGACCACGAGGCGGTCTGCATCGCCCCCGTCCGCCGCGCTGTCGTCGCGGTCCACGCGCTGCCCCGAGGCGTCCAGCACCTCGATGGCGCTCAGCGCCGCCGCGATGGGCTCGGAGAACGTCAGCGTGACGTGCGCCGGCGCGGTGCGCAGCACGGCGTCGGGCGGGGGATCGGCGGCGAGCACGTTCGCGTGGGCGGACGCCCGCGGGACGTGCCAGGGCGCCCCGGCGAAGCCCAGCACCACCAGCACGAGCACAAGGCCCGCGCGCGCGGGTCCGGAGATGCGCCGCGTTCGTCCGCCGACCTGCACCAGGTGACCTGCCTGTCTGCGTCCGCGGGCGCGTGCTCAGGCTACCAGCGGCCAGACGCGAGGGGCCAGCGAGGGCGCGCCCTCACGTCACGCGTCGCGTCGAACGGACCAGAACACCTCGGCGCGATGGGGCAGCGCGATCGTCGCCCGGTCGCGCGTCGAGGGGTGCGCATCGAGGAACCCGGCGACGCGGTCCAGGACCTCCTGCCGGCGCTCCGGCGGGAGTGCCGCCACGAAGCTCGTCGACGCCGTGCGGGCCACGGCCGTGGCGCGATCGACCTCGAACGCGAACGGGAACTCCCGGGACTCCAGGGGAGTGAAGAGCGCCGCGCCTGCGTCGTCCTCGAACGCGGACTGCCACGGGGTCTCGGCGAAGCGCCGGGCATCCGGCGGGCGGTATGTGTCCACGAGGCGCACGAGCTCGGCGACCCAGTCCACCGTCTCGTCGCGCTGCAGCCACACGAGCCCGAGCCGCGCCCCGGGCCGCAGCACGCGGTGCAGCTCACGCAGCGCGACCGGCCCGTCGAACCAGTGGAACGCCGTCCCCACCAGCGCCGCATCCATGCTGCCCGCGGCCAGCGGCAACGTCTCCGCGTTCCCGCGGATCACCGGCACGCCCGGCTGGAGCCGCGCGAACTCGAGGCACATCTCCGCGGCAGGATCGACGCCGATGACCTCCGCCACGCCCGTGAACCGGCGGGCGAGCTTGCCGGTGCCGGTCGCCAGGTCCAGCAGACGCGTGCCGGGACGGATGCGCAGATCGCTCGCGAGGGCGGCGATCACCGCCGGGGGATAGTCCGGGCGGCCCCGCTCGTACGCCGAGCTGGCGGCGGCGAAGCCCCGCGTGGCCACCTCGTTCGTCGTCATCGCGCGCCCCCTCAAGGGCACGGGCACCGCGCCCTGCCCGGAGCGTTGTACCAGACTGCGGCAGCCCCGGCGAGGCTCGCCGGGGCGAGGGCGCGCGGGCTAGCGGCGCAGCACCACGATGTCGGTGGGCTTCACGGACGTCAGCGAGTTCACCGGCGTGCCGACGACGTACGACTTCCAGATCTGCTGACCGGTGTCGAGGGCGAACACCGCGACGACCTTGAACTTCTGCCCGTTGATCAGCGCCTGGAGGTCGTTGGTCCCCGAGACGACGAAGACCATGCCGCCCACGGGGGGCGTCTCCGCGATGTTCGGAGATCCGAGCACCTGGTACGTGAAGCCGCCGGTCAGGGTGGCGGGGGTGGCACCCGGGTTCGTCACGGAGACATCGACGCTGCCCGCGGTCGTGGTGGCCGGCGTCATAGCGGTGATCTGCTCGGAACTCGTGACGGTGACGGCGGTGGCCGCCGTGCCGCCGAAGGTCACCGCCGCGCCCGAGACGAAACCGCTCCCGGTGATCGTCACCACGGTCCCGCCGGCGAGCGGCCCGCTGGCCGGATCGACGCGCGTCACGCTCGCGCCGCCGCTGCCCTGGAAGGTGAAGCCGTTGGCGAGCGTCCCGACCTGTCCGTCAGGATTCGTGACCAGCACCGGCACCGGTCCGGCGATGTTCACGGGCGTGGTCACGAGGATCGAGGTGCTCGTCACGGTGCTGACGGAGCCGCTGAACGGCCCGAATGCCACGGACGCCCCGCTGAGGAAGCCGGTGCCGGTGATCGTGACGATCGTCCCGCCGGCGACGGGGCCACTGCTCGGGGTGACCGAGGTGATGACGGGCGGGGGGCTCGCCGTGTACGTGAAGCCGCTCGCGAGGACCGCGGACTGGCCGTCCGGGTTCGTCACGATCAACGGCGCGACACCGGCCGTCGAGGACGGCGTGACGGCGACGATGCCGGTGGTGCCCGCGACGGTCGTGCTCGTCGACCAGTCGGCGCCGAAGCGCACCGTGGCTCCGATCTGGAAGTTGGTGCCGGTAATGGTCACGGTCGTCCCGCCGAGGAGCGGACCGGACGCGGGAGACACGGCGCTCACGGTGGGAGCGGCGTTCGCCTTGTAGGTGTAACCGCTGGTGCTGCTGCCGCTCAGCCCGTCGTAGTTCGTGACCGTGACGGCCACGGCGCCGGCGGAGTGCGCCGGGGTGGTCGCCGTGATCACGGTGGAGCTGACCACCGTGACGCCGCTGGCGGCCGATCCGCCAATGGTGACGCTGGCGTTCGCCAGGAAGCCGGTGCCGGTGATCGAGATCGAGGTGCCGCCGGACGTGGTCCCGGTGCTCGGCGAGACCGATGACACGGTGGGTGCGCTGTTTGCCGTGGAGGTGAAGCCGGACAGCAGCGTGCCGCTCTGGGAGTCGGCGTTCGTGACCGTGACCGCCGCCGCGCCCGAGGTGCGCTGGGGGGTGACCGCCGTGATCGAGGTGCCCGTGGATACGACGACGCTCGTCGCCGCCACGCCGCCGATGGTGACCGTGGCGCCGCTGACGAAGCCCGTGCCGGTGATGGTGATCGAGGTGCCGCCCGCGGCCGCGCCGCTGCTCGGCGAGACGGCGGTGACGGTGGGCGCCGCGAGCGGGTTGTACGTGTACCCGCTGCTCAGCGCGCCGCTCTGCGTGTCCGGATTCGTGACGGCCACGGACACCGCGCCGGAGGTCCCCTGCGCCGGCGTCGTCGCGGTGATCGTCGTCCCGCTGGCGACGGTCACGCTCGTCGCGGCGACGCCGCCGAGGGTGACCGTGGCGCCGGTGACGAAGCCCGTGCCGGTGATCGTAACCACGGTGCCGCCCGCGGCGGTGCCCGACGACGGCGCGACGGACGTCACCGTCGGCGCGGCTGCTGCGGTGTACGTGAAGCCGCCCGCGAGGGTGGCGCTCTGCGCGTCGGAGTTGGCGACGGTGACCGCGCTCGACCCGACGAGGCCCGCCGGGGTGATCGCCGTGATCGACGTCGCGCTGGCGACGACCACGGAGGTCGCCGGGGCGACCCCGCCGAGCGTGACGGTCGCGCCGCTCCGGAACCCCGTCCCGGTGATCGTGATCGCCGTGCCGCCGGCGGAGGTGCCGCTGCTCGGCGCGACGCCGGTCACCGTGGGCGGGGCGTGCTGGTACTGGAACCCGCCGCCGAGGTTCGCGGCCTGACCGTCGCTATTGCGCACGGTGACCGTGGCGCTGCCGGGCGTGCCCGCCGGTGTGGTCGCGGTGATCGAGGTCGCACTGGCCACGGTGACGCTCGTCGCGGCAACGCCGCCGAAGGTGACGGTGGCGCCGGTGACGAAGCCCGTGCCGGTGATCGTGACTGCCGTGCCCCCCGCAGCCGGGCCGAGCGCCGGGCTGACCGAGGTGATCGTCGGCGCGGCCGCGGCCTCCGCCGTGCGCGCACCGGATCCCGGCATGACCGCCCATGCGATGAACAGCGCAGCCGCGATGAGCCAGCCCGAGCGAAGGGAGGGAGTGGTTCTCATGCAGGTATCGTGGTCCGGCACCTCGGCCACCGCATCAGGCAAGCCGAGCGATCTGCGGCCGGGAATCCCCTACGGGTGCACTCCGGCTACGCGCCCAGGTCGTTCAGCCGGATGAGGCGCCGCTTCAGCGCCTCGACCACCGCGTGCGTCCGGGATTCGACGTCGAGCTTGGCGAAGATGTTGGAGAAGTGCGCCTGCACCGTGCGCACGCTGATCCCGAGCTGCAAGGCGATCGCGTCGTTCCCCAGGCCGCGCCCCGCCATGCGCAGCACCGCGAGCTCGCGATCCGAAAGCGCCTCGTTCGCGCGCTGCATGCGGTTCGCCGGCGCGGAGAGGCTGTGCATCACCTTTCGCGCAATGGCGGGATGCAGCACCGATTCCCCCCGATAGACGCTGCGAATCGATTCGATCAGCTGCCCGCCGCGGACGTCCTTCAGGGTGTAGCCCAGCGCCCCGGCCTCGATCAGCCGCTGGACGTACTGCTCGTCGTCGTATGCGGAGAGCACCAGCACCGCGGTCCCGGGATACTCCGCCGCGATCCGCGCCGTCGCCTCGATGCCGTCCATCTCCGGCATCTCGATGTCCATGAGCACCACGTGCGGATGCGTCTCGCCGACCATGCGCAGGGCCTCCGCACCGTTCCCGGCGACGCCGACCACCTCGATGCCCGCCTCGAGCTCGAGCAGCTGACGGGTGCCCTCGCGCACCAGCGTGTGGTCGTCGACGACCAGCACGCGGATCGGCGACGCGGTCGGGCCTGCGTCGGGGCGCGATTCCTCAGCCATGACCCGGCTGCCCTCCCGTTCGAGGCGCGGCGATCACCGCGCATGCCGCCCAACGCGCAGCGGCGTCATTTCCCGGCCGTTTCGACGCTCGGGGCCGCATCTTCTCATGGCTATGCGGACTATGCTCAACCCGGCGCCGGGGAATCACGCGACCGGCGCGCGAGGTGGCTCCCCCTGCACATGCCGGACGCGGCCTCCTCTATCGTATTACCGAAGTCCACGACCTCGTTATCGTATTCGTGAGCGACAGGCTGGCAGGAGGCCCCCATGGCAGTCCATCCCCTCGCGACCGGCGTCGATATGGGCGTCGACGGTGGCGTCCCGAACGCGATCATCGAGACCCGTGCACTGAGCTACGTGTTCAGGAGCCGCCGGGGCGACGTGCACGCCGTCGCCGGGGTCGACCTGTCCGTTCGGCGCGGCGAGATCTTCGGCTTCCTCGGGCCGAATGGCGCCGGCAAGACCACGACGCTGCGCATGCTCGCCACCCTGCTCCCCCCCACCGGCGGTGAGGCGCGCATCGCCGGCCACGACCTGCGACGGGAGCCCGCGCGCGTCCGCGAGCGCATCGGCTACGTGGGGCAGGAAGGTGGCTCCGATCCGAACGTCACCGGCCGCCGCGAGCTGGTGTTCCAGGGCGGCCTGCACGGCATGGGCGGCGCCGAGCGTGCGCGCCGGGCGCAGGACATCATCACGCGCCTCGCACTCGAGGAGTGCGCGGACCGTCCGGTCAGTACCTACTCGGGCGGCCAGAAGCGGCGCCTGGACATCGGCCTCGGCCTGGTGCATGAGCCGGACGTGCTCTTCCTCGACGAGCCGACCACCGGCCTCGACCCGCAGAGCCGCGCGCGGATGTGGGACGAGGTGCGCCGCCTGCGGGACGGCGGAACGACCGTGTTCCTGACCACGCACTACATGGAGGAGGCGGACGTCCTCTGCGACCGGCTGGCGATCATCGACCACGGCCGTATCGTCGCGGAAGGCACGCCCGAGGAGCTGAAGCGCCAGATCGCCGGGGACGTGGTGACCATGGGCGTCGCCGGAGACCCGGGCGACGCCCTCGCTCTCCTGCGCGACCAGCCCAGCGTGCGCGAGGCCTCGGTCGAGGAGGGGAAGATCCGCCTCTACGTGGACCACGGCGAGGCGTCCCTGCCGGTGCTGCTCCGCGCGCTGGATGCGGCGCACGTCGAGATCGCGACGCTCTCGCTCGCGCGCCCCAGCCTCGACGACGTGTTCCTGCGCCAGACCGGGCGGTCGCTGCGCGAGGACTCCAACTAGACGAGCGGCGACGACGCGCCCGGAAGGCATCCCCCATGAAGACCCTGCGTGACACGTGGCTCGTGTTCGGCCGCTACCTGGAGATCTTCCTGCGCAACCCGGTGTGGGTGGTGATCGGCGTGGTGCAACCCGCGCTGTACCTGCTGCTGTTCGCGCCGTTGCTGAAGTCGATTGCCACGGGTCCGGGATTCCCGGCAGGCGGCGCGTACAACGTCTTCGTTCCCGGACTGCTCATCCAGCTCGGCCTCTTCGGCGCGTCAGGCGTCGGCTTCGGCCTGATCGCGGAGCTGCGCCTGGGAGTGGTGGAGCGCATGCGCGTGACGCCGGTGAGCCGGATCTCGTTGATGCTCGGGCGCGCGCTGCGGGACATCCTCACGCTGGTCGTGCAGTCCGCGATCCTGATCGCGCTCGCCATCCCGTTTGGGCTGACGTTCCACCCGCTGGGCGCGCTACTGGGGCTCGCGCTCGTGGCGCTCATCGGCATCACCACGGCGTGCATCGCCTACGCCCTCGCGCTGTGGCTCAAGAGCGAGGATGCCTACGCGCCGCTGGTGTTCACCTCCACGCTGCCGCTGCTGCTGCTGTCCGGCGTGTTGCTCCCGCTCACGCTCGCTCCGGCGTGGCTGCGCGCGATCGCCTCCGTCAACCCGCTCGCGTACGCCGTCGACGCCTCGCGGGCGCTGTTCGCGGGCCACGTGGCCGATGCGAGCGTGGTCATGGCGCTGCTCGTGATGGTGCCGCTGGCGATCGTCGCCGTCCTCGCCGCCGCGCGCTCGTTCGGCCGCGCCGTCGCCTAGCGCCGCGCGAGATCAGGGCGAAGTGCGCGCGCGGGAACGGGAGTGCTAGCGCGGGCGCTGCTGCAGGGCCATGACGACGACGATCGCGATGATCGCGCAGAAGAGCAGTGCCGGGAGCATGGTGCCGACCCTCTCGCCGTTGCCGGCGATCGGCGCGGCCGCATCCGTGCGGGCCCGCGCACCCGCGTAGTAACAGGTGTGCTCCAGCCGCGCAAGCACGCGCCGGCTCGTGCTGCCGGTGGCATGGCGCGCGCTAGCCTGTCACCCGCACCTCGACGTGATGATGCCCGGTGGCGCCGTCGGGGAAGGTGTCGCGCTCGATCTCCGTTTGCACGGCTCCCGTACCGTCCGTGGCACGCACCTCGATCGACCCGGGGCCGGGATCGAGGCGTGCCAGCAGGCGCCAGAAGACCCAGGTCAGCGGCCCGAGCGGAGGATCGAGGGCGGCCGCCTGCCACGTGCTGCCGCCGTCCGTGGACACCTCGACCTGCCGGATGCCGCGGTCGCCGGAGTACGCGATGCCCGCGAGCGGGATGTCGCCGGAGGCCAGCGCGCCCGGGCCGGGAACATCGATGCGCGACATGGTCTGCACCACGGCGTCAGGCGTCCACCCCTGCTGCGTCCAGTAGCCCTCCGCGGCCTCCGTCACCACCTCGATGCGCTGGAGCCACTTCGGGTTCTTCATCCCGTACGTCCCGGCGCCCAGCACGCGCAGCGGGAAGCCGTGCTTCGGGGGCAGCGGCTCGCCGTCCAGCCGGTAGACGAGGAACGTCGCCGGGTCCATGGCCTTCGCGATCGGCATGTTCTCGGTGTACCCGTCCACGCTGGTGAAGTGCAGCACGGCGGCGCCGGGTCGCACGCCCGCCATTCGCAACACGGCGGCCAGCGGGACGCCGGTGAATTGGCCGGTGCTGATCAGGTCGCCGCCGATCTCGTTGGAGATGCACTCCAGCGTGCGCACGAACTCCTCCGAGGGCAGCGCGGTGATTTCCTGGTAGGTCAGCGCGAGCGGGCGTTCCACGAGCCCGTCGACGGCGAGTCGCCACCCGTCGAGTGCGACCGTGGGGTCAACGAGGTTCTTCGACACCACGTAGAAGTCGCCGGCCGGCGTGATGGGTGACGGCAGGTGGCCCGTCAGCACCGGCAGCGACGGCAGCCGGCCGATCACCTGCCGCGCCATCGCCATGCCGAGGACGACCAGCCCGATCCCGGCGATCACCTCGCGGCGCTCGCGCAGACGCGCTGCCGGGGGAGCGCCGGGGGCGGCGACGGGGCGCCAGAGCGCGAGCAGCGCGACGAGAAATGCGGTGGACGACAGCGCGAGGCTCAGCGCGACGCCCGCGCTGCCGTCGAAGGGCGCGTGGCCCGCCAGCGGCAGCAGCACCCCG
>JBAYVN010000079.1:0-10333 GCA_041674525.1 Dehalococcoidia bacterium | reverse complement strand
GCGGACGACGCCTACCTGAAGGAATCGATCACCAACACCAACGCCAAGGTGGTGAAGGGCTTCCAGGCCAACGTCATGCCCGCGACCTTCGGCACGCAGCTCAAGCCCGAGCAGATCGACCAGGTCATCGCCTACATCAGGAGCCTGAAGTAGGCCACCGGCTCGCCGGACGTCCCCCGGCTACGCTGCGGAGCAGACCGCGCATCCGAGGTGCCCGGTGGAAAACGCACCGCTTCCCGGCGACCTGAGCGAGGACGCCTTCCTGCGCGCGTACGCCAGCCACGCCCTGCGCAAGCCGCAGGTGGTGTCGGACAACGTGCTCACCGGCATCTTCCTCGCCGATGCCACCTACCGCGGTGCGCTGACCGCGCTGCTGGTGCAGGAAGTCGTGGAGGCAGCCCGGCGCCTCGCCGCGGTGTGGGGCGCGCTCACTGACCGTGCACGCCCGGTGGCTCGAACGCTCGCCGGGCCGCTGCCCGGCGCCGAGGCGTGGACGCGCTTCGCGGGGGACGTCGAGGCAGCGGCGCTCGCGGAGCAGCCCGCCGCGCTGCTGCGGGCGATGGCCATCGATGACAGCGCGCTCCGCAGCGCACGCGAGCTCTGCGCGTTCGACGGCCTCGCGCGGTTCGCGGTGCCCCTGCGCGTGTACGAAGCGGGGCCGCCCACGGTGCTGGTGACGGGCAGCGGACCCGGCGTGCTGCTGCTCGCCAGCGTCACCCCGGCGGGCGAGTCCGTCGAGACGCGCATGTCGCTGGCGGATGAGCAGATCGTCGCGCTGGGTGACGCGGCCGGGGACTTCGCGGCGTGGGCCGGGGACTTCCTTGGCGCGTACATCGACGAACGCGGGGCCGGAAGGTAGCGCCGGCGCCTCGCGGCGTTCGAAAGGCGGCGAACCGTGCCCGTGCTCTATCACTTCTCCGAGGCGCCTGGCATCGCGGCATTCCACCCGCGCACGATGCCGGCGCGGCCCGAGATCACCGTCCCGCTGGTGTGGGCCATCGAGGCTTCCCACCAGCACATGTACCTCTTCCCGCGCGACTGCCCACGGGCGCTCCTCTGGCCGGTGGAAACGACGACGGCGGCCGACCGCGAACGCTGGTTCGAGCACACCGGCGCGCGCGTGATCGCCCAGGTGGAGTACGCGTGGGTGGATCGCATCCGCTCCGCCACGCTCTACCGCTACGAGCTGCCTCACGAGACCTTCGAAGATCTGAACGACGCCGGGATGTGGGTGAGCCGCGCCGCCGTGGTGCCGACTCGCGTCGACGTGATCGACGATCTCATGGAGGCTCTGCGGGAGGCGGGTGTCGAACTGCGCGTGCTCGACCGGCTGTCGGTTCTGGAGGGGCTCTCGGAACGCACCTCGCTGCACTGGTCCGGGATCCGGCTGCGCAACGCGCGTGGCTGGCGCGTCCCGCAGTCACCGCCCTCGGAGCGGCTGCGTTAGCGCGACAGCGTGGCGATGAGGATGCCGGCGGCGACGGAGACGTTGAGCGATGTCACAGCATCGCCTCGCGGCGGGATCAGGCACACCTCGTCGCAGGTCTCCAGCGTGAGGCGGCGCAGGCCCTCCTCCTCGTTGCCCAGCACCAGCAGCCACGGGCGATCGCGCGGGATCTCCTCGACGCCGCGCGCGGCGTGCTCAGAGGAGCCGAGGATCCACAGCCCGGCCGCCTTCGCGGCTTCCAGCGCGCGGCGCAGGTTCGTCTCGATCGCGAACGGGACGGCCTCCACGCCGCCGCTCGCCACGTCGTAGACAACGGAGGATAGCGGCGCCGCGCGGTCGGAGGTCATGACGATCCCGCGCACCCCGAAGAACGCGGCGCTCCGGAAGATGGAGCCGACGTTGTGTGGATCCTGGATCGAGTCGAGGGCGATCCAGAGGCCGCCGGCGCCCACCCCGGCGAACAGCACATCGAGGCCGACGGGCGCGCGCTCCTTCACGGAGGCCTCGGGCCCCGCGCGCCCGCCCTCGCGCTCGCGGCGCCGGGGATCGGCGCGCTCACCTTCGGCGACCGGCGTGCCGAAGTGCCTCGCCTGCGCAGCCACGCGCTCCCAGCCGCCGGGCGCCCGGCCGCCGGGCAGGCGCACACTGAAGATGTCGGCCGGGCGCGCCTCGAAGGCGGCGAGCACGGCGTGGGGATTGCGCAACGTGAGCGTCATGCCTCGCACGGTAGCGCAGCCACGCCGGGAGATCGCTTCGCGCGAGGCCCGTACACTCAGATTCCACCAGGGGATTCCACCCAAGGTTTCCACGCAGCTGGATTCCACCCGGATGCCGTGTGGATCGCGGCATCGCCGGGCGTCTGGAGGAGCCATGCGCCGTCTCGCCACCGCCCTCCTGGCGGCACTCGCGCTCCTCGGCGCCGCACTCGACGCACCGGAGGCCGCCCCCCGGCAGGCACACGCCGAGGAGACATCGGCAGTCTGCACAGGCGTGGCGGCAAGCGATGCCCTGTTACCCGCGTGCGGCGTCTCGCTCACGCGCGAGGCCTACCGCCTGACATGGCCCGGCGGGTCGACGCCCATCGTCTCGGCACTGGCGGCGCCACGCCTGGCATTCCGCGGCCCACCGCCGGGCCCAACGGCACGTGCGATCGACTGGCTCACGGTGTGGCAGCACGACGACTCGACGGGCGCGTGGCGGACGTGGTCGTCACAGGCCAGCGGTGCGTTTGCCACCCTCGAGACGTTCGAGCCCGGCGGGGTGTACGCCCTCGTCGCGACCGCCGACCTCGATCTCAGCCTGGCGCCGCTCCGTGTGTCGGTGCTGGCGGGGACGCGCATCGTGTCGATCTACGGCCACCCCGGCGTGCCGACGATGGGTGCGCTGGGGCTGTACGCGAGCGCGGACGCCGCGGCGGACGCCGCGCAGGAGGTGGCCCGGCCGTACGTCGCGCTCAGCGGCGCGACGCGCGTCGTGCCAGCGCTGCACCTCATCGCCTCGGTGGCACAGGCGGACCCCGGCTGGGATGGCACCTACCTGGGACGCATGTCGATCGCCGACATCCGCCCGTGGGTGGACGCGACGCGCGCGCGTGGCGAGCTGCTGTTCCTGGACGTGCAGGTGGGATGGAGCGACCCGCTCGTCGAGGTGCAGCGGCTGGAGCCCGTCCTCCGCGAGGCCCACGTCCACGTGGCGCTCGACCCGGAGTTCGCTACGCGGGGGAAGAACGATCCCCCGGGCGAAGCGATCGGCTTCCTCGTGCCCGAGCAGGTGAACAGCGTGCAGCACTACCTGGCCGATCTCGTGGCGCGAGAGGCGCTGCCCTCGAAGGTACTGGTGCTGCACCAGTTCCGCTACGACATGCTGCACGACCCGCAGCGCATCGAGCGCGTGAGCGGGGTGGACGTGGTGATCGACATGGACGGCTGGGGGCCGCCCGAGCAGAAGCTGGACGGGTACCGCCTGTTCGCCCTCTCGTCCTACGCGCCGTACGCGGGGTTCAAGCTCTTCTATCGCTGGGACCAGCCGCTGTTGACCCCCGAGCAGGTGATGGCCCTCCCCCGCCCGCCCGACTACGTGATCTACCAGTGAACGGTGACCTACCGGTGAACGCGATCTGCCGGTGAACTCCGGAGTCCGGCGTCCCGCGCGCGCGACTACCATCGAGGCGGCGCTGGCGCCTCTCCGCGACGGCATGCGGGTCTACGTGCACGGCGGAGCGGCCACGCCCACCCCGCTGCTGGACGGCCTCGTCGCGCGCGCACGCTCGCTGCGCGGCATCGAGACCGTCTCGCTCCACCTCGAGGGGCCTGCGCCGCACGTCGCGCCGGAGCTGGCGGGGCACATCCGGCACAACGCGCTGTTCATCGGCGCCAACGTCCGCGAGGCCGTGAACAGCGGGCGCGCCGACTTCACGCCGGTGTTTCTCTCGGACGTGCCGGCGCTGTTCTCGGACGGCACGCTGCCGCTGGATGCGGCGCTGATCCAGGTGTCGCCGCCGAACGAGGAGGGGCTCTGCTCGCTGGGCGTCGCGGTCGATGTCGCCCGCCCCGCCGCGACCGCGGCGCGCTACGTGGTCGCCGAGGTGAACGCGCGCATGCCGTTCACCTTCGGCGCCTCCACGATCTCCCTCGAGACGATCGATGCGTGGGTGGAGACGGACCGCCCCCTGCACACCGTGCCGGTGCCCGTGCCGAGCGCGGAGCAGCAGGCGATCGGGCGGCAGGTCGCGAGCCTGATCGACGACGGCGCGACGCTGCAGCTCGGCATCGGCGCGGTCGCAGAGGCCGTGCTTGGCTGCCTCCGCGGTCACCGCGACCTGGGCGTGCACACGGAGATGTTCTCGGACGGCGTCGTCGACCTCGTGGAGGCGGGCGCGATCACCGGCGCGCGCAAGCGCATCCACGCCGGGCTGATCGTCTCGTCGTTCGTGCTCGGCACGGAGCGCCTGTACCGCTGGGTGGATCGCAACCCGATGGTCTCGCTCCACGACTCGTCGTACACCAACGACCCGCGCGTGATCGCGGCGCACGAGGAGATGGTGGCGGTCAACTCCGCGATCGAGGTGGATCTCACCGGGCAGGTCTGCGCCGACTCCATCGGCCCGAAGTTCTGGAGCGGCATCGGCGGGCAGCTGGACTTCATTCGGGGCGCGGCGCGTGCCCCCGGCGGCCGCCCGATCATCGCACTCCCCTCCACGGCGCTGGACGGCACGAGGTCGCGCATTGTCTCGCAGCTCGCCCCCGGGGCGGGCGTGGTGACCACGCGCGGCGACGTCTACTTCGTGGTCACCGAGCACGGCGTGGCGGCGCTCCACGGCCGGTCCGTCCGGGAACGCGCGCAAGCCCTCCTCGACATCGCGCACCCGGCCTTCCGCGAGGCGCTGGCGCGCGAGTCGTTCGCCCTGCACGGCTTCCGCCTGAAGACGTAGCCACGCGCGGTCGCGAGGCGATCGCCGGCGAACGCAGCAGGGGCACTACGCTCGCGTCAGGGCGTCCACCTCGTCCATCTCCTCCGCGGTCAGGCGCCACTCCGCGGCACTCGCGTTGGCGCGGACCTGCTCCGGCTTCGTGGCGCCGGCGATCACGCTGCCGACATACGGCTTCGTCGCCAGCCACGAGAAGGCGAGCTCCAGCAGCGTGTGCCCGCGGACCTGCGCCCATTCCTCGAGCGCCTGCGCGGTGGCGAGGTTGCGCTCGTTCAGGAAGCGCTGGCTCTGCGGCCCGGCGGCCGCCAGGCGTGTCCCCGCCGGCGCGTCCTGGCCCGGGCGGTACTTGCCGGTCAGCATCCCGCTGGCCAGCGGGTAGTACGGCAGCATGCTCTGCTCGTAGCGCTCGATGGCCGGGACGACCTCGGACTCCACGCTGCGGTTGAGCAGGCTGTACTCCACCTGCGAGCTCACGAACGGCACGAAGTGGTTCGCGCGCGCGGTGAACTCCGCCTCCGCGAGCTGCCAGCCCGCGAAGTTCGAGGAGCCGATGTACCGCACCTTGCCGGACGAGACCAGGTCATCCAGCGCCCGCAGCGTCTCCTCGATCGGGGTGTTGGGATCCGGGCGGTGCATCTGGTAGAGGTCGATGTAGTCGGTCTGCATGCGGCGCAGGGAGTCCTCCGCGGCCTGCACGATCCACCGTCGGGAGCCGCCGCCCTGCATCGGGCCGGAGCCCATGGCCATGCCGAACTTGGTGGCGATCACCGCCTCGTGGCGGCGCCCCTTCAGGGCGGCGCCGAAGAACTCCTCGGACTTGCCGCGACCGCCGTAGACGTCCGCCTCGTCGAAGAGGTTGATGCCCAGGTCCAGCGCCTCGTTCACCACCAGCGCGGTCGCCGCCGCGTCCATGCGCCCGCCGAAGTTGTTCGTGCCGATGCCGACGATCGAGACCTGCAGGCCGGAGCGCCCGAGGTTGCGGTATTCCATCTTCCCCATCCCCTTCGTGTGGCTTCGTGTGACGGCACCGGGAGCGCGGGAGCGTGCCGCAGCCATGCGAACCGCGCCCGGCGCGATGATTTCCGGTGCCTGGTATGCCGATGTGCGAGTGCCGAGTATACCCCCCGGGGGCAGTCCGGGGGCCGCCTCTGGCCTAGGAGGGATCCTCCAGAACGGCCTTCTTCGTGGTGAGCTCGCGCTCCGCCTTCAGGGCCCCCTGCTTCGCGCGCTCCTGCGCCGGGGTGCCCTTCGTCGTCTTCAGGCGGCGCCTGATGCGGGCCTCCTCGCGGACGGTGTCATCCACGATGCGGCCCACGATCTGCTTGTCCTCGCGGGACTTCGCCTCCTGCAGGGCCTCGAACTTCTCGATCTCCTCCACCTCGGGCGACCTGACGGGCTCGTGATCCGCGAGCTCCGGGTGGGTGTACCCGTCGCCGCTGTGGGTGATCGCCCGCGAGACCCTCTGCCCCATGTGGTAGTAGGAGCCGTCGTCGGGGATGCGGCGGGGATAGCCGTCCCGGAAGGTGAAGGCCGCGAAGTCCCGGGAGACGATGCGCTTCGACTGGGTGTCGCACTCGGGGCACGGCTGGTCAATCGCCGCCTGCCGCACGGGGCGCAGGAGCTCGAACACGCCGTTGCAGTCGCCGCAGTAGTACTCGTAGATGGGCATCGCGTTCCCTCCGCTGGTCGTTCCAGTCTACCCGAAGACGCGAGCGCGGTACGCCTGGAACGTCGGGGCGTCGAGGCGTCGAGGCGTCGAGGCAGGCGAACACCACCCGCTCCGGCAGCGCTTCCGCCCGCAGGTGGCCGCGCACCTCGCGGAGGGCGATCGGGAGCGCCCGGTCCAGCGGGAAGCCGTAGGCTCCGGTGGCGATCGAGGGAAAGGCGACGCTCGCCGCGCCCAGCTCCCGGGCCCGCATGAGCGCGTGACGGTAGCAGGAGGCGAGCGTCCCCTCCTCGCCGTGCCCCCCGCCGCGCCAGATCGGCCCCACGGTGTGAATCACCCACCGCGCGGCGAGGTCGTAGCCCGCGGTGACCTTCGCCTCCCCGGGGTCGCACCCGCCGAGGAGCCGACACTCCGCCAGCAGCCGGGGGCCGGCCGCACGGTGGATCGCACCATCCACCCCACCGCCTCCGAGCAGCGTGGCGTTCGCGGCGTTCACGATCGCGTCCACCTGGAGCAGGGTGATGTCCCCGTGAACCACCTCGACGCGGTCGAGCCAGCGGGCAGGCTGCTCCGGCATGGGTCCTCCCCGGCGTCGCCCCACTCCGCCGCCGCGCGGGGTGAGCGATGATGATTGCGACGAGATGGTACGAGGTGGAGCGGCGATGCGATTTTATGTCGTGGGCGGGATGTACGAGGACACCACGTTCCGGCGCCTGCTGCGGGAGGATCCGGCGGCGGGCCCCTTCGCGACGTACGAGGAGGCGCTCTCCGAGTGGTCGGCCCGCTCCCGCACGTCGCTCGACTTCGCGACGGTGCGGTACTTCATCGTCGAGGCGGACGAGCGGGCGGGCGGGGCAGGGCCCCTGCCGGGGGCCCCGCGGGTCCCTCGAGATGAGTCCCGGTGCCAGGTGCCGGGGTGATGGCCCTAGTTGTCGATCGATACCAGCTCGATCTCGAAGTTGAGCGCCTGGCCGGCCAGTTCGTGGTTGGTGTCCACGGTGACGCCCTCGGGCGTCACGGCGGTGATCGTGGCCGGGCGGCCGCCGTAGGCGACCCGTGTCCCCACGGTCAGGCCGGGAGGGGCCTGGTCCGCCGGGACCTTCACGATCAGGCTCTCGCTGCGCTCCCCGTAGGCGTCCTTCGGGTCGAGGTGGACCTTCACGGACTTCCCGACCTCCATGCCCAGCACGGCGCGGTCGAAGCCCGGGATCATCTGCCCGGCGCCCACCGTGAACTTGAGCGGATCGCCCCCCTTCGAGGAGTCGAACTGCTTGCCGTCGTCCAGCGTGCCCGTGTAATGCACGGTCACCTTGTCACCCGCCTTGACCACGCGACCCCCCTGTCCCGCTCGTGTTGCCGTCGCGGCCGGCGTGGCCGAGGACGACGCCGCGCCCCCGCCTGACCCGCACGCGGAAGCGAACCCCATCGCCGTCAGCGCCATGATCACCACCAGCGCGCGACCGGCCCCCATCTGTCCCTGAACCCTGCGAATGTCCATGGTTCCACCGTACCGCAGCCTCGCGAAAGCGTCCTGCCGCGGGCATCGTGCCGGCGCATGAGCCTGCGGGTGACGCGAACGCCGCGGTGCGCGTAGGCTCGTGCTCATGGCAAGGGATCCCCTCAACCTCGTCTGGCTCGACCTGGAGATGACCGGGCTCGAGCCCGACCGCCACGTGATCATCGAGATCGCGTCGCTGGTCACCGACGCGAACCTCGAGGTGCTGGCGGAGGGGCCGGTACTGGCCATCCGCCGCACCGAGGATGAGCTGGCGCTGATGGACGCATGGAACCGGGGCACGCACGGCGCCTCCGGGCTGATCCAGCGCATCGCCGACGAGGGCGTGACCATCGAGGACGCGGAGCGCCAGACGCTGGCGTTCATCCGGAAGTGGGTGCGCAAGGGTCAGTCGCCGCTCGCGGGGAACTCCATCGCGCAGGACCGCCGCTTCCTCCGGCGCGAGATGCCGAAGGTGGAGGCGTACCTGCACTACCGGAACGTGGACGTGAGCACGATCAAGGAGCTGGTCCGCCGCTGGTACCCCGGCGGCCCCACGCCGCCCGAGAAGAAGCAGGCGCACAAGGCGCTGGACGACATCCGCGAGAGCGTGGAGGAGCTGCGCTGGTACCGCGAGCACCTCTTTCTGCCCCCGCCCCCGCCGCCGGCGGCACCCGGGGCAGCCGAGGCCGCGGCCTCGCGCACCGGAAGCTAGCGGCCGCCCCGGAGACGGACGCCCACCTCGGGTGCCGCGCACGCGGCACTGCGCGCCGAGCCCCGGCCTGCCGATACTCCGGGTAAGGCGGCGCAGCGGTCGCCGGGGAGCAGGCCATGGACACGCCTCGACCGATCGACGACCGGCATGACCAGAGCGACCAGACCGACCAGATCGACCAGATCGAGGACCCCGCCTCGGGCGTGACCGTGGGCGCACTGATGTCCGCCCCGCTCGTGACCATCCCGCCGGGGGCGCGCCTCTGGGAGGCCCGCGCCACCATGTCCTCGCACGGCGTGCATCACCTGCTCGTCGCCGATCGCGGGCGGGTGGTGGCCATCGTGTCCGATCGCGACATCGCGCATCGCCTCAGCCCGGCCGCGGCGCGCGGCAACCCCTCTCGCCACGACGAAGAGGCGATGCAGCGGCGGGTGCTCCAGGTCGCGCACTTCGACATGATCACGATTCCGCGCGATGCGCCCATCGAGGAGGCCGCGGCGCTCATCCTCGAGCGGAGCATTTCCGCACTTCCTGTGGTGGACGAAGAGCACCGGGTGGTGGGCATCGTCACCACGCGCGATCTCCTGCGCGGGATGCTCGTCTGCGTGCTGCCGAGCGCGGCGTAGGGCGCGCTGCGCCCCCCGTCACCTCGCGGGCGGCTAGCCGGCGAACGCGCTCCGCAGGTGCGCGGCGGCCGTCTCCACTGCGCGCATCCCCGCCGGGAAGTAGTGCGCGTTCACGAAGAACGTGTGGATCTGCCCCGCGAAGCACTCGGACGCTACGGGCACGCCGGCGGCGCGCAGCGCGTCGGCGTAGGCGTTGCCCTCGTCGCGCAGGGGGTCGAACTCCGCCGTCGCGACGTACGCCGGGGGCAGCCCCTGGAGGCTGGGGGCACGCAGCGGCGACAGGTACGGCTCCGCGCGATCCACGCCCTGCGGGGCGTAGTGGTTCCAGTACCACGCCATGGAGTCCGGGGTCAGGCCATACCCGAGGTTCTCGCGGAACGAGGCGGTATCCATGGAGGCGTCCGTGACCGGGTAGATCAGCACCTGGCTGCGCAGGGGGAAACCCGCGCGGTCCCGCACCATCTGCGCCACCACCGCAGCGAGGTTGCCGCCCGCCGAGTCGCCCCCGACGGCGATCCGCGAGGCGTCCCCGCCGAAGCGGCGCGCGTTCTGGTACGCCCAGACGACGGCGGCATACGCGTCATCGCGGCCCGCGGGGTACGGGTGCTCCGGCGCCAGCCGGTAGTCGACCGAGATCACGATGCACTCCGCCAGCGTGCAGAGGCGGCGCGCGGTGGAGTCCGCGAGGTCCAGCGTCCCCACCACCCAGCCGCCGCCGTGGTACCAGACGAGGATCGGCAGCACCGGCGCCTCACTCGGCCAGTAGATGCGCACGGGGACCGGCCCGTCCGGCCCGGCGAGCTGCATGTCGGTGACGCGGTGCACCTCAGGTCCGGGCGGCGTCGGGATGCGGGAGGCACGCACGGCCTCGGGCGTGCTCAGGTGCGTGGGCGGCAGTCCGCGGGCCGCCTGTTCATCCAGCCAGGCCTGTGCGAGCGGGTCGAGCGGCATGGTGTC
>JBAYVN010000078.1:0-10574 GCA_041674525.1 Dehalococcoidia bacterium | reverse complement strand
TCAAGGTAGTCCCGTGCCCCGGTCTCGACGGCGATGATCCGGCGGAAGGGATGATCGTGAAGCGCCGTGCTCCTCGTCCGCGAGTAGCGGCCCCGCCCCTCGCCCGAAACGCGAGAGACCGAGGCGTCACGCCTCGATCTCAGTGGTGTGCGAGATGGTCGGGGAGGCGGGATTTGAACCCACGACCCCCAGTCCCCCAGACTGGTGCGCTGCCAGACTGCGCCACTCCCCGACCGTGATGGTGATGCTACCAGAAGCCCCGGCTAGGCGAGACCCGCCGCTCGCGCGGCGACTACTAGCGCCACCCCGATCGCCGTCACTGCGGCGTACTCCGCTGCGATCATGCCGGTGAGCTGCCGCAGCACGTACGAGTGCAGCACACCCGTGACGAGGTAGAAGACCAGGACCAGCGCGAGGCCCGCCAGGTAGCCATCGATCGGCAGGAAGAAGAGCAGCCACCGCACCTGCGCGACCACGAGCCCCGCGAGGGCGGCGAAGACGGTCGTCTCCACCGGGTCCACCTCGCCCTCGCGCACGATCTCGATGGCGAGCATGGTGCCGATGAGCCAGGCGGCCACCACCGCCGGCAGCAGGCCGAGGTGCAGGACGGTGGTCATCGCCAGCAGCGAGAAGGCGCTGAAGTACGCGGCGCCGCTGGTGACCATGCGCGCGTACGGGTACAGGCGGGAGCCCGTGCGCACGGAGAGCACCTCCGCGACGGCGATCGCGCCAAAACCGGCCCCCGCGAGGATCGTCCAGAGCAGCACGATGTGCCCGGTGAAGTTGTGCTCAATCAGCAGTGGCGCGGCGAAGACGTAGAGCGCCGGGAGGAAGAGGTATGGCGTCGTGTCCTCGCCGCCGGCGAAGGAGGCGCGCCACGTCGCGCGGAGCACGCCATCCATGCCCGCGACGACTGCTCCCGCCGCGATTAGCAGCAGCCAGCGGGGCGACGGCTCGACGAGGACGAACATCAGGAAGCTGAGCGTCACGATCCCGGTGAGCACGGCCAGGTAGCCGTTCCAGAACCGCGGGTGCGAGGGCCACGCGAAGCGGGAGAACGGTCCGCCGCGGAGGATCTCCTGGGCCTCGCGCTCCTCCTCCGCCCGCTCCTCGGGTGTCTCGAGCTCGGGCTCCAGCAGCGGCATCTCGCCCGCGACAGCAGTGAGCGGCGGGAGCGGCGGTTCGTCGGCGGGCGGTGCGTCAGGCGGCGGTTCCTCGTCCGGCTGTGCCTCAGGCGGCGGTGCCTCGGGCGGCAGGTCCTCGCCGTCGCTCGCACCGCCGGGTGGATCGAGGAGCGACGGCGCGGGTGCGGGCACGGGTGACTCGGTGCTGCCCGGCGCGCCGAAGCGCCACGCCGGCACGCGCGGCGGCTGAGTCGGTGCCGCCGTCTCGTCGAGGTCCGGCTCCGCGGGCGCTGTGGCCGCGGCGGGGTCGCGCGCGGGGGGAACCCGGGGCGTCGGCGGGGGCACCTCGTCGGGTGATCCGGCGCCGCCCGGTGACTGCCACGGCTCATCCGGCATCCCGGCGTCATGGCGAGACCCGCGGCGGAACCGGCCGAACCACCCGCCGCGCGACTCCCGCTCCGCCTCGCGCTCGAGCGGCCCGTCGACGACGGGCGGGATCGCGTTTGCCGCGGGCGAAGTCCACGCGGGCGGGTCCACCTCGCCGGGCGCGGGCGTGCCCGGCGCGTCCGGGTCGCCCGTGGGCGACCCGTCCTCGCGAGGGGTCGAGGGGTCCTGCTCGCTCACTCGCCTACTCTCGCGCCAGCACGGGTTGCTCGAGGCCGAAGAGCTCCGCTGCGTTCGCCCAGCGGATGCGGTGCTTCTGGTCCTCCGTGAGCCCGACCTGGTCGAAGAGCCGCTCCAGGTTCGCGACGTGCTGGCGGATCTCGTCGTTGCCGCAGTCGGAGCCCCACGTGATCTTCTCGACGCCGATCTCATGGCCGACCAGGCGGCGCTCCACGGCGTGCCGCTCGATGGTGTCGCCGCCGGAGAGGTCGAGGTAGACGTTGTGCCGCCAGCGCGTGACCGAGGCCGCCTCGTCGTAGTTGCCGGTGCCGCCCATGTGCGCGCCGATGAGCTTCAGGGACGGGAAGTTGTTGGCGATCGTGTCCATGTGGAACGGGCGCATGCGGATCGCCGAGACGTCACGCGCCTGGTTGCGACCGCGCTGGCGCATGCGCTCCAGCGACTCGACGGCGCGGGGGTCGCGGCGCGGGTGGGTGATGGAGTAGTCCACGCCGCCGCCGATGACACCCATGTGCATGAGGATCGGCATGTCCAGCTCCTCGGCGACCTGGTACACGCCGAAGTACTTGTAGTCGTCGTATGGGCGGCGCACGCCGATCATCTTCAGGCCGCGGTATCCGATGCCATGCAGGCGGCGCACCTCGTGGGGGCTGATCTCCTCCGGGTCGATCATCGCGGAGGGGAGGAAGAGATCCTCGTGCCGCCGGGCGTAAGGCAGCGACTCGTCGTAATCGAGGCCGAAGCGGCCGCCGCACAGCAGCGAGGCCTTCACCACGCCCGCCGCGCGCAGGGCGTCGGCGCGCAGATCGATCTCCCTCGCGTGGTCCGCGCTCTCCGGCGCCTCCCAGTTCCGCGGGAAATGGCAGTGCACGTCCCAGATCTTCGCCGTCAACATCGACTCCCCAGAAGCAGCACGCCATCCCGCCAAGGTGGTCGAGAGGCTCCCGCTGCGGTGTTTGCGCGGCCCATGGTACCGCAGGGCGTCCGGACGAACCCGCGCGGCGCAGCGTGCCCGGCGGACGCCTACGGGCGGCGGGCGGTCTGGTAGAAGCGCAGCTCGAACCCCATGCGCGCCCAGAACGCGCGCGCGAGGAAGTTGTCGCGCAGGATGCCCGCCTCCACCTCGTACGTCCCGCGCCGGCGGTGGTCGTCCAGGATCGCCTGCACGGCGCTCCCGCCCACGCCCCGGCGGCGGTACGCGGGGGCGACGTAGAACTCGCCGATCGTCGCCACCATGCGGCGGTCGTCGGGGAAGTCCGGGAGCGTGCGCACGATCGCCATGCCGGCGCGCTCACCGTCCAGCAGCAGCCAGAGGAACTCGCGCCCCTCCATGTCCTCCAGCATCGCCGCGATGTAGCGATCGACGTCGTACGGGGACTCTGCCGTGGCAGGGTCGTAGCGATCCATCTCGGCCATGTACTCGCGGAGCATCGCGAAGAACGCCCCACGGTCGCGCTCCGCGACGGGCTGGACGTTCACGCGCGGGCTCGTGTCCGGGCCGGTCATGCCGGCGGCCATTCCAGTGGCACCTGGAGCAGGGAGTGAATCACGCAGACGCCATCCGGCGCGGGCGCGGCCCGCTCGCGGGCGATGAGCACTGCGTGCATCCCGGCGTCCTCGGCCCCGCGCACGTCGGCGCTCACGCTGTCGCCCACCATCACGATGTCATCCGGCCGCGCCGAGGTGAGGCGCAGCGCCGCGCGGAAGATCTCGGGGTGCGGCTTGCGGTACCCGCACCGCGCGCTGGTGACCACGCCCGCGCAGAGCCCGCCGGTGAGGGATTCGACGATCTCCGGGAGCATCCAGATGTGGTTCGACACCACGATCGAGGCGATGCCGGCGTCGCGGAGGCGGCGCAGCGCCGGAAGCGTCTCGTCGAAGAGGACGTACCGCGCGGGCTCCTCCTCCAGGATCGCGGCACGGCGTCCGGCCTCGCGGAGTGCGCGCCCGTCCGCGACGCGCGCATCCACGGGATCGGGGAGCGCCGTGCGGATGCGGTCGATCGCGAGGCCGGCGCGCAGCGCGCGGAACGCCTCCTGCGACGCGGACGCCTCCGGGTGCGCGACGCCGAGGGGTGTCGTCCACGGCTCCCACGCGCGGTCGGTGGTGTCGGCGGACAGCGCCGCCTCGGAGACGTCGAGGCCCGCCGCGCGCGCCGCCTCCGCGTACAGCGCCCAGTGCGAAGGCGACATGTACGCGAGCGTGCCGTCGAAGTCGAAGCAGACTGCCCGGATGCGCGTCGCCATGCACACACGATATCCGCGCGTCCCCCGGGCGGCGAGACGGGCGCGGCCGGTGGACGGCTCTAGGCCGGCACTGCGGCGCGCTGGCCGGAGAGCATTGTCAGCAGTCCCTCGATGGCCGCGAGCCAGTGCGGGCCGAGGGCGGCCTGCTCCAGGCGGATCTGGTTGCGGCCGACGCGCACGCCCCCCGGCAGGCGCGGGAGCGCGCGCTCCCCGAACGGGCGGCCCGCCGAGGTGATCAGGACCTCGGCGCCGTCGATCCGGACGGCGCCGATCCCCGCCGCCACGCCCGCCAGCCTCAGCCGCACCAGGGCGAGGAGGTTCGCGAGCGCCTCCGGGAGGGGGCCGAAGCGGTCGGCGGTCTCCTGGGCCAGGGCCTCCACGTCTTCGGTGGAACGCAGGCCGGAGACGCGCTGGTACAGGGCGAGGCGGCCCTCGATGTCCGGGACGTACGACTCGGGGATGTACGCGGGCACCGGCAGGTCGATGACGACGGCGCGGAGGATGTCGCGCGTCTCGTGGGGGAGCGCCTCCGGCGCACGGTGCTCGTGTGACGCGCGCAGCTCCTCCACGGCCTCGGCCAGCATCTCCGTGTACAGGTCGAAGCCGACCGAGGCGATGTTGCCGCTCTGCTCCGCGCCCAGGAGATTGCCCGCGCCGCGGATCTCCAGGTCGCGCAGTGCCACCTGGAAGCCCGCGCCCAGCTCGCTCGCCTCGAAGATCGTCGCGAGGCGCTGCTGTGCCTCCTCGGTCAGGACGCGGTGCTTCGGGTGCAGGAGGTACGCGTACGCCTGGTTCGCACCGCGGCCCACGCGCCCGCGCAGCTGGTACATCTGCGCGAGGCCGAGCATGTCCGCGCGGTCCACGATCAGCGTGTTCGCGTTCGGGATGTCGATGCCCGACTCGATGATCGTCGTGCAGACGAGGACGTCGAACTCGCCGTCGGCGAAGCGCTCCATCACGCCCTTCAGCACGGACTCCGGCATCTGGCCGTGGCCCACGGCCACCCGCGCCTCGGGGACGAGCTCCCGCACGTGATCGGCCAGGACGTCGATGCTGCGCACGCGGTTGTGCACCAGGTACACCTGTCCGCCGCGCTCGATCTCGTGGAGGATTGCCTCGCGCACGATGGCGTCATCCGTCTCCATCACGAACGTCTGCACCGGCTGCCGGCCGGCGGGCGCGGTCTCGATCATCGACATGTCGCGGATCCCGGTGAGGGCCATGTGCAGCGTGCGCGGGATCGGCGTCGCGGACAGCGTGAGCACGTCCACCTCCAGGCGCATGCGCTTCAGGCGCTCCTTGTGCGTGACGCCGAAGCGCTGCTCCTCGTCGATGATCACGAGCCCGAGGTTCTGGAACTCCATCGACGGATCGAGGAGGCGGTGCGTGCCGATCAGGATGTCGATCTCGCCGGCCCGGGCGCGCTGCATGATCTCGCGCGCCTCGCTGTCCGATCGGAAGCGCGAGATCACGTCGACGGTCACGGGGAACCCGGCGAGGCGCTCGCGGAACGTGCGGAGGTGCTGCTGCGCCAGCACGGTGGTGGGCACGAGCACGGCGACCTGGTAGCCGTCCTGGACCGCCTTGAACGCCGCGCGCACGGCGATCTCGGTCTTGCCGAAGCCCACGTCGCCGCAGATCACGCGGTCCATCGGGCGGCTGGATTCCATGTCCGCCTTCACCGCCGCGATCGCCGCGACCTGGTCCTCGGTCTCCTCGTACGGGAAGGACTCCTCTAACTCGTGCTGCCACGGCGTGTCCGGGCCGTACGCGTGCCCGGGGAGGAGCTGCCGCGCGGCGTACAGCCGCACAAGGTCCGCCGCCACGATCTGCACGGCGCCGCGCACGCGTTGCCGCGCGCGCGTCCACTCCTGCGTGCCGAGCCGCGTCAGCCGCGGCGCGTGGCCGGCCGGACCGCTGTACCGGCTGACGCGATCGACCTGGTCGACGGGGACGTACAGCCGGTCGTCGCCCGCGTACCGGAGCTCCAGGTAGTCGCGCTGCTCGCCGTCCACCTCGCGCCGCACGATGCCGCCGAAGCGCGCGATGCCGTGATCGGCGTGCACGACGAAGTCGCCTGGCGACACCTCGGCGAGGAAGCGCGAGCGGTGGCTCGTCCGCTGTCGCAGCGTGCGCCGCCGCTTCACGAAGCCGAAGAGCTCGCGGTCCGTGACCAGCGCCACGGGGCCGGAGTCGGTCTGCACAATCCACCCCTCGGGCATCGCGCCCTGCACCAGCTGGACGCTCCTGCGGGGGACGGGCAGAGCCAGGTGCTCCACGACGGGCGCGTCCACGCCGGCCTCCGCCAGCACCTCGCGGTAGCGTTGCGCCTGCTGCGTGACGACGACGATGCGATCGCCGCGCTGCTGCTGCCGGTACGTGTCCTTCGCCGCGTCCACCAGGCGGCCCGCGTACGCGTCGGCGGTGCGGAAGGGGAGGCGGAACGCGCTCGCCTCCGCGCCGGTGACCCAGCGACCGAGCTCGGCGCGGCGTCCGTGCGTGTCCAGCACCGCGCGCCACGCGTCCTGCGGCTCGTGCGGGAACGGCGCGCCGGCGGTCAGCTCGCCGCGCTGCACGAGGTCATTGCGCCGCTCCGACACGAGCTCGTCCAGGTCGGCGAGCGCGGCGTCCAGCGCCTCGCGCTCGTCGAGCACGATCACGGCGTCGCCTCGCAGGTGGTCGATGATCGTAGCGGTGGCGGCCAGGGGGCCGAACATCGCCGGCGACGGAAGCACCCCCGCGCGCAGCTGGTGCAGCTCATCCTGCACCGTGCGGTCCGTGGTGCTCTCCAGCAGCGAGGCGAGCCGCCCCATCTCCTCGCGCGTGGGGAACCACTCGCTCGCCGGTCCGATCCGCACCTCGTCCAGCTGGCCGATCGTGCGCTGGCTCTCGATCGAGAACGTGCGGATCGACTCCACCTCGGGACCGAAGAACTCGATGCGCACCGGTGCGTCGAGGCCGGGCGGGAAGACATCGATCAGGCCGCCGCGCCGCGCCGCCTGCCCGGGGGCCTCCACCAGCGGCACCACCTCGTAGCCGGCCTCCACCAGGCGGCCCGCCAGCCCCTCGAACTCCACGCGGTCGCCGCGCGCGATGCGCCCGGGTCCGCGACCGAGGTCGGCCGGACGCAGCGTGTGCTGGGCGGCCGCCGCCGCCGAGGCGATCACGAGCGGCGGCGTGCCGCCGGAGGACGCGAGCGCGATGCGAGCGAGTGCGCTGATGCGCTGCCAGCCGACCTCGTCGTCGGGAACCTGCCGCGTGTACGCGATCTCGTGGTGCGCCGGGTAGAGCACGGCCGCGTCGCCCACCCACGCGCGCAGCTGCTCCGCCGCCGCCTGCGCGTCGTTCTCGCGCGGTACCAGGAACAGCAGGGGGCGCCGCGCGTGCCGCCAGAGGAGCGCCGCGGTCGCCGGCTTGGCCGCGTCGAGCACGCCGACGCGCACCGTGCCGCCCGCGTCGAGGCGTGCGAAGACCTCCGTCAGCGGATCGACGGCCTGCAGCACGGGCAGCAGCGGCTGGAGATCCATGCCTGCCTCGGCGTCCCGGGATTACGAGTCGGTTCATGTCCGCGCAACCCGAGACGGGGCCGCCCGCGGGGGGTGGCCCTGTGACGGTGTGCCGGCTGCAGCCAGTGTAGACACGCGGCTTCGTGCGGGCCACGCGTGGGCGGGCTCGCAGGCGTTACGCCGGGGGCTCCCAGCGGTTGAGCTCGTTCATCGCCGCGTCGTAGCCGGACTGGACGGCCTGCTCTACGGCATCGGCGACGCGTTCCACGGCGGCGTCGAGGATGCGGCGGTGCGCGGGGAAGGGGCGCGCGAGCACCCACGCGGCCACGCGATCGGGATCGCGGACCGGGATCGTGCCGTCGTACGGGCGATCGATGCCGATGCGGATGCGGGGGAACTCCCAGCTCCCGCCCAGCGCCGCGATCAGCGACTTCAGGCCGTTGTTGCCGCCGCTGCTCCCCTGCAGCCGCATCCGCACGCGCCCCACCGGGAGGTCCAGGTCGTCGTACACCACGAGGAGCTGCGCAGGCGTCGCGCCGAGGCGCTTCATCTCCGCGACGATCGCTCCGCCCGCCTCGTTGTACATCGTCCGCGAGCGCGCGATGCCGAGCGTCCGGCCGCCCACCTGCAGCCGCGCCGCGTCCACGCGTCCCTCGCGCTTGAGCTCCACGTGGTGGCGCTGCGCGAGCACGCCGATGCACCACATGCCGACGTTGTGCCGGGTCTGGCCGTAGTCCGCGCCGGGGTTCCCGAGCCCGCAGACCAGCAGAGGGCGAGCGGGGCCCGCATCCTCCGGGGCGGGCGCGGGGACCTCGTCCGGCTCGGTGCGAGGTGCGCGCGGGCGGAACTGTGCGAAGCGGCTCATCAGTGGCATGCCGCATCGTGTGTCGGCGGCCGCTCTCGACGCAAGCGCGGGAGCGCTCCGCGGGGTGCCGGCCGGGCCGCTAGTTCGTGTCCGCCGGCGCGGCCGGCACGCCGCCGAGCGACGCGCGACCGTCGGGCGAGGCGTCGATCGCCCAGCGCGCGACGCGTCGGAACTCCTCGACGGCGGCTTCGAGGTTGGCGAGCGTGACTTCCGGGAAGCGTTGCGCGACGGCCGTGAACGGCGAGCGCCCGCCCACGCGGAGCAGCGCGTCGATGCGTGCCGCGAGGCGATCGTCCAGCACGCGGTCGATGTGATCGACCCTGCTGAGCGCGATCGCGTTGATCACGGCGCTCAGGTCATCGTCGTGGTCGAGCGCGCACGCGGCGAGCGCCGCCGCCAGCCGGCGGAAGCGCTGGTGGAGCGCGTGCTCGGCCTGCTCGACCACCGCTCGATAGGTCGTGGCGCGGGCGTTCTGCTCGCCGAGGCAAACCCCGGCGGTGAGCGCGGCTGCGGGGTCGGGCGCCCCCGGCATCGCCGCGAGCGACTCCGCCGCCGCGAGCACGGCCGCCGTCGCGTCCTCGCCCTCGGGCGGTCCGAGGGCTTCGATGCGGTTCAGGCGCCGCAGGGCGTCGAGCCGCGCGGTGACCGCCGCCGCGCCGCGCAGCAGCGCGTCACGCTCGGCGAGGGCGCGGCGGTAGTGCTCGGCGTAGGCGCGCGCGTACCGCCGCTGCCAGCCGCGCGCCGCCCCGAGTGCCGCGGCCAGCGGCCGCCCCTCGAGGTGGGACCAGGGACAGAGCTGCTCGATGAGCACGGCGCGGTCGATCGCCAGGTCGGCCAGTCCGCACGAGGGCCCGCCGGCCGGAGGGGTGGCGGGCCGTTGGGTGTCCGTGCCCGCGGCGGGGACGTGCGCCTCGCGGAGGAAGCGCATGAGCTCGGCGTCCGCGGGAGCGGCTGCGGCGACACGCGCCAGCAGGATCGCGTCGGCGAATCGCTCCGGCTCGCCGAAGGCCACGTGCAGCCAGCGTTCCAGCGCGGTCGCGCGCAGCTGCGCGAGCGGCGCGAAGCCCTCCCGTCCACGCGCGAACGCGCGGAGCGCCTCGACCTGGCGGTCCGCCTCCAGGGGCGGCGGATCCGGGTGACGGAGCGCCGTGGCCCCGGCGCGGAGGAACTCCTCCAGCGCCGCGCTGCTGTGGCGGTGATGCGGCGACCAGGCCCAGAGACGGCGCAGCGCGGCGCGTTCGGCGGGCGCGGCGGTGTAGACGGCCGTATCTTCCCGGACGCCGCGACCGGCGACCTCCGGCCGTATCTCCACCCCCAGCCACGGCGGGACGGCCGCAGGGAGCGGGCCGCGCGCGAGGTGGACCACGCGCACATCGGCGACCTCCGCCGCCGGGGGGATGGCGAACCGGGGATCCCAGCGCGACGCGTGGACCTCTTCGACGGCGAACACGACGCCGTCATCGTCACGCTCGTACAGGACCAGGCGTTCGGGCGGATCGGGCGGCGCGGGGAACGCGGCGAACGCGGCGAACGCGGCGAACGCGGGGCCATCGGGACCATCGGGGCGCTGGGTGCGTGGGCGCGGAGCCATCTCGCCACCTCGATGCCCGGGGCGACCGTGGCGGCCGTGTCCCCAAGTCCAAGAACAGGCGTGTCGAACATATATACGCCCATGCGTGCCGCTCGTCCATTCCCCCACTAGTCCGGTAGTGTCCTTTGCGCGGCAGAGGTCCGCGAGCGTGAACGGAGTAAGTGATGCCGCGCCCGTGGTACGGATCACCTCGGTATGGGTGGAGCTCGTTCCAGGTACTGATCGCCTTCATCGCGGTCACGACTATGTGCGTGATTACCTTCTGGCCGTACTTCTTCCCGCCCAACTACGCGGTGACGGCGAAGGAACGAGCGCCGACGGTTCGCGCGGGGCAGACGATCGAGTGGACCGTCACTTACACCGCTGACGACCGCGAGCGCGTCTGGCGCGGGCCTGCCACTAGTGTTTGCGTCACGCAGTCCACGGTCGGAAAGCCATTCCCGAAGGAATGCCGCTAGCGGCGCGCCTCAAATTCGTACACAACCGCCGGTCCTCGCCTTGCCCTCCCGTGGACGCCGCGCCTACCATGCGCCGGGCCCGGAGAGGGGTGCCGGGTTCCGCAGGGAGGAGCACCCGCATGACCACCGCGATCGCGGACGCCCGTGCCGAGGGACGCGT
>JBAYVN010000077.1:0-10609 GCA_041674525.1 Dehalococcoidia bacterium | reverse complement strand
GTGCCGGCGTCGGTCGAGAGGGAGAAGTCCCCGACCACCTTGGTGCCGCCGTCATCGTTGGTGATCTTCTTGACGATGGTCAGTGTCGCCGGCTGATCATTGTTGGTGATCTCGCAGGTGGCGGTGTTGCCAGCGCCGAGGGTGATCGAACCGGCGTTGAACGCGGAGCCGAGGCCTGTACCGGCCGAGCAGCTCCACGTACCCTCGGTGTAGCCCGCGACGTTGGCTTCGGAGAACGTGTATGTGCCGGCGTCCAGAGTGAACGTCTGCGACGTATACGTCTGCGTGGTCTCGGTGCCACCGGGCGAGGCCGCCCCGAAGGTCAGCGTGCCGGCCGAGGTCGTGAGGCTGAAGTCGCCCACGACCTTGGTGCCGCCGTCATCGTTGACGATCTTCTTGACGATGGTCAGGGTCGCCTTCTGCAGGACCGCAGCGCTCGCCATCTGGTTGTCGAGGCTGCCGCCCGTGCCGTCTACCGAGATCAGGTAGAAGTGGTACGGGTCGCCGTTGATGCCCGAGGCGCCAGTGCCGGCACCCCAGCTGCGCGGGCTCGTGCCGTCGCCGCCCAGTGCGATGTCCGCCGCGCCGGCGAGCATCGCGTCCTGGCCGTCTGAGGTCCACGTGATGGTGTACCAGATGTACGAGTCGCCGGTGTCCGCGCCGTTGGCGAGGAGGGAGCCGCTCGACTTTCCGGTTCGGTGCTCCAACGTCATCGTCGGAACGCCGACGAACGCGGCGCTGGAGTACAGGCGCACGGTGCGGTTGCCGAAGTGCGTCTCGTAGGCATCGATGATGGCCTGCGTCGGGCCGTCATGGCTGACGTAGGAGTCATCGGGCACGGGGATATCGACGAAGAACCCGCCGCCACCCACCAGGGCGTTACACGCCGCCTTGGCCGTGGTGCCGAGTGAATCGCCGCAGCGGTTCAACTGCAGCGTGATCCCGACCTCGGCCGATGCCGCGGTGGACTGGGCGTCGGAGACCAGGAAGTCGTAGGCGTGGTTGCCGCCCTTGGTTGCCTGGATGCCGACGATCATTGTGTGGCTCGGGCCCGACATGCCGGTAACGAGCAACTGCTGCTCGGTGGCGATGCCCTCGTACAGCGTCGAATTGTTCGCGCCGAGCGAGGAGCCGATCCAGTTGCAGAAGCCGAGGCCCAGGGGCTGGCCCTGCTTGCTGTCGTCCTGCGCGCACTGCTTCAGGTCGAACCCGATTGCGTCGCCGGCGGTCACCGCCGTGCTCGCGGAGTTCGTGCCGTCCGAAGCGGTGATCCTGTAGCGCCCCGGCTGGCCCGGCGGGTTGTACACCGCGGAGAAGGCACCCGACGCGTTCGTCGAGACGCCGGGCACGGTCACCACGACCTTGTCGGGCTGCTCGACCTGCAGCGTGATCGCGTGGCTCGCGAGGAACCCGGAGCCGGCGATGCTCATCGCCTCCCCGACGGCGTACTTCGTCTTGTCCGTCGTGATGGTTGCGGATGCTGACGGTGGCGCGGCGCTCGCCGAACCACCGCTGCCGCTCGACCCGCCGCTGCCGCTCGCGGTCACGCTGAACGTGGCCTGCGCGCTCAGCGTGCGGTCAGACGCCGTCACCGTGTACTGGCCCGTGCTGGACGTGCCGGTGAAGGTGGCGCTGAAGTTGCCCG
Organism: Dehalococcoidia bacterium; assembly: GCA_041674525.1. Taxonomy (GTDB): domain Bacteria; phylum Chloroflexota; class Dehalococcoidia; order UBA2979; family UBA2979; genus SHYQ01. The sequence continues at coordinate 8,964 of JBAYVN010000077.1, read as the reverse complement.
ATGAGCTTGTCGAGATGAACGACATCCCGGCCGACGTTCCATCGGGGCGCAGGATGGAGATGTTCATCAGGGTGCTGCGGGCGAACCCGCTTCCGCTGATCTTCACGTTGTCGCCGACGGCGTACGTCGACTTGTCGGTGGTGACGGATGCACCGTTGGCCGCCCAGGCGCTCAGGGGCGCCCGCACGGCGATCGCGAGTACCGCGACGGCGATCACCGCCGCGAATACCCGGAAGACGGTGCTCCGACTGATCCTGCGGGTCATGTGACCTCCGGCGCTGTTCGTGCTCAGTTGCGAGTGATCGCTTGGACTCATCGACTGGCTCCCTGCCGTTGGCTCGCAGGCCCCGCGTAGGCCTCGGAGCGGCCGCGTTGAACGCGCGGTCCCTCTGATTTCACTGGTCTCATCGCAGCTCCTCCGAGCGCGGCAAACGTCGAGCGACCGCTCGCGCTGCCGATCCCATGGGCTTGCTCAGGTCAGAGGACGCAGCGCCGCCAGCGGTGCGGAGAAAACACTAACGGCGCCTACACCGCGATCCGGTCAGCGGACCTATGAGAACCAGCGGAAATTGTCAGGATTGCCCCCGCCGGCCTCGGGCGCGCGTGATTGCACGATGGCCGCGTCACAAAGGCGGGCGGGGGCGCATTCCCCATTGCGGATGACAGGGCGGACGCGCTCGGGGTGGGCGTAACGAAGCCAGCGATGCAAACATCACTTGCAGTCGTCCGCCCTGTCACCTCCCCACCCTCCCGGCTCTCGGACCGAACAGAACGCGATCACCTCGGGCGGTCATCCCTGCGCGCCGTGTCGGGCGCTTCGAGGCCGCGAGGCTCGAACTCACGACGAGCACTGCGACGAGAGTGCGCGGTGATTGCGATGAAATCGCAACGAAGGACGCGCCTGCACCGTTCTCCACGTGTGCATCGCATGTGAACCGGCGCGCAATCAGTCGCCGAGGAGTCACATCAGCCCTGATGGGTGCATTGAGCCGGTTGAAGGGCGCCAAACCCGCCAGACGAACGAGGTAAAGAACCATGATGTCATCGCTATTGGGTACTGTGAGCGGGAAGGTGCTCGGCGGCATCGTCGCCGGGCTGGTCGTCACCGGGGGCGCCGCGACCGCGAGCGCCGCTGCAGGCGGACCCAACGTCGCCGAGGCCGTTCACCAACTCGTCGCGAGTCAACAGAACTCCCAGGGGCAGTCGCAGACCGCCACTGGCACCCCGGCCGCGGAGGGAAAGCCCGAGGACGCCGGATTCCTGGGCCTCTGCAACGCCTGGGACCGCGGCTCCGACAACGGCCAGCAGCACAAGCGCGAGTCGAAGGGCTTCGAGAAGCTCGTCACCGCGGCCGGCGGCGTCGACCAGGTGACCGCCTACTGCGCCACGCTGAGCCCCGAGGCATCCTCGACCGCGACGAGCAACGAGGCCAACTCGAGCAACGCGAACAGCAACAGCGCGAGCAACCCGAGCGGCGACGCCCAGGGCGGCAAGCCGGAGAGCCCGGGGAAGAGCGAGGGCGACCACGGCCGGCCGGACTCCGCCGGCGCCGCCCGTACCCCGCACGCCACCGCCACGGCGACCGCCACGGCGACGCCGAACCCGTAGCGGCGGGGGAGAGCAAGCATGGTCCCCCCCGGAAGGCCGAACGCCCTGCCCCGGCAGTGCGTTCAGGACCGGCGAGGCCCGGAGCGCCGTTCGTTATCCGCGTCGCGGACGGCGCTCCGGCTCGACTGGCCTCGCCGGCCCGGGGGCGCGGCCTGCCGGCGCTCGCGGATTCAGGGGGACTCCCGTAGTCAAGGCACGCCATGGCGTCACATACTCGATGCGGCCCGCATTCAGGCGGACGTGAACGGGAATGCAATGGCGCAGCCACAGGATCAGGCCCGTCGCACTATCGACGAGGCTCGCCGGGGAGACGCGGCTGCCTGGGAGGCGCTCTACACGGAGCACTTCCCCCGCATCTACCGCTATTTCCGATCCCGGATCCCGCGCGAGTCGGATGCCGAGGACCTGGCGGCGGAGACCTTTGTGGACGCGTTTCGCGGGCTGCACACCTTCCAGTGGCGGGAGCGGCCCTTCGGCGCATGGATGTTCGGCATCGCCCGCAACCGCCTGCGCATGTACTACAGAGCACGGAAGGAAACCTTCGAGCTCGATGACGCCCTGGACGCCCATGTGCGCGACGAGTTCCTGGACGTCGACATCCGCGACATCCTGGAGCGGCTGCCGGCCAACTACCGCACCGTGATCGAGTTGCGGTACGTCCTGGGCCTGAGTGGCGAGGAAGCAGCGGCCGCCATGGGACGGTCGCACGGATCGACCCGGAAGCTGCTCCAGCGTGCGAGTGAGCAGTTCCGCTCGATGTACGGAGAGGGAGGCCTGGCATGAAGCTGCCGCTCTTCCGCCGTGGCAACGATGAGCTCGACCCGCACCTCGCGGATGTCCTTGGCCGTGCCTTCCACCTGGACGACCCCGACCCTCAGACGCTCCACCGCCTGCGCAGCCGCGTGTCGGCGCGCCTCGAGGCACCGCCGTCCCCGGCGGAGCTGAGCGGCATCGGCCGCGGCATGGCGGCCGCGCGTCGCGCTGCCGTGGTGGGCGGCGTGAGCGCCGCCGTCCTGCTGGGCGGGGTCGCGGCGGCGCAGACCCCGGCGGGCTCCGCCGTGCTGGACTCGATCACCTCGGCGGTCACGCAGACCGTCGACTCTGTGGTGCACCTCGTGGCCCCCGGCCTCGGGCGCTCCGCGACGCCGAAGTCCGCGGCTACACCCGCGGGCGACCTCCCGGGCAACCTCGTCACCCAGCTGCACGCAGACGGGAGCTTCTCCCTGCGCGCCGAGCTGGTCTCGGCCACCGCGACCACCGCCACCGTCCGCGCCGCGGACGTGGGGCAGCTCACGTTCGACATCACCCACACCGACATCCAGATCCCGAAGGGCCTCGGGATCGACTCGCTGCCCGGCGCCGCCGGCTCCCTGGTCTTCCTGCGCGGCAAGTGCACCGGCGATCACATCGATGCGACGTGCACCGTCGAGCGCCTGAACGTCGTGGGCAACGCCGGGCAGGGTGGCAACCCGAACCCCGGTGGCAACCCGAACAGCGGCGGCGGGAACCCGAACAGCGGCGGTGGCAACCCGAACGCGGGCGGTGGGAAGCCCGAGGGCACCCCCGCGCCGGGCAAGGGACAGCCGACAGCGCCGCCCACCACGCCGGCACTGAGCCCGACCGCGACGCAGGTGCCACCCGGGCTTGATCGCACGTCGACGCCGCCTCGCGGCCCGCAGCGCTGATCCGGCAGCGACTCACCTTTCGCTGTCAGCGTGCTCGAGGCCGCGCGAGACGGCGGTGGTCGCGGGGCGACAGGCCGCCATGGGCGCGCCCGCTCGCGGCAGGCCGGGGGAAACGCCGCTAGACCGCGGCCAGCAGCACGTGCGCCCGGGTGGAGTCGTCCTCGATGACGACGGAGGTCGCGGCGCATTCCCGGTGCACGGTGGCCGCGAGATCGCGCTCGATCTCCGCCGGGGACTCCGCCGGCGTTCCGTCCATCGAGAGCTGTAGGCGCACGTAGCGTCCGGGCGCGATGCCGAACTCGGCCGCCGCGTCCGGCTCCAGCTGCGTCTTCCAGGCCGTGAGGCAGGCGGTTCCTCCCACCGGCACGGTCCCCGTGGCGAGATCGACCATGCGCTCCAGCAGGTCGCGGATCGCCTCGCGCGGGGTCGTGACGCGCAGGTCATCCGGCTCCGCCCAGACGAAGAGCTCCCGCAACCCACCGACGCGATCCTGCAGGTCCGGCTCCTCGGCAAGCATCTCCGATCGGAGATCGGTCGCGGGCGCGATCGTTCGCGCCTCGGCGCTCGGCGCCGCGGCGGGGACGGGGGGTGCCGACGGTGGAGGCGCCGGGATCACGGGCTGCGACGCGGCCCCGCCAGCGCTCGCACCGATGTCCTCGCCATGAATGAACCCCGCGGGAGCGATCTTCGGGGGGGTGCCCGACACCGCACGGAGCGGCCCGTAGTGGACCGGGGCGGGAAGCGCCGCCGCCGCGGGCACGACGAGCATCAGCCCGTGCGACTCCGCGCTCAGGGGCCAGAAGCTCACGTCCGCCTCCATGCCCGCCAGCGTCAGGCGGGTCGAGGCGTGCTGCCCGATCTGCGCACGCGCAAACGGGAGCGCCAGCTCATCGAGGTAGTCCTCGAAGACATCCAGCAGCCGCATCCCCAGGCCGCGCTCGGAATCGCTGGTGAGCCCGGGGAAGCGCCCGTGCACGCTGAGGATCTCGCCCTCCGCGTCGAACTCGACCAGCAGCGCGGTGGACACCATCCAGCAGCGCGCCACGGGACCGGCGGGATCGCGCTCGCCGGAGGGAGGGAGGAACAGAGCGCTGCTCATGGAATCGAGTGAACGCCGGGGGGCGGGTCGATCGCATACGAATTCGTATGAACGCCTTACGCGTTCCCCACATCACCGCAACAGAACGTCATTGCTTTGCGATGTTCTGGGTACGCGGAACATTTGGGTCGCATCGCGGAGGGGCGCGCAGACAGGCGAGCGAATGGCCGTCGTAGTTCTTGTATGTGGTGACGCGGCGCTTCGTCAGAGCGTCGCGCGGACGCTTGGTGCCAACGACTTCAGGGTGATCGAGACCGCGGGTGGCCTGGAGGCGCTGCGCGTCATCTTCGACCAGCGCCCGGAAGCGGCGATCATCGATCTCCGTGTGACCGACATCGCCGGGATCGAGTTGATCCGGGTGGTGCGGGCCGCATCCGACCTTGCGATCATCGCCCTTGCCGGCGGCGGCGACGCCGCGCGCAGCGTGCAGGCCCTGGAGGCAGGCGCGGACGACGTCGCGAAGACCTCGACGCCACCGGCGGAGCTGATGGCAAGGCTCCGTGCCGCCATGCGGCGGAGCCTGCGCGTCTCGCCGTCGTCCATGGATGCGCACGTGGTGCACACCGGCGCCCTGGTCATCGACCGCGACACGCGCACTGTGACCCGCCACGGGAAGTACGTTCCGCTGACCCGCACAGAGTACCGGCTGCTGGACGCGCTGGCGTCCACCGTGGGCCAGGTCGCCCCGCACCGCTTCCTGCTGAGCTCGGTGTGGGGGGACGCCTACGCCGACGACACCCACTACCTGCGCGTGTACATCGGCTACCTCCGCGCGAAGCTGGAGGACGACCCCTCGTCGCCCGTGTACCTCCAGAGCGAGTGGGGCGTCGGGTACCGCCTCGCGCTGCTTCCGGCGGAGGAGCCCGCCGAGGCCGATGGCGCCGAGAGCACCGGCGGGGCGGGGACAGAGGAGCTTTCATCGCCCCCGGGCGACGAAAACACCTGATTTTCATACATTCTCCCGAGACTCTCTGTCAGATGCGAAACAAACGGTCATCGCTCGCCCATTCATGGGACAGAACGACGCGCGACACGACACAACACGTCGTCGACGTTCCAGTCAGCAGTCTGGCGCAGGGCGGGGGTCCATACGTGACGACAATTGCGGTCATCGAGGGGCACGACGAGCATCGTCATCGCCTGGCGCGGATCCTTCGCGCGGACGGCATGGACGTGCTGGAAGCAGAGAACGGGCTGGACGCCCTGCGTTCAGCGTTCATGCGGCGGCCGGATGCCGCCCTGGTCGACCTCGACACCGCGGGGATGGAGGGCGTCGAGCTCGTCCGCATCCTGCGTGCCGCGTGCGACATCCCGATCATCGCGCTGATCCGCGAGTCGGTGTCCACCGATGTCGTCCGTGCGCTGGATGCCGGCGCCGACGATGTGATCGAGAAGCAATGCCCCGCGATCGAGCTCCTCGCCCGCGTGCATGCTGCCGTGCGCCGCTACCAGCGCCGCCGCTCGCAGACGGACACCACGCGCCTCGCGTACACGGGGAACCTCGTGATCGATCGCGAGGCCCAGATCGTGACCAAGCGCGGTCAGGCGCTCTCGCTCACCCGCACGGAGTACCGGCTGATCGACACACTGGCGGCCCACCTGGGCGAGATCGTCCCTCACCGCCAGCTCCTGAGCACCGTCTGGGGCGAGGAGTATGTCGACGACACGCACTACGTCCGCGTGTACGTGGGCTACCTGCGCAACAAGATCGAGGACGACCCCGCCGTGCCGCGCTACGTGCTCACGGAGTGGGGCGTCGGGTACCGCCTCGCGCGGGTGCCGATCCAGGACGAGGTGACCGAGTCGGGCGCTGCACTCGCGGTCGCGGTGACCGCATAGCGCCCCTCGCGCCTCGACCCAGGAGGCGTCAACTTCGGGACGATCGCGTCGAGAGGATCACGGCCGTGTCACGCGCCGCGCGCAGTCCGCGTGGTGGCGTGGCCGCGGGCCGGAGGTCAACCGACCGATCGCGACGCCTCGCTGGCGACGGCGTTGAGGCGGTACCCGGAGCCCGGCACCGTCTGCAAGATCTGGGGCGTGTCTGACTGGCCGTCCTCGAGCTTCTCGCGCAGCTGGCGCACGTACACGCGCAGGTAGTGGTGCGCGCTCAGCAGCTCCGGGCCCCAGATGCGCGCCATCAGCTCGCGGTGCGTGACGATCTCGCCGGGCGAGGACGCCAGTGCCTCCAGCAGGCGGTACTCGTTCGGCGTGAGGTGCACGGGCTGCCCGTCGCGGCGCACCTCCTGCCGGCTCAACGAGATCGACACCGGCCCGGCGACCAGCCAGTCATCCGAGGCGCCGGCATACCGGCCCGCCGCGCGAATGCGCGCCTCCAGCTCGGTCCCACGGGTCCGGATCGACACGTAGTCGTCCGCGCCCAGGTCGAGGTATCTCATGCTCTGGTGCGGATCGTCGGCCGGTCCGTAGACGACCAGTGCGATCTGCGCGCTGGCGACCAGGCGCGCCGCCTCCAGGTGCCGGTGGCCGCTGCGCGCGTCCAGGACGGCGACCAGGACGTTCATGCGCTCCGGCTCCAGGAGCGCGCGCTCCAGCGGGATGCGGCGCAGGTCCAGGCTCCCCGCGAGCTCTCTGAGGAAGTCGGGATCGTCCGAGATCACGCCGACGGACAGCGAACCCGGTTCGGGAATTCCGTGGGAGCGGCTGGTGGGCAGCGGCATCGCGGTTCCGATCATCAGCCGGGGCAATCGCCCCGTTGAACGATGGCGTACTCAATGGCCCGCGCAGTAGCGGGGAAACCCCGATATGCGCTCGTCCCCGCGCCGTGTTTGATGATACGGCACGGAGGAGCGGTCAGTGCCGGATTACGGCGTCTTCGTCCTCGCAGCCCCCGCCCATGCGGCGCCGATTGTTGAGGCGCTTCATTCCCGCGGACTCCGCGCATGGTCGGATTGCCCCGAGCAGGTCGAGGTCGCTGACGCCCGCATGGCCTGGGCCGACGCGGTGATCGTGGTCGACAACTCCGGCATGCTCCGCATCGCCACGGATCCGGTCTTCCGCGATTGCAACATCCCGAAGATCCTTGTCACCTCGACGCCGCTGGACGCCATGGAACGCGTGTGGCTGCTGGAGCGGCACGAGTTCGACAACGTCCTGGCCTGGCCGAGCCCGGCCGAGATGGTCGCCGCATTCGCCGAGCGCTGCGTGAACCGCGGCGCGCTTCCGGTGTCGTACCGCCAGGTCGCCCAGAACCGGCCCGCCTGACGCCCGGAGCCTGACGCCCGGAGCCTGACGCCCGGAGCCTGACGCCCACCGCTGGCCCTCGCTGCTCGCCGGGATTCGCAACCGCAGATACACGCGCACGTACCCCGCGGCGCCGCCCCCCAGGCGGGGCGTGCCGCCCTGTGTGAATCACAACGGAGATCCGCCGCTCGCCGTTTAGCGCGCCGCGAAGATCGTGGTGAAGATGGTCATCCCGGTGTCGTCTGTGACCGCGGCCACGCCCACGGACGTGAAGTCGCGCCCAAGGATGTTCGCGCGGTGCGTGGGGCTGTCCATGAGTGCTCTCATCGCGATCGACACGGACGTGCTCTCGTTGCCCGTCACCTTCGCGAGGTTCTCGCCCCCGGAGCGGATGGGGATGTTGAGCGCGTTCAGGAGCGTCAACCACGAGCTCCCGGTAGGGCTGACGTGGGCGAAGTAGCGCCCGGTGACCATGTCCTGCGAGCGCATGCGCGCCGCGCTGGTGAGTCCGCCGTCCAGCACCAGGGCGGGGAGCCCGGCCGCCCGCCGCGCATTGTTCATGCCCTGCGCGAGGCCGGCTTCGCGCGCGTTCAGGGCCGGGCCTGTCGGCGGGTCGGGGCGGACAGCCACCGGGGCGACGGACGCCTCGGCCGGGGCCGTTGCCGGCGGCTGGAGCACGCGAGCCGCCTCGGGCGCCGCGGGGGGCGTCGGGGGGATGGAGCGGGCGATGGCCACCGGCGCCGTCGCCGGAGGTTCGGTCGATGTTCGGAGCGTTTCCAGGGCCAGCGCGTCGCGGCCGGTGGGCTCTGCGGCAGGAGCCTCCACGTACGCCGGGTCCTCATTCGGGGTGTGCATCCGCGCGGTCGGGATCGCGAACGCGGGGGTTGCAGGCGGGCCGGTCCAGGTCGCCTCGACGCCGGGCTGGCCAGTGCCGGGCTGGCCGGTGATCGCCCGTCCCGCGACCGCGCTCGGGCGTGCGAGTCCGAGCAACGTCATGGCCGCGAGCGCGGTGCCCAGCAGGGCAGCACGGAGCCAGGTACGGCGCTCACCGGGGAGGGCGGCGACGAGGCCATTCGCAACAGCGGCGCTCCGCAGATCCATGTATGGAGCGTCGCGGTCGGTCGGGGGAAGCCTGCACAGGGTTCACCCTCGCACCGTTCCGGGAAAACCCTGATCTTTTCGCGAACGGACGCGCCACTCGTGACCGCCCCCCGGGCCATTCGCCACCCGCGCACGCTCCTGGCACTGCTGATCGCGGCCGGGGCGCTGTGCGTTGCGCTGGTGGTGATCGTGGCGCAGCCCCATCGCCCCGCCCCCGGTCCGGGAGAAGCGGCCTCCGTGGTGGCGCAGGCCGACGCACCCGCGCTCCCG
>JBAYVN010000076.1:0-10670 GCA_041674525.1 Dehalococcoidia bacterium | reverse complement strand
GTCCGCCTCCGCGAGCGGCGTGGCGAGGCCACGGGCCTGCGCCGGCTCGGCCTGGCGGCGGCGGGCGGCGCCGCCGGGGCACTGTCTAATGTTCTGCTGCTCGCCGCGGCGGGCGGCACCCTCGACGCCGTGCTACCGGTACTCTCGTCGCTCCTCGTGGGGACCACGTGGACCGCTGCCCTCGCGACCGTCCTGGCTGCCGCGCTGTGGCCCGTGCGAGCGGGCAGCGGCGGGTTGTTCGCATGACGCCGGCGGGCCCCGTCGCACGCCTCCGCATCCTCACGCTGGCCGCCCTGGCCATCAGCGCGATCCTGATCATGCAGGCGCTTCGACTGCAGGTCCTCGATCCCGTCGTGCCCGCCTCCGCGCGCGGCGGCATCCCCCGTGTGATCCCCGTCGAGGCCCCCCGGGGGCTGATCACGGACCGCAACGGGGTCGTCCTGGCACGCAACACGCCGCGCTACCGCGTCGCCCTGGTCCCCGGCGATCTCCCCACCGGGGACGAGCCTCGACGGGCGGCGCTGATGCGCATCGCCCGGTCGCTCCGCATCGCCTACAGCACCGTGGAGCAGGCCGCGACCACCGGGCTCGCGACGGTCGATCCCTTCGCGCCGGTCGCGCTCCGCCAGGGGCTGACGAACGAGGAGGCGGTGATGGTCCGCGCCGCGCTCGCGGGTGTCCCCGGCACGCGCGTCGAGGTCGCCCCTTCGCGCGAGTACGAACGAACCGGCGCGCTGGCCCACGTCCTCGGGTACGTCGGCGCGCTGCCCTCGGAACGGGCCACGGCGCTGCTGGCGGGCGGCTACACGCTCAACTCGCGCGTCGGGCTCGCTGGTGTGGAGACACAGTACGAGCAGGCGCTGCGCGGCACGCCCGGTCGCCGCCTGGTGCTGAGCGACCCGCAGGGGCGCGAGCTCAGCCCGCTCGGCGAGGAGGCGCCCACGCCGGGGGCGAACGTGGTGCTCTCGATCGACCTGGGCCTGCAGCGCGCCGCTGAGGCGGCGGTGGCGCGTGGCATCCAGAACGGGCTGTCGATCCTCAAGCCCACCGGCCAGGCGCGCGCGAAGCCCCTGCCCGCGGGGGCGGCCGTGGTCCTCGACGTGCGCACCGGCGAGGTGCTGGCCATGGTCTCGCAGCCCACGTACGACCCGAACGTGTTCGAGCGGGGCACCAGCGACGCCGTGTCGGCGCTCTTCACCGACCCCGCGCGCCCGATGATCGATCGCTCCTACATGGAGGTGCACGCGCCGGGATCGGTGTTCAAGCCGCTGGTCGCGATGGCCGCGCTGGAGGACGGGATCGTCACGCCGCAGACGCGCATCTTCGCGGGGGGCTCGCTCACCGTCCGCAGCCAGTACGACCCGAACGTCGTCTACGTCTTCGGCGACTGGGCCGTCCACGGGAGCGTGGACATGAACCGCGCGATCGCTCGCTCCTCGGACGTCTACTTCTACGAGCTTGCCGGCGGCTACTGGGAGAACGGTAGGGAGACGTTCCGCGGCCTCGGCGCGGACCGCCTGGCATCGTGGGCGCGCACCGCGGGCTTCGGGCGTCCCACGGGGATCGACCTGCCGGGCGAGGCATCCGGGCTGGTGCCCGACAGCCGGTGGAAGCGCGACGTGATCGGCGAGGACTGGCTGCTCGGCGACACGTACACCTTCGGCATCGGTCAGGGCTACCTCACCGCCTCGCTCATGCAGATGGCGGCGCTGGCCGCCGGCGTCGCGAACCAGGGCGAGGTCCCCGTGCCCCGCGTGGTCCGCGGCATCGAGCGCAACGGCGTGTTCACGCCGACGCCCGCGCTGGTGGGCAGCCACATCCCGGTCTCACCCGAGCACCTGGCCGTGGTGCGCGGCGGCATGGAGTCCGCGGCTGGCGACGCCGACGGCACCGCGGGCACCGGCGTGCCGCACGGCGTGAAGATCGGCGGGAAGACCGGCACCGCCGAGTTCGGACAGCCGTACCCGGACGGCTCGTTCGATACGCACGGCTGGTTCATCGCCTTCGCCCCGGTCGAGCGCCCGCAGATCGCCGTGGCGGTCTACCTGGAATACGGCGTGGGCCAGACGCACGCGGGCCCGGTGGCGAAGGAGATCCTGGATGCGTACTTCACGCACCCGGCGATCGCCGACAACCGGGTCACGCGATGACGGCGATCCGCACGCGCGTCGCGATCGTCCCGGACTCGCTGCTGCTGCTGGCCGCGTGCCTGCTCTCGGCCGGCGGACTGCTCATCGCGCGCGCGATCGCGATGGAGGAGACACACCGGGCGATCAACGGCGACCTCGTGCGGCAGGCCATCTACGTCGCCATCGGCCTGCTCGCGCTCGCCGTCGCGTCGAGGACGGACTACCGCCTGCTGCGCACGCTCGCGCCGCCGCTTCTCGCCGTGAGCCTGGCGGGGCTGATCCTCGTGCTCGTGCTCGGATCGCACCAGTACGGCGCGCGCCGCTGGATCAGCCTCGGCGGCGGCGTCACCCTGCAGCCGTCCGAGTTCGCGAAGATCGTGATCGTGATCGCAGGCGCGGCCTTCGCCGCCGATCGCCGGGCGACCGGCCGCGGGGCCACGGTGCTCCTCGGCCTGTTCGCCGCGGGCGCGGCGCTGGTGGTGATCGAGCCCGATCTCGGGACCGGCATCGTGATCGGCGTGACGTGGTTCGCCGTCGCCCTGGCCTGGGGCGCCTCATGGCGCTACCTCGGCGGCATCGCCGTGCTCGGCCTGTCGCTCTTCCCGCTCGCGCTCGCGATCGCGATTCCCGGCTACCAGCGCGAGCGGCTCGCGGTCTTCCTCGACCCCGAGCGCGATCCGCTGGGCAGCGGGTTCACGCTCCGCCAGGTGGAGGTCGCCTTGAGCGCGGGCGGCGTCACCGGTCGAGGGTTCAACGGCGCGCCGTCCGCGCTCGCCGGAGTCGCGCCCCGGTCCTCGGACTTCGCGTTCGCGCAGCTCGGGGAGTTCGGCGGCGTGCTGGTCACGATCGCCGTGATCGTGCTCTTCGCAATCATCGCGTGGCGCGGGTACCGCGCGGCCGCCGGCGCACCCGACGAGTTCGGGCGGCTGCTCGCCGTGGGTCTGACCACTGCGATCGTGCTGCAGGCCTCGATGCATGCGGCGGTGAACATGCGCCTGTTCCCTGCGACCGGTATCCCTCTGCCGTTCGTCTCGACGGGCGGATCGGCGCTCGTCGCGGTCTTTGCCGCGATCGGCATCCTCGAGTCGATCGCGGCGCACCGTTCACCGCGTCGGGAATGGGGCTCCTCGCCGGGCGCCGCGCCCCGGGCGCCTGCGTCGCGCTAGATCTCGCCGCGGATCCAGCCGTTGATCATCCGCCGCGCCACCGAATCCCCGCGCGGCAGCTGCACGGCCCCGTCCGGCGGCAGTGACGCGAGCTCCTCGCGCGTGAACCAGCGTGCCTCGGCGATCTCGTCCTCGTCCAGGCGGATGTCGAGCGTCGCCGGTGTGCCGATGAAGCCCACCATGATCTGCGCGGGGAATGGCCACGGCTGCGATGAGTGGTAGCGCACCTCCGACAGCCGGACGCCGACCTCCTCCAGCACCTCGCGCGCGGCCGCGCCCTCCAGCGATTCGCCCGCCTCCACGAAGCCGGCGAAGCACGTGAAGATCGAGCCGGGCCGCCGCCTGTTGCGGCCCAGCAGCACGCGGTCCCCGTCCGTCACCAGCGTGATCGCCGCCGGATCGATGCGCGGATGATGCGTGGCGCCGCACGAGGTGTTCGTGCAGTTCAGCGTGTGCCCCGCCTCCACGGCGACGGTGGGCGCCCCGCACCGCCCGCAATGGCGCTGCGCCGCGTGCCACAGCAGCACGCCGCGATGCGACGCCGCCATCGCCGCCTCCGCGCCCGGCAGCAGCGCGCCGATCTCGCGCAGCTCTGCCAGGCGCGCGCCCGCAGGCAGCGCCGCCACCAGCTCCGCCTCCGCGCTGTCGGTCGCGTCGATGGCGACGTGGATCGCTTCGTCGACCGCGCCCAGGAGCACGGGCTCGCCGAGCGCGAGGCCGGCGAGCGCGCGATGATCCACCGCGGCCAGCCGCGGCCCCTCGGGCGTGTCCAGCACGGGGAGGCGCTCCCGCCATCCGAGCACGAACCGCGTGGCGTCGTTCGTCAGCAGGCGCGCGAACCAGTCGAGATCGCGCCGCCGCTCGACGAGCCGGTCCAGGCCTTCCTGTCCGTAGACATTCGCTGCCGCCATCGCGCCACCCCGTTCCAGAATCGCGCCAGCATCCACGATCTCCGCAGACAGATCAACCAGGAGATCGCCCGGCGGATCAATCAGACGGCCGCCCTCTCGGGCGGCCGTCTGTTGCATGCCTGGGGCGAGTCGCGCCGCGGGTGACGGACGCGGCCCGTTACGGAGCGAGCGCCGGCTCAGCCGCCACGGGCACGACCCGCTCGAACTTCACCTCGCCGTCGGCGTAGTCGATGCGGATGGTGTCGCCGGCCTCGTACGAGCCGTCCAGCAACGCGTCCGAGAGCCGGTCCTCGACCTGGTTCTGGATCACGCGGCGCAGCGGCCGTGCCCCGAACACCGCATCGAACCCCTCGTTGCCCAGGTAGTCCAGGAGCGCCTCGGTGGGCTCCACGGACATGCCCTTCTCCTTGAGGTTGTTGCGCAGGTCGTCCAGCTCCAGGTTGACGATGCGGCGGATGTGCTCCTGCTGCAGAGCGCGGAACACCACCGGTGTGTCGATGCGGTTGAGGAACTCGGGCCGGAAGACCCGCTTCATCTCCTCTTCCACGCGCGACTTCATCCGGCGGTACTGATCCTCGGCCGTTTTGGCCTCGTCCAGCGCGGTGTTGAACCCCACGCGGGAGTCCTTGCGGATCAGATCCGACCCCACGTTGGAGGTCATGATGATGATGGTGTTCCGGAAGTCCACCTTCCGGCCCTTCGCGTCGGACAGGTGTCCATCGTCGAAGATCTGGAGCAGCATGTTGAAGACGTCCGGGTGAGCCTTCTCGATCTCGTCGAGCAGGATCAGGCAGTACGACTTGCGCCGCACCAGGTCCGTCAGCTGCCCGCCGTCGTCGTAGCCCACGTAGCCCGGAGGCGATCCGACCAGGCGGGAGACCGTGTGCTTCTCCATGAACTCCGACATGTCGATGCGGACAATGTTGTCCTTCGACCCGAACATGAACTCGCCGAGCATCTCCGCGAGGTACGTCTTACCCACACCGGTCGGGCCGAGGAACATGAACACGCCGATCGGGCGCTTCGGGTCCTTCAGGCCGGCACTGGCGCGGCGCACCGCGCGGGACACGGCCGTCACCGCCTCGTCCTGGCCGATAACTCGGTCCTTCAGGAAGGACTCCATCTCCAGCAGGCGCTGCGACTCCTCCGCGGCGATCCGCGACAGCGGCACACCGGTCCACTGCGAGATCACGTCGCGGATGTCGTCCTCACCCACGATCGGCTGCTGCGCCTCGCGCGCGTGCTCCACCTCCGCCTCGAGCTCCTCGAGCTTCGTCTGGAGGCGCACCTCGCGCTCGCGCAGCTCGGCGGCGAACTCGTACTGCTGGTTCGCGATCGCCTGGTCCTTCTCACGCCGCAGCGCCTCCAGGCCACTGGTGGCCTCGCGCACGGACGGGGGCGTGGAGTGCCGGCGGATGCGCACGCGCGCCGCCGCCTCGTCCACCAGGTCGATCGCCTTGTCAGGCAGGAAGCGGTCGGACACATAGCGCGCGGACAGCTCCGCAGCCGCGGACAGCGCTTCGTCCGAGATCTTCAGCTTGTGGTGCTCTTCGTACGCGGAGCGGATCCCCTTCAGGATCGACACCGTGTCCTCGATCGTCGGCTCGTCCACGCGCACCGGCTGGAACCGCCGCTCGAGGGCCGCGTCGCGCTCGATGTGCTTGCGGTACTCGTCCAGCGTGGTGGCGCCGATGGCCTGGATCTCGCCACGGGCGAGCGCGGGCTTCAGGATGTTAGCCGCGTCCACTGCGCCCTCGGCGGCGCCGGCACCCACGAGCATGTGCAGCTCGTCGATGAACAGCACGCAGTTGCCCGAGGACTTGATCTCCTCGATCACCTTCTTCAGGCGCTCTTCGAACTCGCCGCGGTACTTCGTGCCCGCGACCAGCAGCCCGATGTCGAGCGTGAGCATGCGCTTGCCGATGAGCGTGTCCGGGACATCGCCGTCCACGATGCGGTGCGCCAGTCCCTCGGCGACCGCGGTCTTGCCGACGCCGGGCTCGCCGATGAGCACGGGGTTGTTCTTCGTGCGTCGCGACAGGATCTGGACCACGCGCTCGATCTCGTGGTCGCGTCCCACGATCGGATCCAGCTGACCGCTGCGCGCCATGGCCGTCAGGTCCACGCCGAGCTGGTCCAGCGTGGGGGTGCGCACGGAGCGCTGGCCGGCCGCGGTGGTGCCGCTGCCGCCGCCCGTGGCCGTCGCCGGACCGCCCTGCGGCTGCGACTGGGCGAGGATGCGCGTGGTCTCCCCGCGCACCCGCTCCAGGTTGACGCCGAGGCTCTCCAGCACGCCGGCGGCAATGCCCTCGCCCTCGCGGACCAAGCCCAGCAGCAGGTGCTCGGTGCCGATGTAGGAGTGCCCGAGGCGGCGTGCCTCGTCCACCGCGAGCTCGATCACCTTCTTCGCGCGGGGCGTGAGCCCGATCTCGCCGGAGGACGCGCGATCCCCACGACCGATGATGAACTCGACCGCGGACCGCACCTTGTTCAACTCGATGCCGAGGTTGGAGAGGACCTTCGCGGCCACTCCGTCGCCCTCGCGCACGAGGCCGAGGAGCAGGTGCTCGGTGCCGATGTAGTTGTGGTTGAACCGCTGCGCCTCTTCCTGCGCAAGCGTCAGGACGCGGCGGGCCCGTTCGGTGAACTTGTCGAATCGGTCGGCCATCGGGCGCTCCGTTTCGTTCTACATATTCAGGCTACCACAGGGCCTGCGTGCACCCTATGCGTGATTGCCCTATTGAGCCGCCTGCCCCCACTCCCCTCGCCCCACCCGGTCGCGGGGCACCTGCCGACCAGACATCGGCCCGGGCCTCGCGGCGCGAACGGGGTCATGCATCTTAAGGTGCGGGGGAGGTGCCGACCCCGGCAGACGGTCGACCCGCTTCGATCATATCAGGCCCGCGGCCTTCGCAATTGCCCGCAGCCGCCCCGCCTGTCTCTTCACGGCCGCCCGCGCGAGACCCCGGGACACAGAACCGGCCCCCTCGCGGGAGCCGGCCTGTAACAGATCCCTGTCGAGGACGGCGGCTACGCGTCCTCCTCCGGAGCGGGCTCTTCCTGCTGCTGCGCGGCCAGATCGGCCTGGGCTGCCTGCATGGCGGCCTGCATCGCCGTGAGCACGGGCCCGTCGTCACGCATGGCGGTGCGGGCCTGTGCGCCCTCCGCCTGGGCTACCTCGCGCTGCGCGGCGGCCGCGGCCTGGCGCTGGGCTTCCTCCGCGGCGCGCGAGAGGCGAGCCTCGTAGCGCGGCAGGAGCGCCCTCGCCTCGTTCGGGAACGCGGCAGCGGCGTCGTCCGGCATCCCGGCAATGCGCCCGTCCGGGTCGAACTGCCAGCCCCGGATCATCGCCTCGGTGCGCGCCTCGCGGAGCGAGAGCCCCAGGCGGTGCCGGTCGTGCTCGATGCGCACGATCTTCAGCGGCACCACGTCGCCCTCCTCGACCACCTCTTCGGGGTGGCCGATGCGGCGGTCGACGAGCTCGGACACGTGGACCAGACCCTCGACGGGGCCGGGCAGCCGTGCGAACGCGCCGAACGCGACGAGCTTGGTGATGACGCCCGGGACCACATCCCCCACCTGGTAGCGGGTGATGAGCTCCTCCCACTGCTCGGGCGATGCCCGGCGGATGGAGAGGGCGATCTTCTTCGTTTCCTGGTCGATGCGCATGACGTAGACGTTGACTTCGTCGCCGACCTTGAACAGGTCTTCCGGCTGCGCGTTGCGATCCCACGAGAGCTCGGACAGGTGCACGAGACCGTCGGCGCCGCCGAGGTCCACGAACACACCGAAGTTACGGATGGAGGTGATGATGCCCTTGCGGATCTCGCCCTCGGCCAGCTCGTCCAGAAGGCGATCCTTCTGCTCCGCCCGCCACTCCTGCAGCGCTGCGCGCTCGGACAAGATGACGCGGTTGCGCCGGCGGTTGATCTCGATCACCTTCAGGCGCAGCGCGCGACTGACCTGCGCGGACAGCGGGTTCGTCCCGTCCGTACCGGGCTTTGCGCCCACGACCTGCGACATGGGGATGAAGGCGTTGACGCCCTCCACGTTGGCCAGCAAGCCACCCTTGTTGTAGCCCGTGATCTCCGCCTCGAAGATCTCGCCGGACTCGAAGCGTTCCTGGAGCGTGCGCCATCCCTGCTCGCCGCGCGCGCGGTCGATGGAGAGCGCCACCTGGCCCTCGGCGGTTTCCGGTTGCACCACGAACACGAGCACGGGGTCGCCGGGCTTCAGCTTCGTCAGCGGCTCTGCGCCCATCGAGTGCATTTCCTGCACGGGCACAATGCCTTCGGACTTGAAGCCGATGTCCACCACGAGCCCGTCACGCTCAACGCTCATGACGGTGCCCTCGACAACCTCGCCGCGACGGAGCTGCCGGGGCTCGGCTGCCGACGCGCTGTCGAGGAGTGCCGCCATGTCCTCGATCTCATCGGTCGCCGGGGGAGTGATCTGATTCGTCAACGCTTCGTTTGCCTCCGGAAGGATGTGACGCCGGCCCGGCGTTACGCCGGACAGACGGCCGGGGCGCATGATACCACGCCCCGCGCGGGACTCCACCGTTCGCGCGGACACGGGAGTGAGAGGTCGACGGGAAGTCCGGGGAAAGCAGCAGGCCATCCCGTTTAGCGGGATGGCCTGCGTAGTCCTGGCGGTGGCCTATTTTCCGCGCCGAGTTGCCCCGGGAGTATCGTCAGCGCTGCGACGTTTCACTTCCGTGTTCGGAATGAGAACGGGTGGGTCCGCCGCGCTCTAACCACCAAGAAGCGTAGTATCGCGTCCCATCCCCCTTCTGGCAAGGGGCCGGGCCAACAACTGCCTGGAGGAACCGCAGATTCCATCGCGAAGTCCCCGGCGTCTCTCGCTCCGAGAGCTGAACCGCGCGCGTCTCGCCCGGCAACTCCTCCTCCAGCGCTCGCCCTGCACGGTTCCCGCCGCGATCGAACACCTTGTCGCCCTCCAGGCGCAGATCCCCAACGACCCATACTATGCGCTGGCGGCGCGGCTCCGCGACTTCCGCCCCCAGGCCCTCGCGGCCCTCATCGAACAGCGCCGAGCCGTCCGCATGCCGCTCCTGCGCTCCACACTCCACCTGGTCACTACCCGGGACGCCTTCGCGCTCCAACCGGTGCTCGCGCCGGTCCTGGAACGCGATTTCTGGGCGAGCCAGTACGGGCCCCGGCTCCGCGGAATCGACGTCCCAGCGCTCGTCACGGCGGCCCGCGAGATCATCCAGGAGCTCCCGCGCACCAATGCGGAACTCGGACGCCTGCTCGCTCTGCGGTGCCCGGACGTGCCGCCGGCCGTGCTCGTCTATGCCGCGCGCGCCCTCATCCCCGTGGCCCAGCCGCCCCCGCGCGGCGTCTGGGGCAAGAGCGGGGCGCCCAGGCTTGCGAGTCTCGGCACATTCCTGAAGGCATCTCTCGACGAGGCGCCAGCGTCCGATCCCTCACCCGACCCCCTGCTGTTGCGCTACCTGCGTGCCTACGGGCCCGCAAGCGTACGCGACGTCCAGGCCTGGTCCGGCCTGAGCGGCGTCGGTGAAGTCATCGACCGCCTCCGTCCCCGCCTGAGGACATTCGCCGACGAGAGCGGACGTGAGCTCGTGGATGTCCGCGGCGCCCCACTCCCCGATCCGGACGTGCCCGCGCCACCGCGGTTTCTGCCCACCTACGACAACGCGCTCCTCGCACACGCCGACCGAACCCACATCGTCGGGGAGGCGCACCGAAAGCAGTTGCTGACGAGAAATGGCGTCGGACCAGGCACGGTGCTCATCGACGGCTTCGTCGGCGCCACCTGGACCATTGAAGGCACCGCGGCGAGCGCCGCGCTGTGTGTCACCCCTCTGCAGCCGATTCCAGCCGCGACCCGGGCGGCCGTAGAGGATGAAGCGACGAGCGTCCTGGAGCTCGCGGCCCCCGCCATGCACCACGACGTGGCGTGGTGCTAGACCCTGCCGGCGTCCCGTCTCAGCACCTTCGGACACCCCTCCGAACCTCGTACCCCACGTACCAGTCCGTCCCTCGGATACAACGAAGCCGCCCCTCGCGGGGCGGCTTCGTCTTGGTACTGGTAGCGGGAGAGGGATTCGAACCCCCGACCTTCGGGTTATGAGCCCGACGAGCTACCGCTGCTCCATCCCGCGCCGCTGACGGCCAGTGAGTCCGCCGCGCCTCCCCGCGTCCAGGGACGGGGGAGAGATGCGAGACGGGCAGTGGCACCTGCACACAGAATACTGCGCGAGCCCGATGATCACCCAACAGCCATGCGAATCACCAGCAGATCGAAGAGGTGCTTGATAGAGGGTCAAGCCCTCGACCATTAGTACCGGTCAGCTCAACGCATTGCTGCGCTTCCACCTCCGGCCTATCAAACCAGTAGTCTTCTGGCGGTCTTACCCGGTTAACCCGGTGAGTGACCTCATCTTGGAGTCGGCTTCCCGCTTAGATGCTTTCAGCGGT
>JBAYVN010000075.1:0-11311 GCA_041674525.1 Dehalococcoidia bacterium | reverse complement strand
GCCGCTCGCCAGCTCCACGTCGTGGTCCGCGAGGCCCTTCCACGTGGGGCCGACGCCGGCCTTGCCGTCGATCGAGTGGCAGGCGACGCATCCGAACTGGGTCGCCACCTGCTGGCCCAGCTTCACCGCGTCGCCTCCGGCGGCCGGGCTACCCGAGGGGGCGGGCTTCGCCGCACCGGGGGTGTATCCCGCCCGCGCCGCGAGCTCCTGCTGCGCAGCGTCGCGGCGATCGCTCGCCTCGCGACCGGCCGCCGTGCACCCCGCCAGGCCCACGCCCAGCACTACGATCCCGAGCAGAGCCGCGCGCCGGACCGTCGACATTCGCATGCGTTCTTCCTCCGCGTACCGAGTGTGCGAGCGAGCGCATGCCGGGAGCTGCGCCACGGAGTGCCGATCGTACCCAGCAACACGGTGTAATTCCACCTACCCGGGCTCAGCGGTCCCGCACCGCCTGGGTCGCGACACCCAGCTCGCTTCCGAGGTTGCCCCCCAGGTTGAACGACGCGAGCTGTTGCGAGGTGGGCTCGGCGCAGCAGAACCACGGCTCGGTGAGCCCGGGTACCACCCCGGCGGGCGTCTCGGACGCGCTGCCGGCCGGAGCCGGGCGCCCTGCCGCCGCATAGGCGGCCGCCCGGACGCGGGCGAAGGTGGTCGCGGCATCCTCGACCCCGGGCGCGGTCGTGCACGAGGCCTCACCGCAGTCGCAGGACACGGCTCCCGTCGTGGCGGCGGCGCTCTCCACGATCGCCGCGAGCTCCGCCTGCAGGGTGCCCACGCGCGGGTCCTGCGCCCACCAGGCGTAGGTCAGTCCGTGCTCATCGAACGCACCGAGGCGGCCTTCCGCGGCCAGCCGATCGACCAGCGGCGATCCTGGGGGCAGCAGCAGGCGCAGCCCGTACTGCACGGGCTGGACGTGCCGCTCCAGTCCCTGCTCGGCGACGAAGTCGAGGATGTCGATCAGGTCGTCCATCGTCGTCCACGGGGTGAAGGCGACCCACGTCGGGCGAACCGGGATCCCCGCCGCCGTCGTGGCGGCCAGCGCGGTCACCATGTCGGCGCGCGTGTGCCCCTTCGCCAGCGTCGCAAGGATCGTGTCGTTGCACGACTCGAACGCGGAGGTCACGAAGATGCAGCCCGTCTCGCGCAGGCGGGGGAGCAGATTGGCGTGCTCGATCAGGTGCTCGACCTTGATCGTCGCGTCGTACGTCAGGTCGGGCCAGCGCGCGTGCAGCGTCTCGACGAGCGCCAGCGAATGCGGCACGGCGTTGAGGAAGTCCGGGTCACCGAACGTGATGTGCCGCGCGCCCGCCTCCACCTGCTGCGCGATGTCCGCCAGCACCGTCTCGCGCTGCACGAGCCGCAGCGCGCCGCCGTACACCGGGGTGATGGGGCAGTGCGTGCACGCGTGCGCGCAACCGCGCGTCGCCTCCACGTATCCGGCCACGCGCTCCCCGTCCGTCCGGCGGACGCGCGCGTAACGTTCCAGGGCGGGGAGTCCGCGACGGTCGGGCACGGGGTACTGCTGCCGCGCGAGCAGCGCCGTGGCCCCCGTCCCGGGCACGTCCCCGGAGTCCGCGCGCCACGCCGTGCGCTCAGCGGCGCGGACGGCAACGCGCGCGGCGAGCGCGACCAGCCCGCCCTCGTACTCGCCGCCGATCACCAGGTCGGCGCGGTCCGGGCCGGTCAGCTGCGCGGCGAGCGGCGAGGCGTACATCCCGTAGCACGCGATCGCGATGTGGGGCGCGGCAGCGCGTACTGCGCGGGCAAACTCCACGCCGATGCGCGCGGCGGTGTGCATGGGCACGGAGATCGCCACCAGGTCCACGTCGCGCAGCAGCCCTGGCGTCGCTACGTCCACCGCGAGGTCCAGCGTGCGCACCTCGTGCCCGGCGGCGCGCAGCGAAGCGGCCGGGGCGGCAAGGCCGATGGGCTGGTGCCCCAGCTCGTACGTCGATACCAGCAGCACCCGCGCGCCGCCGGCAGCCGTGGCGGGCACGGACGGGCGGCCGGGCAACGGGCCGAGGTCAAGCACGAGGGGCTGCGGCACGCGATCCTCCCGGCCGGTTCGATGGGGCCGTCGTTCCATCGTACCCCGGGGGGTGCGACCCGGCCCGCTGGCCGGCTAGTGCGGCCGGGCGTCCCGCAATGCGGTCACGCCGAAGATCACGGCGAGCGCCGCGGCGAAGAGCGCCGTCAGGATCACCACCGCGACTACTTCCACGGGTGCGCCTCCCGGCCGGTGGAGGACCGGCCTCCCGGGTGATTGCGCCGCCATACTAGACCTCTCCGCTTCGCCTCGCATGCGCGTCACCCCTACCCCGCGCGCGGCCGGGGAGCGCCCCGGCGCGCGGCGTGTTTGCGGGGCGTCGGTCGGCTACGATGGCGAGGCACGAGGAGGTTGCGATGCGACTGCTGGTGGCGTTCGACGGCTCCGAGGGCGCGCACATCGCACTGCGCGAGGCCGCGGCGCTCGCCCGCGAGACCGGGGCCAGTGTGGTCCTGGTGCACGCCCTCAACCCCCTGCTGGACGCGGCGGAAGTGGTCGCACCCTCCACGATGGCTGCGATGCGTGTCGTCTCCGCCCAGTCGCTCGCGGCGATGGACGAGGCTGCAGCCGCCGCCGGGCTCGACGTGACCAGGGTCACCTGCGAGGTGGCCCAGCTGCGCCACGGCGAAGACGATGCGGAGGCGATCGAGCGCGTGGCCGCCGAGCAGGGGGCGACGATGATCGTGATCAGCAGCCGCCGGGCTGCCAGCGTCGTGGGTATGGTGCTGGGCAGCGTGACGCAACACGTGCTGCGACACGCCCCCTGCCCGGTGCTCGTCGTCCGGGCGTAACGCCGGAGCGGTCCCGGTCGTCGGGCGCCCCCGGCGCCGCATGCTCGGCGCTGCTCGTGCTCCTCGCGCTACTTGTGCACGGCACTGCGCTCGCGCGCGGCGGCGTTCGTCGCCGCCAGCGTCTCGCGCGCGCTGCGCCAGATCGCGGGCACCTCGGCGCGCTGCTTGATGATCAGCAGGACGGTCAGCACCAGATAGACAATCGCCGCGCCGAACCGCACCTCGGTGCTGGGCACCACGAATGTCACCGCGAAGAGTCCGAACAGCGCGAGTGCCTCCCCTCGCGAAAGCGAGAGGCTGAGCACCACCGCGACGGCGAACACCGACTGCGCCGCCGTCAGGAACATCTCCTCGTTCTGGCGGGCGTCCAGTGGCAGGCCGTGCCAGCCGCCGCTGGACAGTGCGTAGGCGATCGGCAGCCCCCCCACCAGTAGCGTCCACTGGTTCACCTTCGATGAGAGCAGTGCGCCCATGCCGACACTGGCGCGGCCCCGATAGGCGAGGATCCCGGCGACCAGGAACTCCGGCGCCTCGGAGGCCAGCGGCGCGAGCCACTGCACGAGGATGAACTCGTTGATCCCGAACTGGACGCCGGTGTGGATCAGGCCCTCCGCGAACGGCTCTGCGGAGGTCAGGATCGCGATCGCGGCGTACAGGAAGAGCACCACGAGCACCGCGCGGCGCTGCGTGCGCGGCAGCGCGCCGATCAGCCGCGCCGGGCCCACGAGCTCGGGCTCCTCGGACGGTGCCCGCGCGATCATCCACATGTAGGCCACGAAGCCGAGGAAGAGCACGCCCGCGTCGTAGAGGTCGATGGTCCCCTTCAGCGGGATCGTGAACGCGTAGACGGACACGGCGGCGAGCGTCAGCACCTCGATCGAGAACGATCGCTCCAGCACCAGCGCGCGTGCCCCCGTGCGCCACCACACCAGGAACACCAGCATGGGCCACGCGGCGCCGATCAGCAGCCGGTTGCCGCCCGTCATGTTCGCGACGGCGTACGGCGCGAAGCTCGGATCCACGCCCGCCTTCCACGCGAACGCCATGCTCACGGCGTACTCCGGCATGACCGCGATCAGCGCCACGAAGGCCACCGCCAGGCCCTGCGTGATGTCCATCTCTGCCGCCTCGGCGGCCCATCCCAGCAGGAATGCGGCCGCGACGATGGACAGGCCGAAGATCGCGGTGTCCGTGATCGTGCCGGTGTGGATGCCGCCGAGGCGCAGGAACACGCCCGGCGCGGCCAGCGCCAGCATCACGCCGATGATCACTCGATTGGAATTCACGAGGCGGGTGCACCCTTCATACGCGCGCGGGGACCGGCCCATGCAGACCCGGCCGTCCCGCGCGGCGCGAACGCGTCGCGGTTCACGGTAGCCGATTCACGCCGGTTCACGCCTCTCGCCCCTTACTCGCGGGCGATGTCCGCGACCAGCGCACCCGTGAGCCGCACCAGGTCCGCCGGGGCGAGCGCGATCTGCGCGCCACGCCGCCCCGCGCTGACGCAGATCGTTCCGTGCCCCAGCGCCGAGGAATCCAGGGCGATCGGGAGCCGGCGCTTCTGGCCGAGGGGGGAGATGCCGCCGACCACGTACCCGGTCGCGCGCTCTGCCTCCGCGGGGGGTGCCATCTCCGCGCGGCGCGCGCCCAGCGTGGCAGCCAGCGCCTTCAGGTCCACGCGCGCCGCCACGGGGATGATCCCCACGGCCAGCGTACCGCCGTCCAGCTTCGCGACGAGGGTCTTGAACACCCGGGCGGGGTCCAGCTGCAGCGCACGGGCGGCCTCCTCCCCGTACGCCTCGGCGGCGGGGTCGTGCTCGTACTCGAGGAGCTCGAAGGGAACGCCGGCGCGGCGCGCCGCCTCCACGGCGGGGGTCATCGCTCTGCCCTTGGCCATGCGCGGACGATAGCGCACGGGCCGCGGGGCGCGCACCCCGATGCGCGTCCGTAGCGGGCTGCTGGGGTACCCTCGGTCACCATGACCAGCGAGCAGCCTGTGCCCGCCGACCGCTACACCCACGGCCACCACGCCTCCGTGGTGAGCCGCCACGCGCGGCGCACCGCCGAGCGCGACGCCGCGTACCTGCTGCCACGCCTGAGCCCGGGGATGCGCCTGTTGGACGTGGGCTGCGGGCCCGGGACCATCACCGCCGGCCTCGCGCGCGCGGTCGCGCCCGGCGAGGCCGTGGGCATCGACGTCGCCGAGGATGTGATCCAGCGCGCGCGCGAGCACGCCGCCGCGGGTCCCGCGGCAAGCGCCCGGTTCGAGGTCGGGAACGTATACGCCCTGCCGTTCGAGTCCGCCTCGTTCGATGCTGCGCATGCCCACCAGGTGATGCAGCACCTCGCCCGGCCGGTGGAGGCGCTGGCTGAGATGCGGCGAGTGCTCCGTCCCGGCGGCCTGGTCGCGGTGCGCGACGCCGACTACGCCACCATGACCGCGTGGCCGAAGTCGCCGGCGATCGACCGCTGGCTGCAGGTCTACCACGCCATCGCCGCGCGCAACGGCGCGGACCCGGACGCCGGGCGGCGGCTGCGGTCGTGGGTGCTCGCCGCGGGCTTCGTGGACGTCGAGGTCACCGCCGCCGTCGAGCTGATGGCGGACCCGGCCGATGCGGCGGACTGGGGCCGCTCGTGGGGGGAGCGCGCGCGGCACTCCGGCTTCGCGGCCCAGGCGATCGAGTACGGCTGCGCGACCGCCGCCGAGGTCGAGGACATCGCGCGCGGCTGGGAGGAATGGGCGGAGAGTCCGGACGCGTTCTTCATGTTCGTCCACGTCCAGTGCCTGGGACGTGCCCCGTGAACCAGGGACGCTGGATGATCCTGGCCAGCGTCGCCGGCACGATCGTGATCGGCGTCGTCCTCGGGTTCCTGGTGGCGTACGTTGCCGCCGATGCGGCGCTCAGGCCGGACCCGCCGAAGAACACGCCCTACCTCGACCAGTTCCCGTTCCCTGTCGAGGAGATCGAGTTCACCGCACGCGACCGGACGGAGCTCGCGGGGTGGTTCCTGGCGGCGGCGCCGCCCCACGGCGAGCAGCCCAGCACCCGCCCCGCGCCGGCGGTGATCCTGATGCACGGGTACGGCGGGACGCGCGACGTGATGCTGCCGTATGCCGACTTCCTGTCGAACGCCGGCTTCCACGTCTTCT
The DNA here is from genome assembly GCA_041674525.1 of Dehalococcoidia bacterium. GTDB lineage: Bacteria > Chloroflexota > Dehalococcoidia > UBA2979 > UBA2979 > SHYQ01. The sequence continues at coordinate 5,322 of JBAYVN010000075.1, read as the reverse complement.
TCTTCGACGCGCGGGGCGTCGGTCATTCCGCGCGCGTGGAGGTCACCTTCGGCGAGCGCGAGAAATCGGATGTCCTGGGCGCGGTCGACTACCTCAGCACGCGACCGGAGGTGGACCAGTCGCGCATCGCGATCATGGGCGTCGAGCTCGGGGGATCAGTCGCGATCATGGCGGCCGCGGAGGACACGCGGATCGCCGCCGTCGTCGCGGAGGCCCCGTACGCGTCGCTGGAGCTGGCGCTGCAGGACGCCCTCGATCACATCGTCGCGGTGCCGCGGATCCTGCGCCCGCTGACCACCTACATGGTGAAGCGCCGCATCGCCGTGACCATCGAGGATCGTGCGCCCCTGGACGCGGCGGCGAAGCTCGGCGGGCGGCCGCTGTTCGTGATCGAGGACAGCACGCATGGGGACCAGGCGCAGGCCATCTTCACGGCGGCGCAGCAGCCGAAGACGCTATGGATCGCCCACGGCGCGCCGCTGGGCGGCGGGCTGGAGGAGTTCCCGAACGAGTACGTGTCCCGCGTGGTGGAATTCCTGCGCTCCACCATCGGCGCCACGAAGCGCTAGCGCGCCCCTCAGTCCTGCGTGCGGCCCGTCGCCGACTCCCCTGCGGTCGAGGGGGCACGTGCATGCCCCCAGGGAGCGGCTATCCGTCAGGCGTGAGCGCCACGAGGGCACGGGTGATGTCGCGTGCGGGGTGAACGGGCGCACGTTGCTGGGTCGGCGAAAGGGCTGGGTCGGCGAAAGGGCTGGGTCGGCGAAGGGGCTGGGTCGGCGAAATGAAGGAGGCGCCCCCACCTCGGAAACCCGGGATGGGGGCGCCTCGCGCCGGGCAGGGCAACTCCGGCGGACTGTGCGTTAGGCCACTGCGCCCTGAGGACCGCGCGGACCACCCGGGCCGTGCGAACCCTTGAATGCGGGGCCCTGGTGGCCGCCCAGCTGCGGCATGAACTGCTTGAGCACCTCGAACACCGGCTTGCCGGCGTCGATGTCGGCGAGGATCTGGTCGGCCTGGGCCTGCGTGATCCGGCCGTTCTGGACCATCTGCGCCAGGCGCGGCGCGAGCATCGCCCGCAGCTCGGCGGCGGTCGGCTTCGCGGGCGGCGTGGGCTTCGCCTGCTGCAGCGCGGCGGTCACCTTATCGACCGGGAGGTTCAGCTTCGCCGCGAGCGAGGCGACGAACGCCTGGCGGTGGGCCTCGCGGGCCGCCGCGTCAGCAGGCTTCGTCGCGGGCTTCGTTTCCGTGGCCGCGGCCTGCCACGCCGCCTTCAACGCGTCGGGCGTGACCCCGAGCGCCGTCGCGAGGCCTTCGAGGTGCTGGCCCGGAGCGCCCTGCCTCGGGCCCTGCCTCGGGCCCAGGGACGGCGCCGGCCGGTTGGCGGCCTCCGCTGCCTTCAGGGCATCCACGGTGATGTTCAGCTTGGCCGCCAGTGCGGCCTGGTACTTGTCCATGAACGCCTGGCGGTCGGCGGGCGACTTCGGCTGATCGCCTTGGACCTCGGCGCGTGCGGCCTGCATGGCGGCCTTGAGCGTGTCCACCGAGACGTTGAGGCTCGCGGCGAGGGCGGCGAGGTGCGCGTCCGCCCGCGGCCCCATGGGGCCGCCGTGCGCCGGGGCGGCAGACTCGGCCAATCCGTGGTCGCCGCCACCCCTCATCTGCCCGTTGATCGCCGCGCCCGCGAGGGATCGCACGTCGACCCCGCTGGCGTTCGCCGCGAGTGCGGTCGCCGGAATGGCGACGGTTCCCACCACCGCGGCGGTGATGAGTCCGAACCGAAGGGCCCTGCGCTGTCCTGACATTTCGACTCCATGGGCTCGGTGGTCGAGCGGGATACGTACATTGAACGGCCGCCGGCGGGGCGGTGTTCGGTGTGCTGACCACCAGACTGCGCGACTTCCCCTAAATGTGTGTCAACGATCCGTGATCCGCCCCGGCAGCCCCCGAGCCCCCGCCCTGGGACGCTGCCCGAGTCCGCGCCCGGGGGTACGATGCGAGGCGGCGGGGCCGTGCACGGTCGTCGACGGTCGTGCACCCGGGTGCAGATTGCCACGCCATCGCGAAGGGAATCACCATGCGTGCCGCCGTCCTGCGCTCTGCCCCTGGTCCGCTGGTCATCGAGGATCTGGCTCAGGAGGAGCCGCGCGCTGGAGAGGTGGCGGTGCGCATGGGCGCCGCCGGGGTGTGCGCGAGCGATCTGCACATCATGCACGGCACGGCGGTCCTCCCCCTCCCGTGCGTCCTGGGGCACGAGGGCGCGGGCACCGTGGAGGCGGTGGGGCCGGGGGTCACCGCGGTGAAGCCCGGCGATCGCTGCATCCTCTCCTTCGTCCCCAACTGCGGGCACTGCCGGATGTGCCTGACCGGGCACCCGCAGCTCTGCGACACCAACGCCGCCACCGGCTCGCGGCAGTTCGACGGCACGACGCGCCTGCGCGACGCCGGCGGCGCCGAGGTCTTCCAGATGGCGAAGATCGGCGTGTTCTCGGAGCGCATCATCGCGCCGGCGCAGGCCTGCTACCCCATCCCCGACGCCGTGCCTATGGAGGTGGCGGCGCTGATGGGCTGCTCCGTGCCCACCGGCTACGGCACGGTGGTGAACGCCCCCGGCGTGCGCCCCGGGATGACCGTCGCCGTGTTCGGCGTGGGGGGCGTCGGACTGAATGCGGTGCAGGCCGCCCGCATCCTCAACGCCTCGCGGATCATCGCCGTCGACATCGTCGAGTCCAAGCTGGAGTTCGCGACGCGCTTCGGCGCCACGGATCGCGTGGACGCCACCGCCGGTGACCCCGTGAAGCAGATCCGCGATCTCACGGGGGGCGGCGTGGAGTTCGCCTTCGACACCTTCGGGAGCAGCGAGACCACGCGGCAGGCGGTGGATTCGCTCGGTAAGAACGGGCTCGCGGTCGTCGCCGGCCTTGCTCCGCTCGGTGATCGCGCGCCGATCGACCTGGTCGATCTCGTGCGCCGTCAGAAGCGGATCATGGGCGCGTACTACGGCAGCGCGAGCCCGCACGAGTCCTTCCGCACCGTGGTCGACCTCTACCTGCGTGGCGAGTTGATGGGCGACGAGCTAGTGCAGCGCCGCTACCCGCTGGCCGAGATCAACGAGGGCTTCGAGGCGCTGGAGCGCGGTGAGAACGGCCGCGGGGTCATCGTCTTCTAGGGGTGATCGGATGGCCCCCGGGGGCGTCCGGGCCTCCGCCGCACATCCGGTGACCACCGGCGGACCGGGCACGGCCTGTTGATGATCGGATCACTCGCCGGCCGCCTGCTCGTTGCCACGCCGCTGCTGGGGGACGCCAACTTCGCACGTACGGTGATCCTGATGTGCGCGCATGACGAGCAGGGAGGCTTCGGCCTCGTGCTCAACCGCCCACTGGGCGAGCCGGTGGCGCTGCATCTTCCGGAGTGGAGCGCGCGCACCGCGGAGCCATCGGTCTTCTTCGTGGGCGGACCCGTGCAGCGCAACGTCGTGATGGCGCTGGGCCGGTTCCCCGCTGCGGGTGATGCGGACTGGTGGACGCGCGTCACGGCCGAGGTGGGGCTGATCGACCTCCGCGGGATGCCCGGCGATCTCGAGGGCGTCACCGGCAGCGCCCGGCTGTTCGTCGGGTACGCGGGGTGGGGCGCAGGGCAGCTGGAGGGCGAGATCGCCGAGGAGGCGTGGTGGGTCCTGGACGCGCGCGCAGGCGACGCCTTCACGTCGCACCCCGCGACCCTGTGGCGCGATGTGCTCCGCCGCCAGCGCGGGCGGCTGCGTGACCTCCGGCTGTACGCGAACTACCCCCCGGACGCCCGCCTGAACTAGCGCTCCGTGACCAGGCGCCTCGGCTGCTCGCCGCGCTGCCAGCGCTCCAGCTCCTCGAGGAAGATCACGCTCGCCCGCGCAGAGTTGTCCCGCGACGCCGAGGACGCGTGTGGCGTGACAATCACGTTTGGCAGATCCCACAGCGGCGACTCCGCGGGGAGCGGCTCCTCCATGAATACGTCCAGGTACGCGCCCGCCAGGTGACCGGAGCGCAGCGAGGCGATCAGCGCCTCCTCGTCGATCAGCTGGCCCCGGCCCACGTTGAGCACCCGCGCTCCGTTCGGCAGCAGCGCCAGCGCCCGCGCATCCATCATGCCGCGCGTCTGCGCGGTGAGCGGCGCCGCCAGCGCCAGCCACTGGGTGCGCGGCAGCACCTCGGCGATGCGATCGGGGGGCACCCACTCGTCCACGCCCTCGGCCGCGCCCGCCGGGGTGCGGCGCACGCCGATGATGCGCACGCCGAGGGGGCGCAGGAACGAGGCGAGGTACCCGCCGATCGCGCCCAGCCCGACGATGGTCACGGTCTGGCCGCGGAGATCGGGAGGCGATTCCGGGCGCGCCCGGGAGCGCCACTCGTGGGCCCGCTGGGCCTCGGCGAAGTACGGCATGTCGCGCGCGAGCCACAGCAGCGCGCCCAGCATCGTGAGCGCGATCGGCTCCGCGCTCGACCCCGGCGAGTTGGAGACCGCGACGCCCTTGTCCATGAGCTCCCCGAAGATCGGATCGTCCGTCCCCACGTTCGAGGCGTGCAGCCACTCCAGCTTCGGCCCGCGCCGTGCCCCGCCGTAGAGCTTCCGGCGCAGGTCGATCTCCGGACGGTCCGTCAGGTCGCCGGAGGCGAACGCGACGGTGATGCGCTCCAGGTCCTCCGCAGCGAGGCGTGCCCCCTCGGCCTCCGGGATCTCCACTCGCTCGATCGGGCCGCGCGGTCCGGGGATCGCGCTGATGCGAGTGACGTCCGCGTCGTAGCGCTCGAAGAACGCTCGCGAGGCCAGTAGGACGGTCATGAGTGGACTCCTGCCAGGGCGCGCTCGCGCCGGGTGGGCCGATGGTTCAGTTGAGTCAGCTGGCTGGTCAGCGTCGAAGGGATGCGCTGCATCGTCGGGCATCGCGCGCGCAACGTCGACCCATGGCGTCCTGCGGGCTAGGCGCGCTCGCACTCCCCTTTGAGCGCGGCGGCCTCCTGCGGGATGAACCGCCGCGACACGCGGGCCACGATCCAGCCGAGGATCGGGGCTGTCACTCCCGTCACCTCGACGGCGAGGGTGACGCGCGTGCCTGTCGCCACGGGCTCCAGCCGGTGGATTCCTTCGACGCGCATTCCCAGGGCGCGCGTCTCCCAGGCGAAAGCGCGCCCCTCCTCCACCCGCGTCACGGTCCACACGGCGGGACGGTTCCCCGGCTGCGTGAGCCGCACTCGCAGGCCCGTGCGTACCGGACCGGGATCCAGCACCTCCACGGCCGTCACCGTGGGCGTCCACTGCGGCCACCGCGCGATGTCGAGGGTGACG